>JANNKM010000134.1:0-2780 GCA_031396305.1 Rhizobacter sp.
CTGCAGTCGCGCAAGCGCTTGTTGTCAGCCGTGCTCGTGCTCGTGCCGGCGCTGCTTGGCGGGCTCGGTTGGGCCCTGTTCAATCGAAGCGACGCGATCAAACAGGCCGAGCTGGCGAAATCGGAGACCGAGCGCGCCAAGGTTCAGGAACTCGCAGCGAAGAACGCCGCGGAAACCGCCCGCGTCGAAGCGCGCAAGGCGCAGGAGGCCCGGGACCAATCGATGTTGCTGCTGGAACGCCTGACGAATTCCAATCGCGTGAAGCAAGCCTTTCTCGAGGGCGACGTGGCAACGATCCAGAGCATCGCCAGCACGACCCCGCCCGACCCCGGCTTGCGATTCGCCGCGAGCAGTACCGCCGTGGGATGGAAGACGCCCGACGGCAAGCCGGTGTACCGCTACGAACTCGTCCCGTCACCGGAGAGCCTGAAGGGCCCCCTCAAGGCTGCGACGCAGATCAGCTACTACATGAACCATCCGACGTTCGCCACGAAGTTGTTGTCGGCCGGAGGCGGCACCGGGTTCACCGCGTCGTACACGGGCTGGGGCTGCCTGAGCAATGTCTATGTGCTGATCGAGTACGCCGATCCGGACACGCCGCCGCGGCTGACTCAGTACAACCAGTGTGCCGCGATCCCTTGAGGCGCGCGCCTTTCGCCTGCCGAGGTTTGCAAGACTGAGCCTTGCCGCGCGCCGATTTCGGTGCCATGCTGCGCGCCGCGGCAGCACCAGATGGCATGGACTACTCCACCGGCAAGCTCAGTTTCATCTTCATCGTCGCCGTGGCCCTGTCGTTCGTCGGCGCGTGGTGGCTTGCGCACCGCTACCGCGCTGCGATGCGCACGTTGATGAGCGCCCCTGCCCAGGCGGCACCGCGGCCCATGCCCGGCATGATCGCCGCCGCGCCACCGAGCGCGCCGGCGGCCCGCGTGACGGCGTCCGACAACCGGCGTGCCGGCTTGCTGCTCGCGCTGCTGCTGATCGGCCTGTCGGTGCTGATGGCGCTCAGCCAGGCGGCGCTGGAGCTCGGCGTCGCGATGGAGTCGGGCGCGTTTTCCTGGAAGCGCCTGCCGGTCCTCGCGCTGGCGTATGTGTGGCCGGTGTTTCCCGCGCTGGCCTTGCTGGGGCGCTGGTCGCGCCTGCGCCTGGCGGCGGCGCTGGGTCTGTGGGGCGTTATCTGCTTCGCCGTGATGTTGTGGCGCTCGATCGAGCCGCGGCCGCTCGAAGTGCTCGTCTTCCTCGCGGTCGGGATCGGCCCGCCGCTCGTGCTGGTGGCGCTGTTGTGCCTGGGCGGCGCCACCCGAGCGATCGCGCCGTGGCTGTTGCCGCCGTTCATCGTGCTGGTCTGGGCGTCGATCGCCGGCCTCGACGTGCTGGACGCTCTGGTGCAGCGCGAGGCCGCCTGGCTGCTGAACCTGCCGGCGTGGCTCGGAGCAAGAACAGTGTTCATTCTCGCCGCGCTGCTGCCCTGGCTGCTCGCGTGGTGGCCGCTGAAGTGGCTGGCGCATGCGCTGGCCCGCGCCTATGCGGCCAAGCAGTTGTCGGAATTGATGGTGTTGTTCACCGCGGTGTGGGGCGTGTCGCTGCTGGCAAACGCGCTGGCGGCGGCGAGTTCGCTCGGCCTGGCCGGCGCCGTGATGCTGCTGCCGTTGGCGTGGATTCCATTCGTGATGCTGCTGTCGCGCCGCCTGTACGACGCGGCGGGCCGACCGCCCACGCTGCTGGTGCTGCGCGTGTTCCAGCAAGACGCGCAGGTGCAACGCCTGTTCGACCATGTGGTCGAACGCTGGCGCCTGTCGGGCAACACGGTGCTGATCGCCGGCACCGACCTGGCACTGCGTACGCTCGACGCCGATGACATCTTCACGTTCCTCGACGGTCGCCTCGAATCGCGTTTCGTCCGCGGTCCTGCCGACGTGGCACCGCGCCTGGGCGGCTTCGACCTGGCGCGCGACGCCGACGGGCGCTTTCGGATCAACGAGTGCTACGCGCACGACAGCGCGTGGAAAGACGCCCTGGCCGCACTGCTCGCGATCAGCGACGTGGTGCTGATGGACCTGCGCAGCTTCCAGGCGCGCAATGCCGGCTGCCGCTACGAACTGGGCGAGCTTGCGCGCGCCGAGCACATCACCCGCGTCGTCGTGCTCACCGATGCACAGACCGATCGCGCCACGGCGCAGGCCAGCGTCGCCGTTGCGCCGCCGCAGCGCTTCGTCTGGCTCGACGCGTCGAACATCGACGGCGCCAAGCGGCGTGAGGTGCTGGAGAGTCTGTTTGTGGCCAACCGCGACAAGGAGCCGCATCGCGAAGTCGGCACGCCGAGCGTGGCTTGAGAAGGGATCAGACCGCCATCGCGCTGGCGATGCTCTGCAGCCCGATGCCTTCATTGGCGCCGTAGCTGCCCGCCTTGCCGTTCAGGCGCGGCATGCCGATCTTGCCGCCCTTGTGATGCAGCGCGATCACCTCCCAGAGCGTGGCGTTGAACACCGGGCTGCCCGAACTCCCGCCTTCAGTGGGCGCGCGGTAGTGCACGCGGCACACGCCGTCGATCGCGGGCGCACCGGCGGGCGGCCCTTCATGATCGAGCAGCGCGTTGTCCTGCAGCGAAAACGCGAGGTCGCGCCCACCGGGGTGGCCGACCACGTACACGTGTGCGCTGTCGTCGACCAGCGGCAGCACCTTGGCGAGCGGCAACGGCTCGATTCCGGCCACCGGTTCGGCCAGGCGCAACAGCGTCGCGTCGTGGCGCTCGGGCGGCGAGCTCCAGACGATCTCGCGCA
>JANNKM010000146.1:0-3266 GCA_031396305.1 Rhizobacter sp.
CCTTCGGCTTGCGGTCGAGCAGGTGTTCGATATGCAGTGTCTTCGCGGCGCTTTGAACCGCGGCGTCGATCTCGGGCTTGGGAACGTGGGCGAGCTTGAGGCCGAACGCCATGTTGTCGTACAAGGTCATGTGCGGGTACAGCGCGTACGACTGAAACACCATGGCGATGCCGCGCTCCGCAGGCGGTATGTCGTTCATGCGCACGCCGTCGATCGTCAGTTCACCCGAGGTGATGTCTTCCAGCCCGGCGATCATTCGCAGCAGCGTCGATTTGCCGCATCCGGAGGGGCCGACGAACACCACAAACTCGCCGTCGGCGATATGCAGGTTGACGTCGCGCAGCACCGACACCTCGCCAAAGGCCTTCGCGACGTTGCGCAGTTGTACGTCTGCCATCGGTTGTCTCCTGGGCTCTGGCGGCCGGGTCAGCGTGTGCCCCAGCACCGATCTGCCTTCTTGTAGGAAATGTACAGAACGTTCTAGCTCGACTCAAGGTCGATCTATCCGCCGAGGCATAGGTACTTACCCAGAAGAAGCAATCGCTTGAGGAGATTGAAGAGTTCCGTCAATGTAGTATTACTACTTCATGGGAGGGTTATGTCGACGATGCCTACCCTCGATCGCCGCCTTGCCGGAGTCCTGCTGCACCCGACATCATTGCCCGGCCCGCACGGCAGCGGCGACTTCGGGCCTGCCGCGACTCATTTCATCGAATGGCTCGCGACCGCTGCGCAGAGCGTCTGGCAGGTGCTGCCGCTGACGCCGGTCGGCCCGGGCAATTCGCCGTACGCGAGCGTGTCGGCGTTCGCCGGCTCGCCGTTGCTGGTGGCGCTCGAGCCGCTCGTCGAACGTGGCTGGTTGGCGCCGATCGACGGCCGCGAGGTGCATCACTTCAGTGCCGATCACATCGAGTTTGATCACGTCGCGCCGTGGCGCATGGCGAAACTGCGCGCAGCGCACGCCGCTTTCGACAGCGCTGGCGCGGCAGCCGACCGGAACGCGCTGTCGACGTTCTGCGCGCAGCAGTCGCACTGGCTGCAAGACTACGCGCTGTTCATGGCGCTGGACGAGCATTACCGAGCGCAACAGGTTTGGCGGTGGCCACAATGGGACGAGCCGCTGGCGCGCCGCGATGCCGGGGCACTCGCCGCGGCGCGCGCCGAGCACGCGCAAGAGTTGCGCTTTTGGTCGTTCGTGCAATGGTGCTTCTTCAACCAATGGCGCGATCTGAAGGCGCGGGCGAATGCGCGCGGCATCCGCCTGGTCGGTGACCTGCCGATCTTCGTCGCGCATCACAGCGCGGATTGCTGGGCGCACGCGCACCTGTTCCAACTCGACGAATCCTTCGAGCCGCGCGTCGTCGCGGGAGTGCCTCCGGACTTCTTTTCCGCGACCGGCCAGCGCTGGGGCAACCCGTTGTACCACTGGCCGGCGATGCAGCGCGAAGGCTTTGCCTGGTGGATCGAGCGGCTGCGGCACGAACTGACGCGCGCCGATCTGGTACGCGTCGACCACTTCCGTGGCTTCGCGGGCTATTGGGAAATTCCCGCCGACTGCCCGACCGCCGTCGAAGGGCGCTGGGTCAGCGCACCCGGCCACGCGTTGTTCAGCGCGCTGCGCAGTGCGCTTGGTGAACTGCCGGTGATTGCCGAAGACCTGGGCGTCATCACGCCCGACGTGGAGATGCTGCGCGACGCGTTCGGCCTGCCGGGAATGAAGATCCTGCAGTTCGCCTTCAGCGGCAACGCCGAGCACGCATTCCTGCCGCACAACTACCTCGCGAATTGTTGCGCCTACACCGGCACCCATGACAACGACACCGCTCTCGGCTGGTGGCACGGAGCGACCGAGCGCGAACGCCGCTTCGCGCAGCTCTACTTGGGAGCGCAGGCGCACGACATGCATTGGGGCATGATTCGGGCCGCGTGGGCCTCGGTGGCCAGGCTCGCGGTCTGCCAGATGCAAGACGTGCTCGGTCAAGGCGGCGCGAGCCGGATGAACCAGCCCGGGCGACTGGACTGCTGGACCTGGCGCTTCCGTTGGGATCAGGTCAGCCCGGAGCCGGCGCAGCGTCTGGCCGAACTGAGCGCCGCGTACGGTCGCGCGCCGATCGGGCAGCTCGGCTTGCCGGACTACCCGGCGGGTCTGCCGCAGCCCTGAAACGCGGCATCATCGTGACATCGAACATTCTGGAGGCCCGATGCAACATCTGACCCGCTATGCGCTAGGCGCCCTGGTCTCAACCGCCTTGGGTGCGGCCGGGGCACAGCCCGACGTAGGCACCCCGGCCCAGGGCCGCGCCGTGCGCATTCTGCCGACTTCCGCCGACAGTCGAGTCGTCGCCAACGTCTACACCGGGCGTTACAGCTGGGTGCGTATCGAGACTCGCGAAAGCGGCGCTGTGCTCAACCAGCACCCGGTGGTCGTCGCCCCGGCCGAACTGCGCGCACTGCTGGAACAGGTGCAATGGGTCGACACCCAGAGCGAGCCGCTGTTCAGTGCAAAACAACTCGACGAAATCAGTGCGCCCGTGGCCGCCGCGCTCGGCCGGGCAAACGCAGAGCAAGATGTGAGCTTCGCGGTGAGCGACCAGTTCGGCTTGTGGGGTCCGTTGGCATCGCGCGCGGTGACCACGGCGCGCGTGTTCCTGCGGGACGGCCAGCTTCAGCTGATCGTCGGCCTCGCGCGGCGCGACTTCGAGTCGCAATTCCGAGGCACAGGCATGCTGATCGCTTTCGAACCCGGCCAGCGTGCCCAGCCGGTGGACCGCCAGGTCAAGCTCGCAGTGGCCGGGGGCACCGGGCGCCAGGTGCGCGCCGACTGGGTCGCACTCGGCGCGAGCGGTGACGCGGCGGCGGCTGCGCCGGTTTTCCCCACGCTTCCCGCACCGGCGGCGCCGAGCAAGGCGCCGGCCGTGTCGCCGGCGTCGCCAGTCGCGCCCGCCGCTGCCAAGGGCGCTGACGAGCTCTACCGTGGCGTCGCCGAGCGCCTGCGGGCACTCGACAAGCTGCGCAATGATGGCCTGATCACCGACGCCGAATACCAGGAAAAGCGCAGGCAGCTGCTGCGCGACCTCTGACGTGATGCCTAGGAGCCTGTCGGGCTTTGGGTCGGGCACGCGCCGGGGCGATTCGCGGCGCCAGGCTAGGCGTCGGCGACGCCGTGTGGCGGGCCACACAAGGAGCCGGAAACGACGTATGGCACGGCAAATCGCCCCGGCACTTCGGGTTGGGCCAGGAAAGGGGCTCATTCGTCGTTGCAAATG
>JANNKM010000153.1:0-2240 GCA_031396305.1 Rhizobacter sp.
GTCAGGGGGCGCGTCGGCCTGGGCCCTCCCAGGGGCAGCGTGGCTCGGCCCGGCCGGCCTGAACCCACCTGTTGCCGGTCAATTGGCCGGGCGTTGCGCTGCCCCGGTTGCGGCGACCGTCAGGCGCTCGGACTCGACAGCTCCAACCGCGGCATGGGGGGCAGGCCGCGCGTCAACACGTCGAAACTCTCGCGCAGTCTGCGCGCGCGCGGGCTGCCCGGATCAGCCAGGTCAAGGTCGTCGAGCCGAAGCTGTTGGGAGGCGTGCAACACGGCCACGATATCGACGCTGTTGGCGGGCTCGAGGGCCGCGTCGTCGACGCGGCTCAAGCCACAGCCGAGTGCCAGAACAATCGCCACGAGCCACTTCATGGTGGATCCCTTCTTGGGGCATCTTTATCGCGAGGGTCGTCACGCGCCATCGGACATCGGCACGCATTCGTGTAGGTGCATGAGCCGGGTCGCAACGACCGCGCCACGCGCGCCATCCGGGGCTGCTCTGTGGGCTGGCGAACGGTGTGGCGCGCCGATCAGGCGGATGATTTCCTCTGAGACTCGAGGTCACATGGTCAGCACCCCCTTGCCCGATGCGCCGCCGCCCGCCGCCCAATTCGCCGCGGCGCTGCCGCGCGGCGCGCGCGTCGAAGGCCTGGAGATCGAGCGCGTGTTGCGCATCAGCGCCACCGGCGTCGTCTATCTGGCGAGGGATCAGGCGCTCGACCTGACAATCGCGCTGAAGGAGTATCTGCCTGCCGCGCGAGTGGTGCGCGGCACGGGCGGCCAGGTCTGGCTGCGCGCCCCATCCGATGCCGACGCCTTCGAGCGTGGCCGCGTCGCCTTCGTCGAGCAGGCGCGGGTGCTCGCACGCTGCGATCACAGCTCGCTGCTGCGCGTGCACCGCGTCTGGCATGCCGACGGCACGGTCTATTGCGTCATGCCCTACTACCCCGGGAAGAACCTGCTCGCGGTGCGCCAGGGGATGCACGGCGCACCCGACGAAAAGGCGCTGTGCGCGCTGCTTGACGCGCTGCTCGGCGCCCTCGAAACCCTGCATCGCGCGGGCCGGGTGCACGGCGAAGTGACGCCCGCAAACATTCTGCTGCTTGCCGACGATCGGCCCGTGCTGATGGGGTTCGGTGCGGTGCGCCGGGCGCTCGCGCTCGAGCCGGCCCGGCCTGTCGCAGCCGCCAAGTCCGATGCCGACGCTGCCGGACCTTCGTCGGTGGGCCCCTGGACCGACCTGCGGGCTCTGGCCGCGGTGGCGCGGTTCTGCCTGAGTGGCAAGGCCCCTGTACCGCTGGCGGCGGCGCACGACCAGGTCTTGCGCGAGTTGCCCGACAGGCTCTACTGCGGGCAAGCGCTGCATGACACGATCGAGGCGCTCGGCGCCGCGCAGCCGACCAGCGCGCTGCACAGCGCGGCGCAGTGTCGTGCGCTGTTGCAGACTCAATCCGCGCGCGTCTCCAGCCGGATGGCAGCGCTGCCGACCCCGGCGGTGCCACCGCCGCCCATCGTTGCAAAGAAGGCGCCCGAGCCTGGGCTCACGAACGACAGACTCTTCGCGCAACTGGACCAGACCGTCGCCGATGCCGCACGCCAGTCGAGCTTGAGTGGCCGCGCGGCGCCGCCGCGTCCGACCGCGAACGCGGCAGCGTCGCAGCCAGCGTCCGGGCCACGGCCGACGCGCGCCCCGGGCTGGGTCAGCGCGGCTGTCGTGATCGCGTCGGTCGGCAGCGCTGCAGTCTGGGGGCTGAACGAGCGCAAGGTGGTTCACGCGCCGCAAACGCTCGCCTCGGCCGCGGGTGCGGCGACGGTGGCTGAGGTTGCGCCGCGGTCACGGCCAGCAGCACCGACGGTACAGCCGCCGGCAGCGCCCGCACCAAGCCCCGCAGGGGCCGAGCTGCCCGAGGCGCGAGTCAACGTGGACAAGCCGGCGCCGACGCCGCGCCCCGTGGCAAGGGCGAGCAGCAGCCCGCGCGAGGAATGCGGTGCGCGAACCGAATTCGCGCTCTACCGTTGCATGCGGCTGGCGTGCGCCAGTCCGTCGTGGAAGGCGCACGCGCAATGCACGCGCCTGCGGGAGACGGACGAGATTGACTGAGCCACTGTCATCCCGGCGAACGCCGGGATCCAGGATAGTGAGTCGAGGGTGGATCCCGGCATGCGCCGGGATGACATACAAACAACTGTCATCCCGGCGAACGCCGGGATCCAGGATAGTGAGTCGAGGGTGGATCCCGG
>JANNKM010000161.1:0-10043 GCA_031396305.1 Rhizobacter sp.
TTCGTGGCCCTTGGGGCGGACGACGTACTCGTCGGCCTGGGGGTGCTCGGAAATGTACGCATGGGAAGTCTCCTTCGGTGTGAGTCAGGTCTTGTTGAGGTTGTACTTCATGATGCGGCCGTGGCGCCCGAGTTTGTCGCGCTCCAGCGCATAGGTGTCGCCTTGCGCGCCTGGGTACGCGGCGAGTATCGGTGCCAGCAGGGCGTGGTCGGCTTCGAGCAGGCGCAATTTGAACACCGCGAGCGCGTCGCCCAGGTGATCGGCGTAACGTGAGCCGACGATTGCCGCTGCGACACCCGGGCGGTCCAGCACCCAGCGTGTCGCCACCGTGGCGATGCTCACGCCATGGCGCTGGGCGATTGTCTGCAACGCTCGCAGCAGCTCCTGGAACGCCGCCCAGCCGCCGAAATCATCGATCATGAGTTTGTATTTGATGAGCGAGCGGTTTGTCAGCTCGGGCCCGGGCTCGGACGCATCGAGCCAGGTCTTCGAGAAGAAGCCTCCGGCCAGCGTGCCGTAGCACAGCAGTTGCACGCCGCGCTTCGCACCCAGCGCCAGCAACGCGTTCTCCGGCCGCCGGTCGAGAAGTGAATATTGCACCTGCATGCTCACCAGCGGCACGCCGGCATCGAGCATGCCTTGTGTGTGGGGCGTATCGAAGTTGGTTCCGCCCAGGTGCGCGATCAAACCTTCGCGCTGCAATTCGGCGAGCGCCGATGCAGCCGGCACGCAACCGGGCGCGCCATAGTCCCACCAATGAAATTGCACGAGGTCGAGGCGTTCGACTTGAAGGCGTTGCAGGGAGCGCTCGACGATGGCCCGCACATAGGCCGCATCGACGCGCGCCAGATCATCGAAGTCGGGCACGCATTTGGTGTGTACCTGCAGCACTGGCTGGTGCCGCGCGGATCGCCGCGCATTGAACTCGCCGTAAATCTCTTCGACTCCGGTGTAGATGTCCGCGCCATCCACCGTGTTCAGTCCGGCCTCGACAAAGGCACTGATGTCGTGAATCGCGCGGGCGCGATCCACGTCGCCATGCCCACCGGCGAGCTGCCATCCGCCGCGAATGATGCGTGGAATGCGGTAGCCCGGGGCGAGCTCGATGGTTTCGACGTTGATCACGGCGACCGCGGCGGCAACCGAGTCGCCGTCGTCTGTGAGTGGCGAAACGTCCGCTTGCCGAGCCGCGTGATGCGAAACCGTGTCGGGCAACTCGGGTCGGGGCAGGCGACTTCGGCGTCGGTGCTCATCCAGTCGTTCAGGTGCGTGGCGCGTTGTTTGGCGGGCAGCAGCGGAAGCAGCGCGGCCAGCGAGTACAGCGAAAAGCCCTGGCCGTCCGGGAAATGCAGCATCTCGCCGCGCACTTCGAAGAAGTCGCCCACCTTCGCGTTGCAGTGGATCGTGGCACCGGCGGGTGCTGTCACTTCGACGCGCAAGTCATAAAGCTCGAAGCTGTCGTCCGTCATGGCGCTCTCAGGTATTCTCGGCGCCGCGATGAACAGCAGCGTCTTGTTGAAGGCCACCGAGGTTACCAAAGTCTTTGGCGGCCACCCGGCCGTCGACGGCGTGTCGTTTACCCTTGAGCGCGGCACGATCGGTGGGTTGATCGGGCCCAACGGCGCAGGCAAGACGACGCTGTTCAATTGCCTGGCCGGTTTCATGAAGCCCACATCGGGCGAGGTTCAGCTCGACGGCCAGCACATCGGCGGCGCGTCGCCCAGCCGCATATTCGGCGCCGGTCTGGCGCGCACCTTCCAGATTCCCCGCCCGTTCCCGGCGATGACGGTTCTGGACAACGTGATGCTCGCCCCCACCGGCCAACTGGGTGAGCGCTTCTGGGCAAATTGGCTGCGCCCGGGCGCCGTGGCGAAGCAGGAACTTGTTGCCTGCGAAGCGGCACGGCACTGGATTGACTTCGTCGGCCTGTCCGCGCTGGAGCAGCAACCCGCGCGCGTGCTTTCCGGCGGCCAACGCAAGTTGCTCGAACTCGCACGCGTGATGGTCGCGCAGCCCAAACTCGTGCTGCTCGACGAGCCGGGCGCCGGCGTGAACCCGACACTGCTGGACGCAATCGTCGACAAGATCGGCGCGCTCAATCGCCAAGGCGTCACGTTCTTCATCGTCGAACACAACATGGACCTGGTGATCTCGTTGTGTCATTCGGTGATGGTGATGGCGCAGGGCAAGCTGCTCGTGCAGGGGCAGGCGCGCGAGGTGCTTCGCGATGCACGCGTGATTGAGGCTTACCTCGGCGCCCCGCAGGCCGTGGGCGCATGACGGCAGCGCTCGCGATCGAGAACTTGGAGGCCGGCTACGAGCCCGGCCTGCCGATCGTGCGCGGCGCGTCTCTTTCCGTGATGCCGGGCGAGATCGTTGCCATCCTCGGCCCGAACGGTGCCGGCAAGTCGACATTGGTGAAGGCGGCCGTCGGGCTGGTGCCCATCAGCGCCGGCCGCGTATGGCTCGACGGCACCGACATCACGCGCGTGCCGGCACACGAAATGGTGCGCCGCGGCCTGGCCTTCGTGCCGCAAACCGAGAACGTGTTCGCGAACCTGACGATCGCCGAGAACCTGGAACTCGCCGCGGCGTTGCTGCGCGCCGACCGACGCTCGAGCCTCGCGCCGGTGTACGCCATGTTCCCGGACCTCGCACGCCAGCGGCTGCTCCGCGCCGCGCGCCTGTCGGGCGGCCAGCGGCAGATGCTGGCGATCGCCCGCGCGTTGATCGCCAACCCGCGCGTGCTGGTGCTCGACGAACCGTCGGCGGGCTTGAGCCCCAAGCTCGTCGGCGAGGTGCTGGCCCAGTTGCGCCAGGTGCGCGACAGCGGCGTTTCCGTGCTGCTCGTCGAGCAGAACGTGAAGGCTGCTCTGGCCGTGGCTGACCGCGCCGCGATTCTGGTGGAGGGGCGCGAGCGCATTGTCGCGCGCAGCGCCGAACTGCTGAACGATCCGCGCATCGCTGAGCTGTACCTGGGGCGCCACGCCGCGGCGCCCGCCGCCGCAGACGGCGCCAGTCAAGCCGGGGTGCAGTGATGCTGCAAATTCTGACCGACGGTTTGGTGATCGGCTCGGTGGTGTCGCTCGGCGCGATCGGCCTGAGCCTGACGTTTTCGATCCTGCGATTCTCAAATTTCGGTCACGGCGAGTTGCTGGCCTGGGGCGCGTACTTCGCATTGACGGCGCTGACGGTGTTCGCCAGCGTGGGCGGCGCCGGGGCCGGCGTGTCGACGGCACCGCTCGCGCCGTTCTCGTTCGGCTGGCCACTGCTTGGCGCGCTGGGCGCCGCGGCGGTCTGCACCGCGCTGCTGGCGCTGCTGCTGGACGCGCTGCTCTTCAAACGCCTGCGCCAACAGGGTGCGATCACGCTTGTCATCGCGAGTTTCGGTGCGGCGCTCGCGCTGCGCAACCTGCTGCTGTTCTTCCACGGCGGCATCCCGCAGTACTACTCGCAGGAGCTGCAGATCGCGATTGTGCTGGTTCCGCGCCGCGTGTGGGGCGGTATGCGCATCACGCCGGATCAGATGTTCGTGCTCGGCCTGACCGCGGTGACCGTCACGGCATTGCATCTGTACCTGTCACGCAGCACGCTGGGCCGCGCAATGCGCGCCACCGCGATGAACCCGCAGCTCGCGCGTGTCGCCGGCATCGACCCGCAGCGCGTGCTGCGCGCCACCTGGGTCATCGGCGGCGCGCTCGCGGCAATCGCGGGCGTGTTTGCCGGTCTCACAGTGCAACTGCGCCCCACGCTCGGGCTCGATCTGCTGCTGCCGCTGTTCGCCGCGGTGATTCTGGGGGGCATCGGCTCGGTGTGGGGCGCGGTGATCGGCGGGCTGATCGTCGGCCTGGCGGAAAGCGCGGCGGTTTCCGTCGTCGGCGCCGAGTACCGCGCGGCGGCGGCGTTCGCCGTGCTCATCGCGATACTGCTGGTGCGCCCCAACGGCTTGTTCGGTGAGAAGGCGTGATGGGCGAAGTGCTGGGCAACTTCACCGGCTGGCTGTCCTACGGCAGCTTCTTTCTCGTGTTCGCCTGCACCTACGCGATCATCGTGCTCGGCCTGAACCTGCAATGGGGCTACACGGGCCTGTTCAACGTCGGCGTCGCCGGCTTCGTTGCCGTGGGCGCCTACACCTCGGCGCTGCTGACGACGCCTGAGGCCGCCGGGCGCCTGGGAGGCTTCGGCTGGCCGGTCGCGGTGGGCTGGTTTGCGGCGATGGGCGCTGCGGGTGTGGCGGGCTTGCTCGTCGGCGCGGTCGCGCTGCGCCTGCGCGACGACTACCTCGCGATCACGACGTTCGGCATCGCCGTGACGATCCAGCTCGTCGCCACTAACGCCCAGGGACTCACCGGCGGGCCCTTCGGCGTGCAGTTCATCCCCAAGCCCATGCAAGGCTGGCTCGGCACGGGCTTGCCGTGGACCCTGGCCTACCTGCTGCTGGCCGCATGCGTGCTGTTCACGGCCTACACCGCACTCGAGCAGCTGGTGCGCAGCCCCTGGGGACGGGTGCTGCGCGCGATACGCGAAGACGAAGACGCGGCGCAATCGCTCGGCAAACGCGCGTTCATGTTCCGGCTGCAAAGCTTCGTCATCGGCAGCATGCTGATGGGCCTGGGCGGCGCGGTGCTGGCGCACTTCGTCGGCTACATCGCGCCGGAGGACTTCCTGCCGATCCTCACGTTCCAGTTGTGGGCGATGCTGATCGTCGGCGGCTCGGGCAACAACCGCGGCGCGCTGCTCGGCGCGTTCGTCGTCTGGGGCTTCTGGAGCGCCGCCGGCGCCCTGCTGCGCGGCTGGATACCGCAGGCCGAACAGGCGCGCGGCGCGGCGCTGCAAGTCGCGCTGATCGGCGCGCTGATCGCGTTGATGCTGGTGCTGCGCCCGCGCGGGTTGATCGGCGAGGAGGCGAGTGTGTCGCGAGTGCGTTGAGGGCCGCATTCGGCTCTCGCGTTTGCAGGCTTCCGCAGCAACGACTTACTGCATCGTTTCAGCGTGCCATAGGCCACGGTCATGTTCCGTCGCCACGACGACGTGCCCTCCTACGTGCAGTCGCCCGGGATCCTTCGATGCAGGCAAGGCACCCAGAGCGGACCTGCGCCGTCGGCCGCCAACAATTCGTCCGTCACGTCGACCCCGGCGCCGGTCGCGAAGGACAGCACGATGGTCAACGAACCTCTGCCAAAGGCTGACCGCAACTGACGAATCCGTCCAGCCGCACGGGCGAACACTCCGTCGAACTACGACCGGCCGCGGGTTGACGTGGGTGATCGAGTCGGCCCCGATCCCCTTCCTGATTTCGGTCGACGTTTCCGGACATCCCATTCCTTGCGTGATGCGATGGCGCTACCATGCCTGTCATCTGGCGCCCCTACCGTGGCATGTCGCGGCAAGCCCAGCCCGGTAAGGAGGCAGCATGAAGTGGGAAGGCAATCGCCAGAGCGACAACGTCGAGGACGCGCGCGAAAGCGGCGGCCGAGGCGGCGGCCTGAGCTTTGGCGGCGGACGCGGCATCGGCTTGGGAACCGTGGTGATCGCGCTCGTCGCGGGCTGGGTGTTCGGCATCAACCCGCTGACGATACTCGGCCTGCTCAGCGGCGAGGGCGGCGCGCCGACCAGCGAGATTGCGCAGGCGCCCGCAGCCAAACCACCGGCGGGCGACAAGATGGCGCAGTTCGTCTCCACAGTTCTGGCCGACACGGAAGACGTGTGGCGCGAGCAGTTCCGCCTGATGGGCGCCACTTACCAGGCACCCAAGCTGCGCCTGTTCCGCGGCGCCGAGCCCACGGCGTGCGGCCAGGGGCAGGCCGCGATGGGGCCGTTCTATTGCCCTGGCGACCGGAAGGTGTACATCGACCTCGCCTTCTACGAAGTGATGCGCACCCGCCTGGGGGCGCCGGGCGACTTTGCGCAAGCCTACGTGATCGCCCACGAGGTGGGGCACCACGTGCAACACCTGCTGGGGATCACCGACAAGGTCGACGCCATGGGCGGGCGCGCCGGCGAGGCGCAGCGCAACGCCTTGAGCGTGCGCCTGGAACTGCAGGCCGACTGTTTTGCCGGCTTGTGGGCCCACCACGCGAACAAGGCGCGCCAGATCCTCGAGCAAGGCGACATCGAAGAGGCGCTGAACGCGGCCTCGCAAATCGGCGACGACACACTCCAGCGCAAGTCGAGCGGACACGTCGTTCCCGAAACCTTCACCCACGGCAGCAGCGCGCAGCGCGTCGCGTCGTTCAAGAAAGGACTGCAGACCGGCAGCGTGGAGCAGTGCAATACATTCGAGGCGCGCTGACGCACAGCCACCTCGCGGCGCTATGCTTGCCGCTGCAGCTGAGCCGGTGAGGAGGAGTGATGCGCGCGTGGACCGTGGACGCCGACGACATTCGCGTCGCCGATGATTTCGACGACTCGCTGCTGCACCGCACGCCCGAGATCGACCGCTTCCTCACGCCCGACCGCGACGACAAGTTCATCGTCATCGCGACCAAGGGATTCGGCAAGACGCTGCTGCTCAAGGCCAAGCGCATCCTGTACCAGCGCGAAGGCCACACCGCGTGCCTGCCGAGCGGCAACCTGCTCGACAAGCCGATCGGCGACAAGATCTTCAGCCGCGAGTCGATCGCCTTCTTCGCCGCGTCGCCGCTGCCGTGGTCCCGGGTCTGGCTCGCCGCGATCGCGCTCGCGGCGCTCAAGCATGCCGGTCAGATCGACGGGCTGAAGGTCAACGCGCGGCTCGCGGGACTGATCGCCGACGCGCAACTGCACAGCGTGATCGACCATTTTGTGCGCCTGCTCGACTTCACGCCGAGCGAGTTGCAGCGCTGCGCCGCCGACACCGACGGCCACCTGGTGCCACGCCTGCGCGCGCTGAACGCGCCGCTGGCGATCTTCATCGACGGCGTGGACGAGTACTTCAACAAGCATGTCGAGGACCAGCCCGTGAACCCGAGCGTCACCGGCGAGGTGTCGCCCGAGGTCTGGCACTTCGCGCAACTCGGGCTCGTCGAGGTGGCGTACCAGTTGCGGCGCATCAACCACCGCCTGAAAGTGTTCGCGGCGATCCGCAAGGAGGCGTACGCGCGGCTGCCGCAGCGCACCGCGATGGTCCAGCAGTACCGCGGCAGCGCGGTCGACATCGCGTACACGCCCGAAAGCCTGCGCGAGATCTTCGTCAACAACATCCGCCTCCTGAAGACCGAGCGCATGGTGCTGCCCGGGCGCGCGCGCGACAACCCGCTCGAAGCGTTTCTCGGCCGCACCAGCGTCACCGACGTCTACACGCGCGAGGAGGAGGACGCGTTCGAATACCTGTGCCGGCATACGCTGCTGCGCCCGCGCGACCTGATGACGATCGGCGACCGGCTCGCCGCGCTGCGCCCCGACGAGCGCCGCAACGAGCACCGCATGAAGGAGGCGGTGAACCAGGCCGCCACCGAGATCGGCCACGAATACCTGGCCGAAGTGGCGCCGTACGTCGGCGTTCCCGACCTGGACCGGCTGTTCCAACGCCTGCCCGGCCCGGTGCTGACGCGCGCCGAGGTCGACGCGCTCGCCGCCGAAGACGCGCCCGATACCGGCGGCGCCGAAGGCGAGC
Organism: Rhizobacter sp.; assembly: GCA_031396305.1. Taxonomy (GTDB): domain Bacteria; phylum Pseudomonadota; class Gammaproteobacteria; order Burkholderiales; family Burkholderiaceae_C; genus JAEMQF01. Next base: position 7,595 of record JANNKM010000161.1, read on the forward strand.
GCGCGCTGCACGCGCTGTACCGCGTCGGCCTGCTCGGCTTCGTTCAGCACGACCGCGTTCGCGGCCAGTGGAGCCAGCGTTTCCTGCGCCCCGGCGACGCGACGCTCGAGACCAACGGCACGCTGCCGCGCGCGACGCACTACCTCGTGCACCCGGTGCTGGCCGACATCGTCGGCCGCGTCAACCCGGCCTACCTGCGCCGCAGCGACGCGTTCAACATCGTCGGTTACGACCGCCCGTGGCGCGACAGCGCCGGCGCTGCCGAACCGCCGGCGCTGCGCGAATGCTGCGTGCTAAAGGCCGACGTGCACGGTTTCGGCAGCCTGATGCGCGCCGGCCGCGACGCGCCGGTGCGCAAGGCGCTCGAAGACGCGGTGCTCCGGTGGGCGCCACCGAGCGCGATCACCGAAACCGGCGCCGGCGACGCAGTGCTGATCGCCGACGACGATCCCGTCGCGCTCGCGCAGGCCGCGCGGCACCTGATGGACGACGTCTACACCGCCCCGGGCCAGCCGCGCCTGCGCGTCGCGCTGCACTACGGGCCGGTGCACACGCGCGTGCGCGACTTCGACCCCGCGCCGATGATCGTCGGCGGCGATGCGATCCTGTGCGCCGCGCGCGTCGAGCCGGTTGTCGAGCCCGGGCAGATCTGGGCCACCGAGGAGTTTCGCCAGCAGTTGCTGCAGCGCCCGTCGCTATGGCGCACGACGCCGATGCCCGCGTCTTCAGGCGAAGACCGGTACAACGTGAAGAAGCAAGGCAACCACGAGCCGGACCTGTGGGTGCGCTTGTATCGGCTGGAGTTCTGAGTGCGGCTTGTTCGTGCCGAGCGAGTGAGATGTGGCGGTGACGCCGACGCGCGCTGCGCGAGCCCTCATCGCCCCGTCCCGGAAGCAGGCCCGCCAGCCGCCTCGTCGTCGACAGCCTTCTGCACCGCGCGGTAGAACGAATTTCGCGCCTCGCTCGCAACGGGATCCCTCGCTCCTCCCGCCCAGTTCGCGTTGGAGGCGATCACGAGTCTGCGCTTCGGGTCGATGAAGATGCCTTGACCGAAGATACCGCGCGCGGCGAAGGCGCCTTCGGTGTACGTCCACCACTGGTAGCCGTAACCTCGACCCGGCAGGCCGATGCCGGTGCGCTCGCCGGTGGCCTCGGCGAGCCAACCCTCCGGCACGATGCTTTGCCCGCCGACGCGGGCACCGCCCAGAATGAACAGGCCGAAGCGCGCAAAGTCTCGCGTCGCGGCCTGGATGCAGCAGCCGCTGATCTCCTTGCCGCTGCGGCTGAGGATCCACGTGGCGGGTTGCTCCATGCCGGCGGGCACCCAGATCTTTTCCGACAGGTAGGTCGCCAGGGGCTTCTGCGTCGCCTGGCTGAGCAGCACGCCCACGAGATTCGTCTCGCCCGTGCTGTAGTGCCAGCGCTGCCCCGCCGGCGCCTCACGCGGCAGGCGCCGCAAGTAGCTCACCAGCGAATCGACGCCTTCCTCGGGCTGGTGGCTGTTGAAGCGCGCCACGTCCGAATTCGGGTCGGCGTAGTCCTCGTTCCAGCGCACACCCGAGGTCATCGTCAGGAGCTGGCGGATGCTGACCTCGTCGTACGCCGAGCCTTTCATCTGCGGGATGTAGTCGCTGACCTTGTCGTCCATGCTGCGGATGAAGCCGTCGCGGATCGCTGCTCCCACCAGGGTCGACGTGATCGACTTGGCCACCGAGAAGCTGGTCCAGCGCCCGCTGCCGTCAAAGCCCAGGCCGTAGCGCTCCAGGCGCAACTTGCCGTCGTGCACGATCAGCAAGGCGGCGCTGCGCTGGCCGGCCATGTAGGCGTCGATGTCCAACGCCGGCTTCAGCGGCGGCCCCGGCGGCAGCGCCTGCGGCGCGCTGCCCGCCGGCACGACGCGCGACTTGGCCAGGACGGGCAGCCGATCGAGCGCACGAAATGCCGCGTCGCGCTGCGGCTGGCTCCAGAACAGCACATCACGGTTGGTGGGCAAGGTGGCAAGCAGGCCGCGCGTCTCCTTGTCCAGGCTGAACCAGCCGGCCACCCCGGCCACGACGAAAACGGCAAGCAGCCCGAGCGCAATCTTCCTCGACTTCATCGCAGCATCCCGGAACGTCAATGGCGACGGACCGATTGGACACGATGTGAGCGTGCAGCGGCACCCGGGCCTCTTGATGCGAGCGACACCGGGGCAAATTGAAGCGCCCCACGCACCAGGGGGTATCGAACTCCGATACCCGGCATGCAACGCTTGCCGCGCACCCGGGTCGCGCCGACCATCGCGCCGCGGCATGTGCCGCGCAGCGAAAGTTCGAAATGTCTAGAGTTCCTGGAACCTTATTGACCTCGGCGTTGGCCTTGTCGTTGTCGGCCTGCGTCTTGGTGCCCGTGGATTCGCACACCGGCCTGCCGGTACAGGGGCACGCGCCGACGACCGTGATCGTGCAGC
>JANNKM010000175.1:0-7347 GCA_031396305.1 Rhizobacter sp.
GCCGCCCGCGGCGTCGTCGGCCGGCGCAAGCGTGCTGACCGCGCGCCTGTATCCGCTCAACGAGCCCGCGCAGCGCGCCGGCATGCTGAGCGCAGTGATCGTCGACCACCGAACCGGCCGCGGCACGATCACGTTGGGCTATCTCGGCGACACGCTGCAAGGCGAAGCGACGCGGGTAGACGGCCCGGGCCGGCGCGGCGTGGCCAACGCCACCGGCCCAAAGGGCGTGAGCGCGCAGTGCACGTACGAACTCAGCGGCGCCGGCATGGGCACGGGTTCGTGCAGCTTCACCGACGGGGCCCAGTACCGCCTGCATTTCGGCGGATAGGGGCAGCGGGTGCATCCCGACGTGCGTCGGGAGGACCGGGAACGTCACGCAGCCTTCACCGCCCAGCGCAACTTGGCCGAACTGGAGCGCGGGTTCGCGTGGCGCTCCTGCGTCGACGGAAGCACCGGATCGGGCGCGACGCGCGCGTAGATTCCGGAGCGCTCGCCCGATTGAAACGCCTTCTTCACGCGCCGATCTTCGCCCGAGTGAAAACTCAGAATCGCGACCCGGCCGCCGGGCTTCAGGCACGCGGGCAGCGCTTCCAGAAAACGATCCAGCACCGCGAATTCGTCGTTCACCGCGATGCGCAGCGCCTGAAATACGCGTTGCAGCGTCTTCTTGACCTCGGCCTCGCGCTCGTCCTTCGGCATGCTGCGCTTCAGCACGGCTTGCAACGTGTCACGCACCCGCGCGGCAAGTTGCGTCGTCGTCTCCAGGTACTGGCCTTGCAGCGCCGCGGCCAGCGGCACGGCGTGGGGTTCATCGGCGTTGTCGATGAGAAGTTCGCGCAGACGCGGTCGCGTCACCGACAACAGCAGTTCACTGGCGGTGGCGCCATGGCTTGGGTCCAGGCGCAGATCGAGCGGCCCGTCGGCCTTGAAGCTGAAGCCGCGCGCCGGGTTGTCGATCTGCATTGAAGACACGCCCAGATCGGCGAGCACGAAGTCAAAGCCGCCGTCGGCTTCGGGCAGCAGCGTGACCAGCTCGCCAAAGTTCATCCGCCGCAGCGTCAGCACCGAGTCGTCGAAGCCGATTGCGCGCAAGCGCGCTTCGGTGCGGGGCAACTCCAGCGGATCGACATCGATGCCGAGCAGGCGCCCGCCCGGCAGCACGCGCTTGAGCAGTTCCTGCGCGTGCCCGCCGAAGCCGAGCGTGGCGTCCAACCCCGTCTCGCCCGGCTGCGGGTTGAGCAGTTCCAGAATCTCGGCGACGCAGATCGGCCGGTGCATGCCTGCCGGAGTTTGTCCGCGTTGCAGCACCTTTTGCAACTCGTCGGCGTGGCGCGCGGGGTCGAGCTCCTTGTACTTCTCTTCAAAGCGGCGCGGATGCGTGCCCTTGTAGCGTGCACGGCGCTGGTACGGGGTCGTTGTGTCGGTCATTGCACGATTGTCTTTTCGAATGGTCAGCTTGTCTTGAGCGTTCGGACCGACGCGAACCCGCGCGCATACCGGTCGCGACGCTCCCAAGCGTTTTCAAGGCGAAAACTGGCGAGAATCCCCGTCAGTGCACACGGGGTCTTTCCCTTCGCAGGGCGTTCCGTTCTTCTCGCGGCCGCTCGACAGCCAAAATCGGGGCGGATTGCGCGGGAAGCCATCAATCACCTTCGGTGGTGAGGATGAAATTACCCAAGGTAACCCAAGGTATTGAAGGACGAGTGCGATTCAGAGGATGACGACATGGCATTGATAGAGGGTTTTCGCGTTCGCAACTACCGCGCCCTGCGCGACGTGACGCTGGGCAAGCTGTCCACGCAGCAGAAGGGCGAGCCGCTGACGCCGTTCACGGTGGTGATCGGCAAGAACGGCGCGGGCAAGAGCACCTTGTTCGACGCCTTCGGTTTTGTCGCCGATTGCCTTTCGACTGATGTGGAAACCGCTTGCGACGACAAGCAGCGCGGCGGCTTCGAGCGCATGCGCTCTCTTGGAACGAGTGATGCGATCCAATTCGAGATCTACTACCGTGAGGCCATAGGCGAACGGCCGATTACCTATGAACTCGCCATCAATCTGGACGCCAGAGGGCGCCCCTTCGTGCAGTCCGAAGTACTGAAGCAGCGTCGCAAATTGCAGAAGTACGGAAGGCCATTTCCTTTCTTGCGCCTGGACCATGGCAAGGGCAAAGTATGGGCGGGCGAGGAGGCCGTGGAGGCGGAAGCCTCGGAGGAGGACTCGGCGCAGGAAGAAGTTGAACTTACTGATCTTCGGCAACTGGGTATTGCCACATTGGGGACGCTCAAGGAACACCCGCGCATCAAACGCTTTCGGGATTTTCTCAAGGGCTGGTACCTCTCGTACTTCCACCCGGACGCGGCGCGGTCGATTCCTTCCGCCGGAGCACAGAGGCACCTCAACATTCATGGGGACAACATCGGCAACGTGGTCCAGTACATGGAGCGCGAGCACAAGGAGCGCTTTAAGTCGATCCTCGAACGCATCGCCAGCAAGATTCCCGGGATTCAAGGCATCAAAGCAATCGTCACAGAGGACAAGCGCGTCTTGCTTCAGTTCAATGACGGTGCGTTTTCCGACCCGTTCTATGCGGGGCAGATGTCTGATGGCACGCTGAAGATTTTTGCCTATCTGCTTCTGATGGAGGATCCGGAACCGCCGCCATTCATCTGCATTGAAGAGCCCGAAAACGGTCTCTACCACGGGCTGCTGGACTCGCTTGCACGCGAATTGCGAAGCCATGCCACCGGGAAGAAGAATGCACCGCAAGTGTTCATTACCACGCACCAGCCGCACTTCGTAGATGCCCTCTCGCCCAGAGAGGTGTGGATTCTGGAGAAAGGGGCCGATGGCTTCTCGACGATTCGCCGCGTATCCGATTTGGAGCTGGTTCAGAACCTCGTGAACGAAGGACTGCCGCTTGGTGGCCTTTGGTACAGCGACTATCTGGACGCGAGGTAAGCATGCACATTGAAGTGCTGGTCGAAGACCGCTCGGGTGCAAAGTTGCTTGAATCGCTGTTGCCGCGCGTGATTGGTGAGCAAGGTACGCCGCACACCTGGCGCTTGCTTCCGTACAAAGGCATAGGCCGCCTGCCTGCTGGCCTTTCCGCCAAGGGAGACCCGGCCAAGCGGGCGCTGCTAGATCAGTTGCCGCGCTTGTTGGCCGGTTATGGAAAAACGCCCGGCATCGATGCCGTAGTCGTGGTTCTGGACAGCGACCACCGGGATTGCAAGGCCTTCCTGAAGCAACTGAAGACGCTCCTTCGGCATTGCCATCCGGCCCCGAATGCTATGTTTCGATTGGCCATCGAAGAAATGGAGGCTTGGTACCTGGGCGATCGGCAGGCATTGCTGACCGCTTTTCCCAGGGCGAAGAAGGACGTATTGCGCCGCTACAAGCAAGACAGTGTCTGCGGCACCTGGGAGTTGCTGGCTGACGCCGTGCAGCCGGGGAGCCACCCCGCAATTCAAAGAGCCGGATGGCCACTGCCAGGGCAAGTTAAGCATCGATGGGCAGAGCAAATCGGCCCACTGATGAATGTCGAGCAAAACAAGTCACCCAGTTTCTGCAAGTTCCGGGACGGATTGCGACGGCTTGTGGCGTGAGGCCGTCGACGTCCCGGACGTGCTGCTCGGAACTGGGATGACGGCGATATCGGAGCTATGGGCTCTCGTTCGTTTCCACGCGCAGGTAGCTTGGGACGGCGGGAAGACGCTTCCCGTTGAATGCGCTGGCAGTGTTCCAATGCCTGTCTCGGCGCGCACCGCGCCCCACTCGAGATCCCGCATGACCACCAACTTGCACAGCACCACGATCCCGGTGTTCAAACAAATACTCGGCGGCCTGAGCGGCGTGCTCGGCAAGGCCGAAGCGCATGCCACGGCGCGCAAGATCGAGCCCAGCGCGCTGCTGCACGCGCGCCTGTTCCCCGACATGTTCCACCTGCTGCGCCAGGTACAGGTGGCGTGCGACTTCGCCAAGAGCGTGTCGGCGCGACTCGCCGGCGTCGAGGTGCCTAGCTTCGAAGACGACGAGCAGAGTTTTGCCGACCTGCAGGCGCGCATTGCCAGGACGCTCGGATTTGTCAACGGCTTGAGCGCGCAGCAATTCGAAGGCAGCGCGAGGCGCGAGATCGTCACCCAGGCCGGCACACCGAAAGAAAAGCGCTTCACCGGCCAGGCGTACCTGCTGCACTACGGGCTGCCGCACTTCTTCTTCCACGTCACGAACGCGTATTCGATCTTGCGCCACAACGGCGTCGAGGTGGGCAAGAAGGACTACATCGGTACGTACTGAGCGCCTTACGGCACATCGGGTAGGCTCACGCTTTTCGCGCCGCACGGCGCCATGCCGAGCCGCAGCCCGTGAAGTCCGTCAAGCCCATCAAACCCGTCAAGCTCATCACGCCTGAGCCCGTCCAGCCCTCGCTGCTGCCCGCCGAACCCGCGCCCGCGCCGCAGCCCCGCGCCAAGACGGCTGCGGTGGCGGGCGCCGTCGCAGTCGGTGACGTGACCCGGCTCGACGCGACCCTGGGCCGCGACGACGCGTTGGTGCACGACACGCTGTGCGCATTGCAGGCACCCTCCGGCCTGAACCGCGTCAGCGAAATGATGGCGGCGGCCGGGTTTCGCACCGAGCGCGGCACGGCCTTCAATCCGACCGAGGTGCGTGGTGTCATCGATCGACTCCTCGCCGCGGGCCACGCCACGCGCGACAAGCAGGGGCGGTTCAGCGCGGCGCAACCGCACGGCACGGCGCGCTTTCGCGAAATGATGCTCGAGCCGCGCCGCGCCAAGGCGTGGTTCGAGGCCTGGCGCGTCATCAGCCACTTCGACCATGGTTTCTCGCTGGGTTTTCAGGAAGCGGATCAGCTCGCCGCTGCGTTGCGCCTCGTGATCTTCGGCGGCGGCACGATGCACCACTTCCAGCGTCTGGGCCAGATGGCCTACAGCTTCACCCACCTGTGGAGCGACGCGCTGCGCCAGTCAGTGCTGCGGCCTTTCGACGCCGTGCTGTTCGGCCGCATCGAGCCGGTGTTGCAGCGCAACCTGTGCGACCACCTGATGATGGCGCTCAGCGGCTTTGCCGAAAGCGCCGGCAAGCCGCTCGAAGACTGGTTGATCGCGCGCAGTGCGACCGCGCAGGATACGCTGTCGGCGGACCTGCGCTGCCGGCTCGCCGAATCGATGCTGTTTCGCGCCGACTTCGCCGGTGCCCGGGCGCTGTGCGAAGGCGAACCGGGAGGCCAGGCGGAAGTGATTCGCGCCGCGCTCGTCATCGCCCAGGGCGATTGGCAACGCGGCGCGGCGCAATTCGAATCGGCTCTGAAGCGCTGCGCGACCGAGCTGGGCCGCCGCAAGAACCTGGCCTCGCCGTCGATGCTTTGGCTGTACCTGATGGCGCTGCTGGCCAACCCCGAACCGGCGGCCTGGACCAAGGCGCGCAAGTTCGCCGCCGCCGAAGCGGGCAAGAGCGGCACCGACCCCTATGGCCTGTTCGGCGTCTGGGTCAGCGCGATCGACCAGCGCCTGGGCGACGCGCCGAGTGCACATTCGCAGTTTCAGCTGACGCACGCCACGCAGCTTGACATGCAGTCGCTGCACTACCTGCATCACTTGCTGCTCGCCGCCTGGCTGCGGCTCACGCCGGCGGACCCGGGCGCGCTGCGCGAGCATGCGCAACGCTTGTCCGCCGATTTCGAAACCGCCGAACTCGCCTGGCTCGCGCAACTTGCACGGCGCGCCGGCGCGATGCTGCTGGGCGAAGCGCCTGCCGCGGCTGACGCCGCCGCGCCGTTCTTCATCGGCCAGGCGCAAGACCGCTGGCGCGAAGCGCTGGCGTCGATCCTGGCGCTCGGCGGCGCCGCGCCGGGCCCGGCGCGCGGCGCCAGCAAGGCCGAGGCCGACCGTCTGATCTGGGCTGTCAGCGTGGGCGCCGACGCGCGCATTGAGAGCATCGAGCCGATGGAGCAAAAGGGCGGGGTGCGCGGCCTGGGCAAACCCAGGCCGGTGGCGCTGGCCACGCTCATCAAGCGCAAGGACCTGGCGACGCACGACGCGGCGCTGTTGCGCGCCGTGCAGCGCGAAGAGTTCGGCAACCGGCCCGTGCTCGACGTCATCACCGCAGCACCCGCGCTCGTGCGGCACCCATTCGTCGCGTGGGCACGCGACCCCGGGCAATTCATCGAAGTCGCCGAAGCGCTGCCCGCGCTGGAAATCATGACGCACGGCGAAGACATCACGTTTCGCCTGCTCGACCCGATCCGCCACGCGAAGCACAAGCAGGAAGACAAGCAAGACGAAGACCTGCCGCAGCGCTGGCGCGAGCAGCGCTTGAGACGCCGCGCGGTGATGCTGCTCGCCGACGGGCCCACGCGCGCGCGCCTGGTGCGCCTGACTCCGGCGCAGCTGCGCGTCGCCGAACTGGTGACGCAGGGCTGGAAGGTTCCGGTCGCGGCGCGCACCGAGCTGGACGCCGCGCTGCGCGTGCTCGCTGCGCATTTCCAGGTGGCGAGCGACGCCGAGGCCGGCCATGAAGTGCAGGCCAGCCATGTGCTACGCGCCGAGCTGACGCCCGTGGGCGCCGGCTTGTCGATGTGCCTGCTCGCGGCGCCGTTCGGCGACTTCGGCCCGCGCCTGCCCCCGGGCGGCGGGCGTCTGCGCGTGACCACCGTGCACCAGGGCGTGACGCTGTCGACGAAGCGTGACCTGGTGCGCGAACGCGAGGCCGTGGACAAGCTGCTCGGCGTGCTCGACTTCATCGACCTGGTTGACGATGGTGCCGGCCACGAATGGCTGCTCGACGAGCCGCGCCACGCACTCGCCGCGGTTGAAGGCCTGAGTGCACTGGGCGAGCACATCATCACCGAGTGGCCCAAGGGCAAGCCGATGCGCGTGCGCGCGGTGCCTGACGCCGCCGTGAAACTGCGCGCCAGCTCGAAGGGCGAGTGGCTGGCGCTAGAGGGCGAACTCGAGCTCGACGGCGGCGAGGTGTTGCAGCTGCGCCAGCTGCTGGAGCTTGCGCAGTCGAGCAAGAGCCGCTATGTGGCGCTGGGCGAAGGCGACTTCCTGGCGCTGGGCGACGCGTTGCGCCAGCAGCTCAGCGACCTGGCGGCGCTGGCGCAACCGCACAAGACGGGGCAACGCCTGTCCGGCGTGGCAGCGCTCGCGTGGGAGGCGAGCGGCAGCACGCTGACGCTGGAAGGAGACGCTGCCTGGCGCAAGCGCAGCCGGGCCTGGGAGCAGGCCCAGGCGCTCACGTTCGAGCCGCCCGCCAGCCTGGACGCCGAACTGCGCGACTACCAGTTGGAGGGCTACCGCTGGCTGATGCGCCTGGGCGCCAGCAGCT
>JANNKM010000185.1:0-27536 GCA_031396305.1 Rhizobacter sp.
GAGCAGACGGCCGGCGTGTATGCGCGCAGGCTTGCCGAACAAGGTTTTGTCGCGTTGGCATTCGACGCATCGCACCAGGGCGCCAGCGGTGGCATGCCCCGCTTCCTAGACGACCCGATGAAGCGGGTCGGTGACATCTTCAGCGCCGTGGATTACCTGACTTCGCTTCGCTATGTGGACGCGGGTCGCATCGGCTCCCTGGGCATCTGCGCCGGCAGCGGGGCTGCAATCAAGGCCTCTGCGCTCGAGCGCCGGATCATGGCCGTCGCGACCGTGAGCGCGGTGGACGTCGGCGCCGCGACCCGCAAGGGTTGGGACGGCAAGGCGCCGGCATCCAATCTCATTGCGATGCTGGAGTCGGTCGCCAAGCAGCGCACCGCCGAGGCCGCCGGGGCCGCACCGGTCTACGTGAACTATGTGCCGAAGGTCGGTGACAAGACGGCGCCGCGCGATCTGCAAGAGGCGGCCGACTACTACCTGACGCCGCGTGGGCGGCATCCCAACGCGCCCAACAAGATGCTGCTGACCAGTCTCGGCAGCCTGGCGGCCTTCACGGGGTTCGAGGGCATCGACAACGTGCTCACGCAGCCGGTCTTGCTCATCGCCGGCAGCCAGGCGGGTTCGCTCTGGCACAGCCAGGATCTCTACGCCAAGGCGGCAGGGCCGAAGGAACTCTTCGTGGTCGACGGTGCAACACACATGGACCTCTACGACGGTGAAGGTGTAAACGTGGCGATGAACAAGCTGTCGCCGTTTTTCAAGCACAGTCTCTGACCACGGAGAAAGGACCCACCATGAGCACCATCAACGTCAACGGCCGTGACCACACGGTTGACGCCGACCCCAGTACCCCCATCCTCTGGGCCCTGCGCGACACGCTGGGCCTGAGCGGCACCAAGTTCGGCTGTGGTGCCGCGCTGTGCGGCGCCTGCACCGTGCATGTGGACGGTCAGGCCACACGGTCGTGCGTCACGCCGATCTCGGCGGCAGCGGGCCGCAAGATCGTCACCATCGAGGCGGTCACCGACGGCAAGGACCGCGTCGGCGCGGCCGTTCACGCCGCCTGGGTCAAGCACGACGTGGCGCAGTGCGGCTACTGCCAGAGCGGCCAGATCATGAGCGCCACGGCCTTCCTCAAGTCGCTGCCCAAGGGCAAGAAGCCCACCGCTGCCGAGATCGATGCCGCCATGGCCGGCAACATCTGCCGATGCGGCACCTACGCCCGCATCCGCGCCGCCGTGGCTGACACCGCCAAGACCCTTGCCTAAAGGAGCCATCATGCTGCCCAACTTCGACCGCACCGAGACGCCACGCGCGCTGCAGAACATGCAAGCGCGCGCTGAGAGCGATTCATCTGCCACGCTGCAGCGCCGCAGTTTCCTGAAACTGGCTGGTGCCAGCGGCTTTGCGCTCGGGGCCTTTCCCTTGGTTTCATCTGCACAGGGCACGGCCCCGGCTGCCACCGGCCTCAAACCATTCGAACAGCCGTCGGCCTTCGTGCAGATCGCCCCCAATGGCGAGGTCACGATCACCATCAACCGGCTCGAATTCGGCCAGGGGGTGCAGACCGGCCTGCCGATGATCCTGGCCGAGGAACTCGACGCCGACTGGAGTCTCGTGCGCAGCCGCAACGGCTCCGGCGACGCGGCCTACCACGACCCGCTCTTCGGCATCCACCTCACCGGCGGCTCCCACTCGATCAAGAACAGCTTCACGCAATACCGCGAACTCGGCGCGCGCGCCCGGGCGATGTTGCTGTCCGCGGCCGCGGCGCGCTGGAACGTGGACGTGACCACGCTGCGCACGCAGGCCGGCATGGTGCTCGGCCCGGATAGTCGCAAGGCGGGGTACGGCGAACTGGCCGAGGCCGCGATGGCCTTGCCAGTGCCCGAGAAGGTCGCGCTGAAGAACCCCAAGGACTTCCGCATCATCGGCCGGCCCACCACGCGCCTGGATGCGCGTGCGAAAAGCAGCGGGCGGCAGGACTTCGGCATCGACACGCGCCTGCCCGGCCAGCTGACTGCCGTGGTGGCGCATCCGCCCGTGTTCGGCGCCAAGCTCACGGCGGTGGATGACAGCGCGGCGCGCTCGATCAAGGGCGTACGGGCCGTGCTGCGCATACCGGTGGATCGCGGCGGGGAAGGCGTGGCCGTGGTGGCCGACGGTTACTGGCAGGCCAAGCAGGGGCGTGACGCGCTCAAGCTGCAGTGGAACACCGCCAACGTCGAGAAGGTCGACAGCGAGCGGTTGCTGGTCCAGTACCGTGAACTGGCAGGCCAGCCCGGCCCGCGCGCCTTCGATGCCGACATGGCACCGCTGGCCAGCGCGCCGCGGCGGCTGGACGCCGAGTTCGTCTTTCCCTACCTGGCCCATGCGCCGATGGAGCCGCTGAACTGCACTGTGCAGTTGTCGGATGGACGCGCCGAGCTGTGGGTCGGAACCCAGTCCCCCGGCCTCGATGCCGCTGCCGCCGCGGGTGTGCTCGGCCTCAAGCCCGAACAGGTGACCATGCATGTGCAGATGGCCGGCGGCGGCTTCGGCCGGCGCTTCGTCGGCACCAGTGACTACGTGGTCGAGGCCTGCTCCGTCGCCAAAGCCGCGCGCAGCGCCGGTCTGAACGCGCCGGTGCGCACGCTGTGGAGCCGCGAGGACGACATCAAGGGCGGCTACTACCGCCCGATGCACCTGCACCGCGCGCGCATCGGCTTCGACGAGCGCGGCAACGTGCTCGCCTGGGACCACGTCATCGTCGGCCAGTCCATCCTCGTGGGCACCGTGTTCGAGCAGTTCCAGGTCAAGAACGGCATCGACGCGACCGCCACCGAGGGCATGCGCGAGCCGTATGGCGTGCCGATGCGCCTGACCGTGCACCACCCGCAGGTGAACGTGCCGGTGCTGTGGTGGCGCAGCGTGGGTTCCACGCACACCGCTTACGTGATGGAGACCTTGCTCGACGACATCGCACGCGCCACGAAGCAGGACCCTGTGGCCTACCGCATGCGGATGTTCGGCGACAAGCACCCACGCCACCGCGCCGCGCTGCAACTGGCGGTGGATAAGAGCGGCTATGGCAAGAAGCAACTGCCCACCGGCCGCGCCTGGGGCGTGGCGGTACACCAGTCCTTCGACTCGGTCGTGGCCTACGTCGTGGAAGCGTCGGTGGATGCGTCCGTTCAAGGCGGCCGACCGGTGCTGCATCGCGTCACCTCTGGCGTGCACTGCAACCTGGCCGTAAACCCGCGCAGCGTGGAAGCGCAGGTGCAGGGCGCGGCGGTGATGGGCCTGTCGATGTGCCTGCCGGGTGCAGCCATCACCTTGAAGGATGGCGAGGTGCAGCAAAGCAATTTCGGCGACTTCCCGGTGCCGCGGATCACCGACATGCCGCAGATCGCAGTGCACATCGTGCCCAGTGCGGAGCCGCCCACCGGCATGGGTGAACCCGGCTTGCCGCCGCTGGCCCCGGCTTTTGCCAACGCTATCGCGCGGCTGACCGGCAAGCCGCTACGCGAGCTGCCGTTCAAGCTGGCTTGAATCCAGCTTCGCCCAGGCGTTCACGGGGCAGCTTTCGTCTCGGGCCGGTCGGGATTGGCTGTCTGCTATCGGGCGAATGTGCGGGCGTGCGCTCCTGATCGTTCACTGCCTCTCGTGACAGGCGGCTCCCCTCCGTGTGCGTGCCAACCTGCCCGCGTCGTGGCGGCAGGGCGGTGGCCGTGCCCCCATACCGCGGCCCATGCTCGCGGGCAGCGTCGCAGCCTTGCTACGCGCAACCGCATCAACATCGCACTGACGCATCTCTGGTGGCGTGCCACGCCTTTGCATGCCACCCGTGTGCCGAGGCAGGTGGTTTGGGGTACGGGCGCAGGCACCATTCGCGGTGGCTGCGAGCTGCGCACGAAGAAACGGTGTTGATGGCGCGCCGCCTGTCGACCGAATACGGCGCCCCGCGAGCGTGGGCCGGAGAACGTGCCCCGGGCCACCTGCCTTGCTCTACGTTTGCACGCAGCCCGAGGCGAGTGGCAGCAGGGGGCCGAAAGCGAGCCGATCGCCGCCATGGCCGTCATTGTCCCGGCACGCCTGATCGGCCTACCCGCCGACGATTGACACCGAACGTCACGGCACGACTTGCAAGCCTTGCCACAACTTCGTGGCCAGCGGCGCCATGCGGTTGAAGGCCTCGTCGCTGGCCGCAACGAACACCAGCATCGAGAACTTGCCCTGTCGCCCGACGGCGAGGAACGACATGTAGCGTGGGCCACCTGTGCTGGCGTAGCTGGCAAAGTGCGCCGCGTGCGGACCGGCGGCACTGCGGCCGCGCTGCGGCGCCACCGGCTGCGGCGCGCTCAAGCCCCAGTGCGCTTCGAGCGCACTGCGTTCAGCGTCGAACTGCGCGTCGAAGTCCTGCGCCAGCGGCTTGGGCGCGAGCAGCAGGGCCTGCACGCTACCGGGCGGCTCGGCTGTCGGCGTGAGCATTTCGACGTCAGCGTCGACGCTGCGTGTCCAGCCGGTTGGCAGGGTGTAGCGGTAAGCGCTTTGCTGGGCCACGGCAGGCAGCGACGCTGCCACGCAGAGCATCAGCAGTGCCGCCCGAAACAGCCCAGTGAACGGAGTCGTTGCCACTGCCCTCATCGCACTCTCCCGTCGCGCAAGCCGATGCGGCGTTCCTTGCCGCCCAGCAACAGCACTGCTTCGTCGCCCTCGAAGCGAACATCGTCGCCCGCCACGCTCAATTCGACGCTGCGGCCGACCTCACAGCGTTCCAGGTCGATCGTCAGCGCCGCAAACTGCGCCGCACCGCGCAGCTTGGTGTAGGCCACCGCCCAGCGACCGTCGGGCGAATGCACCACCTGCTGGGCGCGGAACTCACCGAGCGGCACATGCGCGCGCGCCAGCGCTTCCGTACCGCTGACGAGCATCAGCGTCTGCCGGTCGGGTGTCGTCTGGGCACGGCAGTTGCCCGCCGCGGCGCGCTGCGGCACCACCACCGGCGCGGCCGCGGCCGGCATCGCGCCGTACGCGGCCGCTTGCGCCGGGCCTTGCTGAGTCGGATAGGGCTGCGCCGCGTAAGGCTGCTGCGCGCCGTGCACCGGCTGTGCCGGGGCGTGTGGGGGCGATGCCGGCTGTGCCTGAGCCGGCTGCGGCTGCGTCGCGCCGGGCGCATCGTTGCGCGGCGGCAGCCGCGGCGTCGTCACCGCGATCGCCTGCGCCCCCACCGGCAAGACCATGACCAGCAGCGTCGCAGCGACGAGCCATTTGACGCGCTGGATGCAGGCATTCATCGCCAGGCTCCCGAGTCCGGCGCTGCCGGCAGGTTGAAGATCGGCACCTCGTGGGGCCGGGCGCCGCTTGCCGATTGCTGCTGGGCCAGTGGGCTCGGCGGCGCTGTGGCGCCGGCGGGGTGGGTATCGCCGGCGTCGCGCGAAGCCCACCATGGCGCAGTTGCACGCTGCGGCGCACGTTGTGCGAGCAGTTGCACCCAAAGCGGCGCCGGCTGCTGGCCGCCGATGCTCCACTGCTCGACCAGCACATAGATCGCCGGCGCCGTGCTCGCCGCGGGCAGCATGAAGCGGCTCGACAGACGCGGTGGCCGGCCCACGCCGCTCGTCTCGCTGTCCAGCGGCAACGGGTGCAGCACCGTTGGGGCGTCGTCCGGCGCGGCGTCGAGTGCAAACAGGCGCAACTCATGGCCGCGTTCGGTGGACCACAGCAGCAGTTGCCGCGGCGCTTGCGGATCCAGCATGGGCAGGTAGAGCAGGGCGTACCAGGCGCCGGGGCGCGCCGTGTGGCGCTCCAGCGGCCCGCCCGCAGCCGTGAAACGCTGCAGCATTCGCGCCCGGCCCTGCGGCATCAGCACCACGGCCGCGTCGGCGCCGAGCGCCCGCGCCGCGCCGTTGGCACCGAGGCAGTGGCACGTCGCCACGAGCAAGGTCCTGCGCCGCATCGGGGTTCGCTCAGTCGGCGCCGAGCCGGCGCGCCAGCTCGGCCACCGCCACCTCGATGCAGGCGCGCAGCGCGCGGTCCACGCCTTCCTTGCGGCTCGTGCGGCTCTCGGCGTCGACGTTGATCGGCATCGTCTTGCCCGCCAGGTTGCGCAGCGAACCGAGCAGATTGCCCACGCCGCTGACGTTGCTCGTGCTCGCCTCGATGCTCTTGACGACGTTCACCGCGTCGACCACCAGACCCGACTGCACGTCGACGATGCGCACGTCCAGGCCGATCTCGTCGGCGCTCTTGCCGCCACCGACCGTCATGCCGCCGATGTTGACGCTTTGCGCGCTCTCGTTCGCGCCGCGATTGGCCTGCGACACCACGACCTCGAACACATAGCGCGCCGCCGCCACCTGGCCGGCGGCCGGCGCGGCGGTGATGCCGCCGGCCTGCAACTGGCGCTCGCGCATCACGCCTTCGTTCAGGCGCTGGCGCTCGGCCACCGCGAAGCTGCCGGACTTGATGAGCGCGGTGACGAACATCTCCTGCGCCGCGCCGACCTGCACGTCGGGAACGGCACTGCGGAAATCGTAGATCGCCACCGTCGTCTTTACGCCAGGCGCGCGCTTGACGCGCGCGAGTTCCCTGCTCGACGCCGAGTCGTCGACGCGGGCGTTGCTCTGGGCGAGCACCGGTGCGGCCAACGCCAGGCTCAGCAGCGCGGCACACAGGCGGGCCGCGCGCGGGCTCGCCGGCGCTCGGAACGTGATCGATGTTGCGCTCATGGGTTGGCTCCAGGGGGTTTCAAGACGGCTCAACAACTGCTCCAGCTCTTCAGGGGCAGGCTCTCAGGGCATGGGTTGAAGGCGGCTACTCGACGCTGATCGAGTTGAGCAAGGTCGTGGAATTCGTCGTGATCTGAACCTGTTGCTGTTGGCCGATCGTTCCTACCGGCACGGTGAGTGCGCAGCGCCATGCGGCCGGAAACTGCGCCATCGCGCAGGTGGCGCTCACCGCGCCGGAGGTCATCGTGAGCGATTTGCCTGCGAATTCGACAAGACTGCCGGTGGCCACCAAGTTGAAACTCCCGCTCGGAAAGCCCGTCGTGTCAAGGACTTTGACGTTCGCGTAGGCCGGGTTCGCCGCCGTCAACCGGATGCCGTTCTGGAGCATCGCGCTGTAGGCCCAGACCAGCACCTCGGCATAGCGCCCCTGCGAGATGAAATGTTCCTGGGCCGGCATCGTCACCTGTGCCTTCACCGCGGGGATGGTTGGCGTCGCTGGCGCCGCAGGCGGCGCAGGCGCAGGTGCGGCGGGAGGTGCTGGGGGGGCTGCGGCAGGAGGTGCTGGTGGACGTGCGGGCACGGCGGGTGGTGGCGCCAGCCGGGCCGGCACCGGCGCCCTCGCGACCTCGGGCGCGCCCAGGATCATGGTGGGCAACCTTTGCGGCAGCGCGCTCTTGCGCGGATTGGGTTCGCATGGCATGCGACAGGACACTGCGCCCCTGATGGCGACGTCAACCAGCTTCCCGCCGAGCAGGGTGCAATTGGCCTTCGCCGCGCGGTCGAAGCTGTAGCCGGTGCAGCCCGGCGTGCCCCGGCACTCGCTGTGGCAGGCGGAGTGGTCGGCAACGTTGCGCGTCGCCAGGACGCTGCCGCTCAGGGCCATGTCGGCGCTCACCGGTGGGCTCACCGTACCGGCGGCTGATGGCTGCGCGTGCGTCGCGGTGACGGCGCTAGCCAGTACCAGTGCGGCCATGCAGCGTTTCGCGAGGGTTCGGATCGT
This sequence comes from Rhizobacter sp., assembly GCA_031396305.1. Taxonomy (GTDB): domain Bacteria; phylum Pseudomonadota; class Gammaproteobacteria; order Burkholderiales; family Burkholderiaceae_C; genus JAEMQF01. The sequence continues at coordinate 7,711 of JANNKM010000185.1, forward strand.
CATGATTTCTCCTTCCTGTACCTGGGTCACCGCCAGCTTCGTCTGCTGGCTATTGATAGGTGACGATCAACTTGGGGCCGCGACCCCCAGGGTCTTCATTGCTGTGAAGTTCGAAATGGTCGAGTGAAATGCAACTGCACGAGCGCAGTTGCTCCTGCCTCAGGCCCATCGCAAGGCCGTGGTTCGCGTAGGCGCCGGACAGCCAGTTGCGCACGGTCGCCGTCTGGTCCAGGTTGAATACCTGCCCCACCAGCGTGGGCGCGTTGTGAATGCTGATCGAAGGGGTGTGAGTCAACTCCCCGTAGTTGCTCCAGGTGACAATCGAACCGGACCATGCAGAAGCACTCGCTGCCACGTACCACGGGTCTTTGTAGTTCCCTGTGCCGGCGGCGGAAGTGGTCAGGCTCAACGTGGCGCTCTGGATCGTCTTGCCGGCGAGCGTTGCCAGGTTGAACTTGATCAGACCTCTTGCACAACTGATGTGCTGGCCGCCTGTGAGGGCCACAAACAACTGGTCGCATCCCATCCCGATCCCTGGCGTTGTTGCAAACCAGTAGTTCGACTGATAAACCGAGTTCTCGTACGTGGCACTGAGGCTGCTGGAGGCAATCGTGTTGTCGTTGCTTGGCACCAGCGTGACCGTGGTGTTGGCGGGTGCGGGTGCGGCAGTGGCTGCGACCGCAGCGTTGCTGCAACTGCCCGCGACGGAAACACGCCCGGGCACGCAGGGTGGCAGCGTCGTGCCTGAGCTGATACCCGTGCCGAAACTGGCGGCTTGCGTGCTCGCGGTGCCCGCGCCTGAAGCGGCTGTCGAGGATGGCTGTCGCGTCGGCAGACCTGGAGGGCGCTGTAGCAGGGTCACAGGCCTGTCGGGCACGGACAGACCGGCAGGTGCCTGATTGCGGGCAGTCACCGGCAAACGCTGCGGCAGCGTGGCGCTGCGCGGGCCGGGTTCACACGGCATGCGGCACGACACCGTGCCCTTCGCCGCGATGTCAGTCAGCGCGCCGCCGAGCAGGCTGCAACTGGCCTTGGCGGCGCGGTCGAAGCTGTAGCCGGTACAGCCCGGCGTGCGCTGGCACTGGCTCTGGCAAGCCAGGTGGTCGCCGACATTGTGCGTGGCCAGCACGCTGCCGCGCAGGGCCACGTCGGCGCGCACCGGGGGCGTCACGCTGCCGGCGGCAGACGGTTGGGCCTGGGCTGCCGTGAAGGTTATTGCGGCGATGGCCAGCACCGCGACGGCGGCATGCCAGCCGCGACGTCGTCTATCGGCCGCGTGAAGGGCAATCGATGTCATGGGCTTTTCTTGGTGCACGGGCAATGCATACAGGCTGGCGTTTGTTTCATTGCGTGCCTCAGCGCAGCGGCTTCAAGCTGCTCGGCAGGCCCTTGGCGCCCGAGACGCAACAGGTATTTCGCGTCGGCGTGGTCGGCGCGTTCTTCAGGAAGCAAGTTGCCGCCGGGCCTTTGATGCCGGGCTTGACGTAAGTCCAGGCTACGCATTGCGCGTTGTAGTTGCAACTCGCCTGGCACATGGCCGGGTCAGGCTGCGCAACTGCAAAGCCGTACATGTCACTGCCCATGCGGTCGGTGTCCGTTTCCATCGCGCCGCCCGCTGCGGCCGTTCCGGTTGCGGGAGTTGGGTTTGCCTGGGGCGGCGGCGGCGGAGGAGGCGGCGCAGCCTGTCCAGCCGTGCGCGTGGGTGGTGGTGGTGGCGGGGGCAGCGCCCGCGGCGGCGTCACCGGAACGGCCGCATTCACCTGCCCCTGCGTCGCACCACCGCTGGCCGATGCGCCGGGTACACCCGGCCGCACGCACTGCCCGTTGCGCGCAATCAGGTTCACGTCGCAGGGCCCGAATGTGGCGCGCTTGACGGCGATGCCACAAGGCGCCTCGCCGAGCCTGCCGCAATTCGGATGGACGCACCCGGCTGGAGTCTCGGCCAGATTCAAATCGCAACTGGGCAGCCGTTGAAAGACGTCGCACGGCGCCTGGCCATCGCGGCCACAGGGCGGGTGCACGCAGACGCCGCCGTCGACCTTCAGGTTGGCGTCACAGGGCTGCGGCGTCGGCACCTTGAGCACCAGATCCATCGTGGTCCGCTCGAACGCGGAGCAAGGCCTAGCGTTCTCCGTGCCGCAGGCCGGGCGCACGCACATTCCCTGGCTCTCGGCAAGATTGATGTCGCAACTCGGTCTGCGCTCGGTGATCAGGCAGGGCCGCATGTTCGCCATGCCGCAGTCGTCGGCCCAAGCGGGCGCTGCGCTGCCCAACGGCAATGCAAGCAGGAATACGCAGCGCAGCCAGGCGAGACAGCGCCGTGAAGCGCAGCGTGGTGTTGTGGATGGATTCGCTGCGGCGCCAGCCAGCGCCAGTGCCAGTGCCGCCGTATAGCGTTTCGCAAGAGTTCGGATCGTCATTTTTTCTCCCTGTGTCCCGCTGAGCACGGCCGGGCTGGCGCGCATGCGGTGCAGTCTCGCGAAACAGGCGTTATGAAAGCGTTATGCCGTCTGGGTCGCGGCGACCGAGTCGCGGCTGTAGGTGATGTCGGAGGCGCCGTCGCCCGGCAGGTAGGGTTGGCAAAGCTGGCGCCAGGTGCCGGCGAGCGCGGCGACTGCATTGCCCGACGGCGCGGCGGACAGCGCCGGTACCGACGCCGCCGAGGCCGCGCTGCCGCTGCTTCTGTCGCACGCCGCGGCGAGCAGCGCCGCGCCGATCGCTGCGACACACCAGGCCGCGCGCGGCGCTTTGCCGCGGGACGGCGCCTTCACGGTTTGCCCGGCAGCAGCGACGGGGCGGCGCCCGGGGCCGGCCACCGCCGAACCGGCGAGCACGACGAGTGCGATGCCAATGCTCAGTCCGGCCTGGGCCAGGGGTTTTGTTGTTTGCGTTATGTGCGCGGCCAGCGCGAGCAACCCGCCGACGCCAACAATTTCCGGAATGCCCTATGGCGTGGCCGGCTCCAACAGATCCAGATTGCTCTTGGCGCGCCAATGCGAAGGGTCCAGCAGCAGCGCGTGTCGATAGGCACGCTGCGCGCCCGCCACGTCGCCCGCCTGCTGTTGGGCGTAACCCAGGTTGTTCCAGACCCTGGGCTTATGCGGCGAGACCCGGACGGTCTGCTCCCACAACGCGACTTCAGAGCGGTAATCGTGGTTGCGCGCAAGCGTCGCTGCCGCCAAGACCAACAACAGCAGGGCGACCCCAAGCGTGCCGGCGAAACGGCGAAGGGCGCGCAGGCGGGCCTGCAACACGCCGACGCCAAAGGCCGGCCCGATCAAGGCCAGATACAACTGCCTGTCGTTCGCCACGTCCAGGCGCGGCAGCACCGAATTGGTCGGGATCAGCCAGACCGCGAACCACAGGATGGCAAAGGCCATCCAGCGCGAACCGGCCGGTCTGCGCATCTGCCATAGCGCCACCATGAACAAGCCGGCAAGGCCGCACGCCTTCAGGGCGATCTCCAGCGTGAACGTCTTGAACTCCGGCAGGTCGGGGTCGATGTTCATGACCAGTGCGAACAATGGCTGCGTGATGAGATAGAAGACCCCGTTCACCTGGGTGAGCAGGTTCTCGGCCAGCGAACGGGTCTGCAAACTCGCGTCCAGCAGCCTTCCATAAGCGGGCACCAGCAACACCCACCCCGCAAAGCACAACAGCACCGCCCAGTGCCAGGCAGTGCGCGCAAAGAGTTTGCGCCAGCCCGAGCCCCCGCGCAGCGCCTCGCACAACAACAAGACCAGCGGCAGCACCCAGGCGTTTTCTTTCACGGCAAGCGCTAGCGCGAACAAGACGGCGGAAGCGACACGCCAGGCGATGGGCCGCACGCTCTCGTCTGCTTCGAAATTGGCAAGCAATGACGCCAGCGCAAACAGCGCCATCAGCGACACCGAGCGTCCGCTGATGTAGGTGACGGCTTCGGTCTGAGCGGGATGCAGCGCGAAGATCAGCGCCGCGATGAATGCCGCGCCGAAGGCGTTTGTCGCCTCGACCCCGATTCGGGGCGCGAGCCTGCGCAGCAGTTGAAACACCAGCAGCGTGTTCAGCGCATGCAGCGCCAGGTTCACGGCGTGAAAGCCCAGCGCGCGGTTGTCGAGCGCCCAGTTCGCCGCGTAGCTCAGTTTCAACAGTGGCCGGATGCCCGGCATGCCTTGCCACCAGGCGCCGATGGAATGCACGCCTGTCTGGTGCACGATCACGTTGTAGTCGTCGAACTGAAACACGCCGCCGAAGGCGTTCGCGTAGGCGGCCAGCACCGCCACGGTCAGCCAGCCTTGCGCTGCGAAGCTACTGGCGCGGAGCCTTGGCGGCATGATCGAACGCACGGTCCAGCGCGGCGTGTGCATCCCACCACCGGTTCGGGACGTTGAGCAACACCAGCAGCACCCGCACCCCGCCGCGCTCGGCCAGCGCGATCAGGCACTTGCCGGCCTTGGGGGTGTAACCCGATTTCACGCCAATGGCGTCCGGGTGGCGTCCGATCAGTTCATTCGTGTTGCGCAAGGCAAAGCTGCGCGCACCGTCCAGCGACGCAAAGCTCACTTCCGGGCGACGTACCATCGCAGCGAATACCGGGTGCGCCAGCGCGACCTCGGTGAGCTGCATCAGGTCTTGCGCCGTGGAGTAGTGGTCGGGTGCGTCGTGCCCGCAGGCATTCGCAAAATGCGTTTGTCTCAGCCCCAATTGGGCCGCGCGTCGATTCATCAGCTCGACAAATCTTCGCGCGTCGCCGCTGTGCGCTTCGGCCAAAGCGCGGCAGGCGTCGTTGCCGGAGACGAGCAGCGTCGCGAGCAATAGATTCTCTTGGGTGTAGCGCTCGCCGGCCCGGATTTTCAAGCGGGTCCCGGTGGCGGCTGCGGCGCTGGCGCTCACGGGGATAACTTTTTCGGGCTCGTAGCGCTCCAGGATCAACAGCGCCGTCATCACTTTGGTCAGGCTCGCCGGGGCGAGCTTTTGCTCGGCGCGGTGCGACCAGATCGTCTTGCCGTCGACGCGCGCCACATAGGCCTGCGCCATGCCGGCCAGCGGCCCTGGCGGGTCTGGACTTGCGAGTGCGGCCGCCGGCACCAGCTCGCAGAGCAGGCAAGAAAAAACCGCGCTCCGTTGCAGCGCGGCCTTGGCTGAGAAACCGACGGCCACCTTGCTACTTGAAAATGTTCTTCAGCAGGTTCGCGCCTTCCTTCTTCATTTCCTCCAGGGCATTGGGCTTGGCGGGCTCTTTCGGCGCTGCCGCCTTGGCCGAGGACTGCGAAGTTTCCGCGTCGCCGGAGCCGGCTTTGCCACGGCTCAGGCCGCCGATGGCGGAACACATGTCGCGCTGTTTGGCATCCACCGAGGTGTAGTCGCGGCCAATGCAATGCTGCGTCTTGAGCGCCGCCACCCGGCTGTCCTTCTGGCAATGCGCGGCGACAAAACGCCAGTCTTTCTGGTCCAGCATGGTGGTGCAGTGCTGCTGCACGATCTTGTCGGTATCCACCCCGCACTCCGCCGCCAACGTGAGGCCTTCGCTCGGAATCTTGTCGAATTTGTCGACGCTCCTCAAATCGCCGCCCAGCTTCGTGCACATTTGCGGGCGCAGTTTGGTGCAGCCCAGGTCACTCGCCGCCTCACAATTTTTTCGGCTTTCAGCGGTAGGCATGCCCGCACAGTTGGCCTTCCTGTCGCCGCCCAGTTTCTCCGTGGCTTTCAGGAACGCCCCATACTTACTCTGATCGAGCGAAGACTGGCAGTTTTGCGCTACCGATTTGGCCGCCCCGCCCAGCGCTTCGTTGATCTGCTCGTCGCCTTTGCACGCGCCGCCAATGCGCTTGCCGGTAGACACGATCATCATGTCTTCGCCACCCGATCGCATCTTGACTTTCTGGCTGAAGCTGTTGGGGGTGTGTGTGAATTCCCCGCTGCCGGTCATGGGGTCTTTGCCGGTGCACTTCATGTTGAAGTTGATGGTGTTGCCGGACTGCTTGAAGTCGGTCATCGTGCAGTTGTCTTCCCCCTTGGACTTGACGGGCTTGCTTTCCTGCCCCTTGAGCATGCAGACCTGCTGTGCCTGGCCGCCGCCCATCATTCCCGCCATGCCCACAGGCATGCCCGGCATTTCCATTTTGCTGGTGACTTCCCAAAATTCTCCGGTGGCTTCAGCGGCTATTGCCGGCGCGCCGAAATGAGTCAAGCACAAGGCGACGACAGAACCAAGAATCGATTTCATGATTTCTCCTGAGCCAGCTGTGGGTTGGGGCTATTGTCTTACGTCGAGTAGCCCTTGAACGGGTTTATACCGAGCCCAGCGTTATGTTTGCGTTATACGCGCAGCCAACGCGAGCAGCTCGTGATTCACCGGGTTGCGGTGCAGGAAGCTTTCGCGAAACGGTTCGGGAACCTGCTCCGCCGCAGTGGTGCGCAGCCACTCTCGGCCGCGGGCGAGCACTTCGCCGCCATGCGTCGCGTTGCCCGCCGCGAGCAGCGCGCGGCCGCAGTGCAGCCAAAGCTCGGCCGGCAGCAGCGCGGTCGTCTGGCGCTCCTGCGCCAGCGCCAATGCGGCCAGCGCCGCGCGCCTGGCGCGGGGCGGGTCGAATTCGGCCGCGACCCCAGCGCTGCGAATCAGCGCTGCGAGCACGGTTCCCTGGTGACCGATGCGGTCGGCTTCGGCGCGCGCGGCGTCGAGTTGGTGCAAGGCCGAATCAGGCTGCGCGTCGCCGGCGAGCTCGATCTGCAGCGGCAGGCGCAGGTCGGGCCGGTCGGTCGGGCCGATCGCTGCCAGCTCGGCGCGCAGCGCCTGCCGCGCCGCGGTACGGGTAGCCGGGCCCGCACTGCCGGCGCGCGCGACCTCGTCACTCAGGCGCGCGTGTTGCACGCGAACCGCCAGGGTGGCCTGCGCGTCGAGCGTGACGCTGGCCAGGAGTTGCCTCAGGCGCGACCATTGGCCCATGTGCCACCAATACCCGCCCAGGCGCAGCAAGGCGTGGTTCACATGGCCGGGCTGGTACTGGCGCATCGCCTGCAGCGCCTGCTCGGCCTGCGCCAGCGCGTCGCGATAGCGACCGAGGTGGCACAGGCTGAGCGCGCGCAGCACCTGCAGCAATCCGACGTTGGCGCCGAAGCCGTCGTACATCGTGAGGATCTGCTGCCCCTGCAGCAGCGAGCGCTCGGCAGCCAGCAGATCGCCGGCGTCGATGCGGTTGCACGCCAGGTTGCCGCAGCACACCGAGGCGTTGCTGAGGTTGCCGCAGCGCTGCGCCAGACTGAAGGCCAGCTCATGGTGCGGCAATGCATCGTCCGGGCGACCGAGGTTGTCGTGCAGCACCGCCAGGTTGCCGTGCAGCTCGCTGCGCTGCTCGTCGCTGCCGTTCGCGCTGATCCAGGGTGTGCAGGCCTGGATGTGATGCAAGGCCTGCGCCGCCTGGTTCAACATCGAGAAGGACACGCCCAGCTCCTGGTGGCACTGGGCCAGCAGGCGCGCATCGCCCAGCCGCACGGCATCGCGCAGCGCTTTCTGGGCGAGCTGCTGGGACGGCTGGAACTCGCCGCGCTGCTGGTGGACGTGGGCCCGCTGCAGCGTGGCTTCGACGCGTTGCGCCGGCGTGCCGGCCAGGCGATCGAGGCGGTCGCAATGGGCTTGGGACGTGGCGAAGTCGAGGTCGACGTTCGCAAACTCTTCGGCAGCGAGCAGCAGCGAGGCAAACGCCGCCTCGTGCTGCCCCGCCGCCTCTTCGATGCCGCACTTGCGCTCCATGAAGCCGACGTACTCCTTGGCGCGCAAGGCGCGGCGCGCCGCGTCTGCCGCCTTCTGCAACCACGGCAGCGCGCGCACGCCCTGGCCGGCGGCGACCCAATGCTCGGCAACCCGCGCCGGTTCGCCCTGGCGCTGCTCGAGCCAATCGGCCACCTTGGCGTGGGTGTGGGCGGCGATTGTTCCCGGAACGCTGGCGCGCACCGCATCGAACACCAGGTCGTGCGCGAAGGCATTGCCGCGCATCACCTGCGCGGCTTCGAGTTCGTTCAAACCATCGGCAAACTGCATCGCCGAGGCCTGCAGCACCTGCTCGGCCATGCCGATGCTGAAGTCCACACCGGCGATGCTCGCCACGCGTGCCAGGGCCAGCGCACCGGGCGAGAGCTGTGCGATGCGCCGCTCGATCAGCCGGCCCACCGATACCGGCCTCGGCAGCAGCGCCGCATCGGCCAGACGGTCCAGGGTGCGCTCGACCCAGGCCTGCTTGAGCGTCTCCAGCACGAACAGCGGATTCCCGCCGGTGCGCCGCAGCAGGCCCGGCGCCAGCACCTTGCCGTCCACGCCCGGCAGCGCCAGCGAGTTCACCAGCTCCGCCAGCGCCTCGACACCGAGAGGCGCGAGGGCAATCGGCGCGAGCCGGGCCTGCTCGACCAGCGCGTCATGCAGCGCCTGCACCGGCGAGCCGGCTTCCGCGGGCCGGTACGCCAGGGTCCAGCACAGCGTCCGCGCGGGGCGCTCGGCGTCGCTGCGTTCTTCGCTGTCCGCGTCGATCAGGGAGCGCAACATCTCCAGGCTCGCCTCGTCGGCGAAATGCAAGTCGTCGATCACCAGGCCGACCAGACCGGTTTGCGTGGCCAACAAGCTGCGCACCGCACGCTGCATCACGAGGCGCTGGCCTTCGCCGGAATGGCGCGCCGCAGGGCCATCGAACTCGGGCAGCACGCGGGCGATCTCGGTGCGCGTGCCGGCGGGAACCGCGGCATGCGGATCAAGCGGTGTCGCGCTGCGCGCCAACACGGCGCGCAGCAGTCGCGCCAGCGTGGCGAACGGCACGCCCGCATCGCCTGGGCGCCCGGCCGCGCGCACGGCGCCGGGCTGCGTCTCGACAAAGGCCTGCAGCAAGCGCGTCTTGCCCAGGCCGGCCTCACCGATCAACGCCACCACTTGGGCAGACCGCCAACCGCGCTGCAAAGCGCCGAGTTCGTCGTCGCGCCCGATGATCCGCGGCGGCAGCAACACGCTGGCGGGAACGGCCAGTGCCACCGCGGGCAAGGCTTGCGACTGCGCCGCGTAGAGCGTCGCCAGCAGCGCCAACGTCTCGGCTGACGGCGTGGCGCCGACCTCGTCCTTCAGCAGCTTTTCGCAGCGGTCGAACGCCAGCAGCGCGCCGGCGCGGTCGCCGCTCAGGTAGTGCAGGCGGATGACGCGCCGGTGCGCAGCCTCGGACAGCGGCTCGAGCGCAAGCAGCTCGTGCGCGTGGCTCAAGGCATCGGCAAACTCGCGGGAGCGCTCGGCCATTTCGGACAGCTCGACGAGCGCGCCGCGCACGCGGTCGGTGCGGCGCTCGCGCTGCAGAGCGAGCCAGGCAGCGAACTCGGGGCTGTGCTCGTGTGCCTCGTCGCCCAGCACCCCGGCGGAATCGTCCAGGTCGTGCCGCACCGACGCGGCAAGCGCGAGGGTCGAGGTACCACACACCAGTTCCACGCCGAGCTGCTTCTTGAGCTGGAACAAGCGCTGGCGCAGCGCGTTGCGCGCGGCCTGCGCATCGCTGTCGGGCCAGAGCAGTTGCGCCAGGCGCGTGCGCGAAGTCGGGCCTTCGATCGCAAGCCAGGCCAGCAGCGCAGCGTCTCGCGCCGCCAGCTCGACGTTGCTGCCGTCGGCGTCGGCGAAACGGGGCCAGGCGGTGAGGTGGAGGTGCATGGCGGGTCGATTCGGTACGATGCTAACTGGCAGACGTCCATGGATTGCGTCAGGCCCGAGCGGCGCGAGCCACTCCCGGCCCAACGGGTCGCGGCGCACGAAGCAGACTGGCCTGGCCACTTGCCTTACCGATAACGGTTGACCCAGATGTCTGAGGCGTAGCGGCGGGCGCAGATGTTTCTCCGCGCCGCGCTTTCCTGGGCCCACACAGCCACGATGGCGCGCTGCAGCGTGCACCCCGTCGGCTGCAAGGGTCGAACCGCTCGGATTGAATTCATGACTCACCTCTGTTGTGTCGCAGACCCCGAACCTGAGGCGCGTGAGCATGGTTGTAGGCGGCCCTGCGTTATGCAGGCGTTATTTCGCCAGCTTGCGCTCCAGCCGAAGCCGATGCCGCGTCTTGGCTGCGGGACTCGCCCGCTCACGCGCGAGCTCGATGCACTCGGTGGCCGCCGGTTCGAGCCCCGAGCCACGCCGCGCGACCAGCCCGACGTTGAGCGTCGGCACCGTGTCGAGCGGGCGCCGCACCCGGTTCGTATTCGCGATGTATCCGCCGTGTAGCCGGCCGGCAATGATTGACACGACGCGGGCTTCTCGTTCTAGACTGCTGGCGCCATGCTCAGCAATATCAATCAAATCGACGCGGTGGACCTGCGCTCCACCGCGATGTCGGCCCTGCACCGGGCCGCCGCAGCGGTGTCACATCCGGGCGGCGCCACCCTGTTCGACGACCTGGTGCGCGAGCTTGCCGGCATCCTCGGCTGCGAAGTGGTGTTCGTCGCCACCTTCGCCGACACCACGCACACCCGGTTGCGCACGCTCGCCGCCGTGCTCGACGGGCGCCTGCTCGCGCGCTTCGAATACGTGCTCGAGGGAACGCCGTGCGCCGCAGTGATCGGGCGCGAATTCCGGCTCGTTCCGCAAGGAGTCTGCGCATCGTTTCCGGCCGGCTCGCTGTTCGGCGCCAAGGGCATGGACGCCTATGCCGGTTATCCGCTGAACGACAGCGCCGGCACGCCCCTGGGCATGCTCGTCGCGATGAGCCGCGCGCCGATGCGAGATGCCGGTCTGAGCGAGGCGCTGTTGAAGATCTTCGCGGCGCGCGTTGCTGCCGAGATCGAACGCGAGCGTGCCGACGAGGCCTTGCGCAGCGCCGCGCTCGCGGTATCGAGCACGCAGGGCATGGCGGTGTTCGCCGAACTGATGCGCTATCTCGCCACCATCCTGCGGGTCGACATGGCGTTCATCGCGCTGCCCGACAAGGCCGACCCGGGCTGGCTCGACATCCTCGCGCTGCACCTGGACGGCCAGACTCACGAGGGCTGGAAATACGCGATCGCGGGCACGCCGTGCGAGACGGTGCTCGGGCAGCGCTATCGGGTCTATGCGTCGGGGCTGGCCGCGGCGTTTCCGGGCGACGCCGACCTGATCGAACTCGGCGCCGAGAGTTACGCCGGTTGTCCGCTCGCCGACTCTGCAGGCGGCACGATCGGGCTGATCTCGGTGGTGTCGCGGCGCCCGCTGGCGAACCTGGCGCGTCTCGAGGCGATGCTGCAGATCTTCGCGGTGCGCGCTGCGGCCGAGATCGAGCGGCAACGCGCCGAAGAAGCGCTGCGACGCTCGGAAGCGAGCTATCGGGCGATCTTCGACGCCTCCGAAAATTCGATCTTCATCCACGACTGGGACTCCGGCGCGGTGGTCGACGTCAACCCCAAGGCGTGCGAGTCGCACGGCTACAGCCGCGACGAGTTGTGCGGCCTGACGGTCGGCGAGATCAGCACCGAGGAACCGGCCTACACCCAGCCGCAGGCGCTGCGCAAGCTCGAACTGGCGAAGCAGGATCGCTGCCCGCCGTTCGAATGGCACCGCCGCAACAAGGACGGCAGCCTGCATTGGGACGAGGTGACGCTCAAGCCGGTGGAGATCGGCGGCAAGCCCTACATCGTCGCCTTTTCGCGCGAGATCACCGAGCGCAAGGCGGCCGAAGAGGCGCTCAAGCTGCGCGAGGAGCAGTATCGGGTGATCTTCGAGGCGGCGTCGGACGCGTTCGTGCTGCGCGACAGCCGGCTGCGCATCGTCGACGTGAATCCGGCGTTCCTCGAGCTGTACGGCTTCACGCGCGAACAATTGAGCAGCGAGACCGGTTATCCGGAAGGATTTCCAAGCGAGTATGTCGAAGAACGCCGCAACCGCATGCGCAGCGCGCTCGCCGGGCAGGCGAGCCACGTCGAGACCACCGCGTTGCGCGCCGACGGCACCCGCTTCGAGGCCGATCTGCGCGTGATCCCGGTGCGCCACCGCGGCGAGCCGCATGTGCTGCAGATCGTGCGCGACATCACCGAGCGCAAGCGTGCCGAAGCGGACCTGAGGTTGCGCGAAGAGCAGTACCGGGCGATCTTCGACGGCGCGACCGACGCGCTGATGTTGTGGAGCCGCGACATCCGCATCGTCGACATCAACAAGGCGGCGACGCAGATGTTCGGCTATGCACGCGAAGCGATCGTCGGCGGCGATTTCGGCAACCGGCTTCCGCCGCCGGACGTGGCCAAGCGCATTGCGCTGATCGAACGTGCCCTGGCTGGTCACGAGGGACAGATGGAGACGACCACGCAGCGCAAGAACGGCGACGTGTTCGACGTCGAGCTGCGCTACCTGCCGATCGTGCACCGTGGCGAGCCGCATGTGCTGGCGGTCACGCGCGACATCACGGCGCGCAGGCGCGCCCAGGCGGAGCGCGCCGAACTCGACGCGCGGCTGCGCCAGGCGCAGAAGATGGAGGCGATCGGCCAGCTCACCGGCGGCATCGCGCACGACTTCAACAACATCCTGACCAGCGTCATCGGCTACCTGGTGCTGGCCGGCGAACGCGCCGCGCCCCTGGGCGATGCACGCCTGGTCTACCAGCTGGAGCAGGCGCATGTGGCGGCGCAACGTGCCCGCGACTTCGTTGCACAGATGCTCACCTTCGCGCGCCGCGAGCGCGGTGAGCGGCACGCGCTCGCCCTGCCGGCTCTGGTGCGGCGCACGGTACAACTGCTGCGCGCCACGTTGCCTTCGACGATCGAACTCGACGCCGATACCGACGACGCGACGCCCGCCGTGCAGGCCGACGCGGTGCAGCTCGAACAGGTGCTGTTCAACCTGTGCATCAACGCGCGCGACGCGATCGGCGAGCGCAGCGGCCACATCCGGGTGCGGTTGCGCGAAAGCGCTGCGCCGGGCTGCCATTGCGCGTCGTGTCTCGAAACCGTTTCGAGTGGCCCCTGGGTCGAGCTGTCGGTGACCGACAGCGGCAGCGGGATCGCGCCGCAGGTGCTCGAGCGCATGTTCGACCCGTTCTACACGACGAAGGAGGTTGGCCGCGGCTCCGGCATGGGTCTGGCGATGGTGCACGGCATCGTGCACGATCACGGCGGCCACCTGTGCGTCGACACGCAGCCCGGTGCGGGCTCGCGCTTCGCTGTGCTGCTGCCCCGCGCGGCCGCGAATGCGGCGAGACTGGCGGCGGCGCGCCGGCAAGCGCCGGCCCGTGCGCCGCTTGCGGGCCGGGTGCTTCTCGTCGAGGACGAAAAAATGGTCGGCGAACTGATGACGGAACTGCTCGAAAGTTGGGGGCTCGACGTGGTGTTGCAGCGCGACGCGGCGCGGGCCCGCGAATGGCTCGCCGATCCGGCACAGGCCTTTGACCTGCTGATCACCGACCAGACGATGCCGCGCCTGACCGGCATCGAGCTCGCCCGATGCGCGCGCCAGGCGCGGCCCACGCTGCCGGTGCTGCTCTACACCGGCAATGCCGCCGACTTCGACGCCGAGACGTTGCGATCCAGCGGCGTCAGCCAGGCGCTGCGCAAGCCGATCGACCCCGACCGGCTGCGCGGCGTCCTGGCGAATTGGCTCGAAGCGCGCGGCGACACGGCGTCAGCCTGATCCAGCGCGTTGCGGCGCCGCCCCGACATGCCAGACCCGCGGCGGCTCACGGTGGCGGCCAGTCGCCCCGCACCGCGCGACGGCCGGTGGCCAGTCATCAACGACATGGTATCTTTTGAGTTGCCACCCGCATTCAGATTCATCCATGGGCAGCAGCGACCGACTTCTGATCGTCGATGACGACGTGCAGGTGCGCACGCTGCTCGTCGAGTACCTGACGGCGCATCGCTACGAGGTGCGCGAAGCCGCGAGCGGCGCGGCGATGCGCGCCGCGATCGAGCGCGACCTGCCCGACCTGATCCTGCTCGACATCGGCTTGCCGGGCGAGGACGGGTTGAGCCTGGCGCGCTATCTGCGCGCGCGCTACGACGTGGGCATCATCATGGTCACCGCCTCGGGCGACGTCGTGGACCGCGTCGTCGGCCTCGAAGTGGGTGCCGACGACTACGTCACCAAGCCTTTCGATCCGCGCGAGTTGCTCGCGCGCGTGAAGACCGTGTTGCGGCGCATGCAGGCAGGGTCGAAGAGCGAAACGCCTGCGCCCCCTGATGCCGGCGCCGCCGGCGCCGCGGCGCGCGTGCGCATCGGCCGCTGCCGGCTCGACGTGCAAGCGCGCCGGCTCTTCGACGCCGACGGCGATGAACTCGCGATCACCGCGATGGAGTACGAGCTGCTGCGCGTCTTTCTCGCGAACCCGAACCGTGTGCTGTCGCGCGACCATCTGCTCACGCACACGCGCAATCGCGAGTGGGAGCCCTTCGACCGCTCGATCGATATCCGCATCGGGCGGCTGCGCCGCAAGATCGAGGCCGACCCGCAGCAGCCGCGCACCATCCGCACCGTGCGCAACGCCGGCTACATGTACGTGCCGCAGTCCGATTGACACGGCGCTGCGGCCCAGGCTCCGAGCGCCTGCGTTGGGTGCAGCCTCAACCGCGTCGCTGACGCGGAGCCGAGCCCGGCGATACAAGCCGGCAACAAACGCATCATGGCTCGACGCACTGGCGTTACACCGGCTGGCCACACTCGTGCACTTCACTTTCGAACCTGGAGTGCCGCGATGCCCACCCCGATTGACCTTTTGCTCGACCCTCTGACCTGGATCATGCTGTCGATGTTCGGCGGCCTCGCACTTTGGGAGTTCGCCGCTCCCGGGCGCAATCTGCCGCGTGTGCGCGGCTGGACCGTGCGCGCGCTGTTGTCTTTCGCCGTGTATTTCATGCTGTCGTCGTACCTGCCGCTGCTCTGGGGCGAGGCGCTTGCGCCGATACGGCTGTTCAACCTGTCGGGCTGGTCGACGGGGGCCGGCGTCGCCGCCGCGCTGTTCGCCTACGAATTCGGCGCCTACTGGTGGCACCGGGCGATGCACCGTTTCACGCCGCTGTGGCGCACGTTGCACCAGATGCACCACAGCGCGGAGCGGCTCGATGTGGTCAGCGCGTTCTGGTTCAGCCCGCTCGACATGGTGACCTGGACGCTCCTGCCGAGTCTTGTTCTGACGTTGATGGGTGTGCCGGCGCAAGCCGCGACGATCACGTTGCTCAGCGTCACCTTCCTCGCGATGCTCCAGCATACCAACGTGCGCACGCCGCGCTGGCTCGGCTACTTCGTGCAGCGCCCGGAGATGCACAACGTGCACCACGCGTGCGGCATCCACCACTACAACTATGCCGACCTGCCGCTGTTCGATGTGCTGTTCGGCACCTTCCGCAACCCGCGCGGCTACTCGCACGCGACCGGCTTCTGGCACGGCGCATCGGCGCGCATCGGCGACATGCTGATGCTGCGCGATGTGTCGCGCGAGCCGACTGCACCGCGCCGCTGAGACGCCACAGGAGACCCGCAATGAAGAAACACACGACTCTGCCGCAACTCGACGGCGGCTGGTTCCTCACCGACGGCGGCCTCGAAACCGTGCTGATCTACGACGACGGCCTGACGCTGCCCGAGTTCGCCTCTTTCGTGCTGCTCGACAGCGCTGCCGGCCGCGCCGTGCTCGAGCGCTACTACCGCCGTTACCTCGACATCGCGGCCGGCGCACCGGGCGCAGGCTTCGTGCTCGAGAGCCCGACCTGGCGCGCGAGCCCCGAATGGGGCGCGAAGATCGGCTACGACACGGCGGCGATCGAGCGCGTCAACCGCGACGCCGTGGCGCTGATGCACGCGCTGCGCGCGCAGTACCAGCCGCGCATCGCCGCGCCGATTGTCGTGAGCGGCTGCATCGGCCCGCGTGGCGACGGCTACATCGCCGGCCAGCCGATGCACGGCGACGATGCGATGCGCTACCACCTGCCCCAGGCGCGCGCGTTGTGCGAAGCCGGCCCTGACATGCTGAGCGCGATCACGATGACGACCAGCGGCGAGGCGATCGGCGTCGCGCGCGCCGCGGCCGCCGTCGGCCTGCCCTGCGCGATTTCGTTCACCGTCGAGACCGACGCGAGGCTGCCCAGCGGCGAGGGCCTGGGGGAGGCGATCGAGCGCTGCGATCGGGAGACTCGCGACGGCCCCGCCTATTACATGGTCAACTGCGCGCACCCGACGCATTTCGAGTCGGCGCTGGCGCGCGGCGGTGCGTGGACCGGCCGGATCCGTGGCCTGCGCGCCAACGCATCGACGAAGAGCCACGCCGAGCTGGATGCGATGACCTCGCTCGACAGCGGCAACCCAGCCGACCTCGGCGAGCGCTATCGCCGCCTGCGTGCGCCGCTGCCGCGACTGTCCGTGCTCGGCGGTTGTTGCGGCACCGACCACCGTCATGTCGCCGCGATGTGTGCGGCCTGGCAGGAAG
Organism: Rhizobacter sp.; assembly: GCA_031396305.1. GTDB lineage: Bacteria > Pseudomonadota > Gammaproteobacteria > Burkholderiales > Burkholderiaceae_C > JAEMQF01. The sequence continues at coordinate 24,075 of JANNKM010000185.1, forward strand.
CGTACGCCTGAAACTTCAATGCAAAGCGAAGGATGAATCCATGAAACATCTGGTCAAGACGATCGGATTGGCCGGCCGCACCGCCCTGTGTTACGTCGAACAAGGTGAACCCACTGGCATGCCGGTGATCCTGCTGCACGGCATCACCGACAGCTGGCGTTCCTTCGAGACAGTGCTGCCGCACCTGCCGCCGTCGCTGCGTGTCTTCGCGCTCACGCAGCGCGGCCATGGCGGCGGCGATACGACAGCGCACAGTTACCGCACGCGCGACTTCGCCGCAGACGTAGCGGCGTTCATGCAGGTGCAGGGCATCGGCCGGGCGCTGATCGTCGGCCACTCGATGGGCGCCACGAACGCGATGCGCCTGGCCATCGACCATCCGCAGCGCACGCTCGCCCTGGTGCTTGCCGGCAGCTTCGCCAGTTTCAGCGACAAGGCCGACCTGATCGCCTTCGTGAACTCGGAGGTCGCGAGACTCGCTGATCCGATCCATCCGGAGTTCGCGCGCGATTGGCAGCAGAGCACGCTCGCGCAGAAAGTGCCGGCGCAGTTCTTTGCGACGATGGTGAGCGAATGCATGCGGATGCCGGCGCGGGTGTGGCGCGCGGCATTCAATGGCCTGCTCGAAGACGATTGCGTCGGCGAACTGCGGCACATCGACGTGCCCACTCTGCTGCTCTGGGGTCAGCGTGACGCGTTCTGCCCGCGCGCCGACCAGCAGCTGCTGCTGAACTCGATCGCCGCGTCGAGGCTCGTGACCTACCCCGACGCGGGCCACGCGTTGCACTGGGAGGAGCCGGAGCGCTTCGCCGCTGACCTCGTTGCGTTCGCGCGCAGCCTGGCCGTCAGGACAACCGCATAGCCGGGTCCGGATTCGCCACACCGCACGCGTTCACGCGCGCCGCAACCGCGACTGCTCACGCGCGAGCTCGATGAACTCGGTGGCCGCCGGTTTGAGCCCCGAGCCGCGCCGCCACACCAGGCCGACGTCGATCGTCGGCACCTCGTCACGCAGGCGCCGCACTTCCACGTGTTCGGCGTCAAGTGTCCATGGCCGGTACAGGAAGTCGGGCAGCACGGCGATTCCCGCGCCGGCGCCCACGAGCGAGCGCACCGCTTCGAGCGACGAGGTGCGCAGGATCGTTCGCGGCTTCAACTGGTGGCGTGCCCAGACGCCTGCCATCAGGTCGTCGATGCGGTCGGCCTCGAGGACGATCTGGTCGCACGCCGCGCATTGCGCGAGCGTGATCTCATCGCTGCCGGTCAACTCATGGTTCGACGGCAACCAGACGCGGTTCTGGCTGCGCGTCAGCGTTTCCGACAACATCGCCTGCGGTTCGCTCAAGGCGTTGCTGACCATGATGGCGACGTCGAGCTCACCGTTGATCAGCAAGTGTTCGAGAAACCGCGGCGCGTCTTCCGTGACGAACACTTCCACCGCGGGGCAGTTGCGGCGAAAGCGACTGAAGAGTTCGCTCAGGTAGTAGCCCGCGACCAGGCTCGTCACGCCCAGCGCGAGCACGCCCGACAACTCGGGGGTGGCGTCGCCACCGTGCAGGCGCAGGGCATCAGCCACCGACGCGATGACTTTGCGCGCGCTCACCAGGAAGCGGTGCCCCTGCGGCGTGAGCGTCATGCCTTTCGAGCTGCGCTCGAACAACGGGCTGCCGAGTTCGGCTTCGAGTTCGAGCAGACTCTTCGTGAGCGCGCTTTGCGCGATGTTCAGCATGCGCGACGCCGCCGCGACCGAGCCGCTTTCCGCCACGGCGATGAAGTAGCGGAATTGGCGCAGGGTGACGTGGCGGTAGTTCATCGAACGCGGCGGTTTTCCAGGCGCGAAACTGCGGTTGTACCCGATGCCAAGCCGCTGCCGGCCCGTGGCGGTACGACGGCAGAGTCTGGCGTGGTCGTCAAAGTCAATGGTTCCGAGCCGCCGCCGACGCGCATACTGCGCACTCGCCACTGCCCCGAAGCGCCTGACCCGGGCTTCGCGCTCAACGCCATGCCCGGCTACCAGACCAAACAAGAACGCGTTGCAATCGTCGGGGTGGCCGATCTGGAGATGCGCTCGCTGTTGGATCGCCAGCAATTCTCCGATCCGCTGGGCGAGGCCGAGCGCCTGGGCATCTCGTCGGCCGCCTGGCCCATTTTCGGGTTGCTGTGGCCGTCGGGTGCGCAGCTGGCGGCGCGCCTGGCGCTGCGGCCGGTCAACGCCGCCGAACGCATCCTTGAACTCGGCTGCGGCCTCGCGCTGGCCAGCCTGGTCGGCCACCGGCGCGGTGCCGATGTGACGGCGAGCGACTCCCATCCGCTGGCCGGATGTTTCTTGCGCGAGAACCTGCTGCTGAACGCGTTGACGCCCATGAAGTACCGGCACGGCCATTGGGGCGAATCCGATCCGGCAGGCGCGGCCCTGGACGACCCGGTGCGCGGCTGCTTCGAGCTGATCATCGGCAGCGACGTGCTGTACGAACGCGACGCGAATGGCGCGTTGGCCGGGTTCATTGCGCGGCACGCCGCTGCGCAGAGCGAGGTCTGGATCGTCGATCCGGACCGCGGCAATCGGCCGGCGTTCAACCGCTTGATGGCAGCGCAGGGGTTTGCGCTCAGCGAACTGCGGCTCGACTGCGAGGCGACAGACCACTGCGCCGCCTACAAGGGGCGCCTGCTGAGCTACCGGCGTGGCGCAGCCGCAGCCACTACAGACTCGCCGTGATGCCACCATCCACATAGAGGATGTGGCCACTGACGAAGCTGGCTGCGTCCGAGGCGAGGAAGATCGCCGCGCCGTGCAGCTCTTCCACGTTGCCCCAGCGCCCCGCGGGCGTGCGCCCGGCGAGCCAGGTGCTGAATGCGGGGTCATCGACGAGCGCCTGGTTCAGCTCGGTCTTGAAGTAACCCGGCCCCAGGCCGTTCACCTGGATGCCGTGTTTGCCCAGGTCGATCGCCATGCCTTTGGTCAACATCTTCACCGCGCCCTTGGTCGCCGCATACGGCGCGATGCCGGGGCGGCCGAGTTCGCTTTGCACCGAGCAGATGTTGATGATCTTGCCGCGCTTGCGTTGGATCATGCGCTGCGCAACGGCGCGGCCGACGAAAAACACGCTGTCGAGATTCGTGCTCGTGATTTTCCGCCATGCGTCGATCGGGAACTCGGCGAACGGTGCACGGTGCTGCATGCCGGCGTTGTTGACGAGGATGTCGATCGCGCCGATCGTCGATTCGATCTGCGCGATTCCAGCCTCGACGGCATCGGCGTCGGTCACGTCGAAGGCCAGCGCGTGCACGCGCAGCCCGCGGGCCTGCAAGTCCTGTCGCGCCAGTTCGAGGCGTTGTGGATCGCGCCCATTCAGCACCACGCTCGCGCCCGCGCTGCCCAGCGCGCTGGCCAGCGACAGGCCGATACCCTTGCTGGAGCCGGTGACCAGTGACTCCGCGGCCTGCGGGTCCAGGCGCCGCCTC
>JANNKM010000260.1:0-1766 GCA_031396305.1 Rhizobacter sp.
CCGAGCATCGGCCTGCACCCGCGTGACATGGGCCGCATCGTCGAGGCGATGCTGCGCCTGCGCGACGCCGGCAACACGCTCGTCGTCGTGGAACACGACCCGGCGGTGATGCTCGCCGCGGATCGGCTCATCGACATGGGCCCAGGTCCCGGTGAGCGTGGCGGCACAATCGTGTTCGACGGCACGCCGGCCGACATTCGCAACGCCGACACGTTGACGGGTGCGTATCTGGGCGGGCGCAAGACGGTGACGATGGGCATCAAGCGCATGGTGAGCGCCGCGACGCCCAAGCTCATCTTGCAAGGCGCGCGCGACCACAACCTGAAGTCGATCGACGTCGAGTTCCCGCTGCACCATCTGGTGTGCGTGACGGGCGTGTCGGGCTCGGGCAAGAGCACGCTGATGCAGGACGTTTTGTACCCGGCGCTGGCGCGCCACTTCGGCAAGGCCACTGAATCGCCGGGTGCGTTCGACGCGCTGCATGGCGCCGATTTGTTGAGCGACGCCGTGTTCGTCGACCAGTCGCCGATCGGCAAGACGGCGCGCTCGAATCCGGCGAGCTATGTCGGTGCGTTCGATGAAATCCGCAAACTGTTCGCGCAATCGCCACTCGCCTTGCAGCGCGGTTACGGCCCGGGAATGTTCAGCTTCAACGCCGGTGACGGGCGCTGCGCGACCTGCGGCGGCTCGGGCTTCGAGCATGTGGAGATGCAGTTTCTCAGCGACGTCTACCTGCGCTGCCCCGACTGCGACGGCCGGCGCTTCCGCAGCGAGATCCTCGACGTGAAGATCGACCGGCGCATGGGCGGGCGCGCCGACGACGATCAGTTCCGCGACCTGTCGGTCGCCGACGTGCTGGAGCTGACGGTGAGCGAAGCCGTGCAACTGTTCCGCGACGACCGTGAAGTGCAGCGCGTGCTGCAGCCGATCGTCGATGTCGGTCTGGAGTACGTCAAGCTCGGCCAGCCCGTGCCGACGCTGTCGGGCGGCGAGGCGCAACGCCTGAAGCTTGCAGGCTTTCTTGCTGAAGCGGCGCAAGACCGCAGCGCGAGCCGCCAGCCGATGGCCAGGCGCGGCCGCCTGTTCATGTTTGACGAGCCGACGACGGGCCTGCACTTCGACGACATCGCGAAGCTGATGCGCGCGTTTCGCAAGCTGCTCGATGCGGGTCACTCGATCATCGTCATCGAACACAACCTCGACGTGGTGCGCGCAGCCGATTGGTTGATCGACCTCGGGCCTGAGGGCGGTGAGGCCGGCGGCGAAGTGGTGTGTACCGGCACACCGGAAGAAGTGAAGCGCCATCCGACTTCGCACACCGGCAAGGCGCTCGCCGACTATGACCTGACCCTGGGCAATGGCGTTGGTGTTGCGCAAGCGCGCGAAGGGTTGTCCTTCTACACGGTGCACCAGCGCACTCCGTCATCCCGGCGAACGCCGGGATCCACTGCTGGCCATGTCGGGTGGATCCCGGCGTTCGCCGGGATGTCGCCGGTTGCCGGGATGACGGCTGCCCCCGAAGTGATCCGCATCGTCAATGCGCGCGAGCACAACCTGAAGTCGCTGAGCGTCGACATTCCGCGCGGCAAGTTCAGCGTGATCACGGGCGTTTCGGGTTCGGGCAAGAGCACGCTTGCATTCGACATCCTGTTCAACGAAGGCCAGCGGCGGTACCTTGAATCGTTGAACGCCTACGCGCGCAGCATCGTGCAGCCGGCGGGCCGCCCTGAGGTGGACGCGGTGTACGGCATACCGCCGACGGTGGC
>JANNKM010000261.1:0-12833 GCA_031396305.1 Rhizobacter sp.
CAAGCAATCGGGCCTGGGCCGCGAAGGCGCGCACCAAGGCATTGACGACTATGTCGAGATCAAATACCTCTGCATCGGTGACGTGTTGAAGTGACGCGCCTGAACCCGACACGCGGCATCGCCGCGCTGCTTGCCTGGTGCCTGTGCGCCGCTGCGCACGCCGCCGGCTGGACCGCGACGCTGCCCAACGGCCAGGTGCTGAATATCATCGAAGGCGCGACGGCGACCGCCAGCGGCTACTACCTGGAACGGCGCTTCGGCGCGGGGATTCGCGACCCGCAGTTCGGCAACGGCGGGCGCACATTCTTCACGATGGGCAGCGACAACAGCCCGCCGGCGTCGCTGCAGGTCGACGCCGCCGGGCGCATCCTGGTCAGCGGCACGGCGGACGTCGGCAATGGCCGCAATTCGCTGGTGCTGCTGCGGTTCCTGCCCAGCGGCCAGGTAGACGCAGGCTGGGGCCAGCAGGGTCGCAGCCTGGTCGACGCACCGCGCGGCAACGCGAACGCCGCCGACACCTTGGCGCTGGCCGACGGGCAGGTGCTCGTCATCGGTACGATCGACGACGAACAGAGTGAGCACGCCGCACTGTGGCGTTTCACCGAGCGCGGCCAACTCGACAGCGCATTTGGCACCGGCGGGATCGTGTTCGCCGCCCGACTGCCGCAATCGCAAGGCCTGTCGATCCAACAAGACGAAGACGCCACCTTGCACCTCGCGCTGCAAGCGGGGCGCGGAGACAAGACCTGGCTCGAAGTGCACCGCTGGAAGGCCGGTGCCGCGGGGCCGGTGCGAGTGGCGAGCCAGGAGTTTCCCGAAGAGTGGGTCGGCCCACCGGCGCTGCTGCGACGCGGCGACTCCTGGGTCTGGACCGATGCCTCACAACCCCTGACGCCGCCACTCGAACTCGTGGCCGCGGCGGCCGAATCGATGTGGTCGGCCTCGCCCAGCGCCGCGCCGGCCACGCGTGTCGAGAGCAATTCGCCTGCGGGTCACGCGGCGGTGAACCCCTTCAACGAATCGTTGGGCGCAACGTCCGGACCGACCACGATCACCCTGGACGACCTGGCCTGGCCGGGCATGCTGCTCAGCATCCTGGCGCTTCTGGCGGGAGCCTTCTGGTGGTGGTGGCGGCGCGGTTGAAGCCACCTCTCATGGTTGGGCACGTGACCTCACGCATCGCGGCGTGCAAGTGCCAAGTAGGCACCCAACCCCAGCATCGTGATACCTGAAGCGCGAGTGAGGAGACGGGCGCGCGCAGCGCGGGCGGTACTTGACTTGAGCAGCCGCTCAGCGGCGAACACCGCGATCACGTCCACCAACGTATTGAGTGCGACGCAGATGCTTCCTAGCAGCACCAACTGGGGAGCCAACGCTTCGCTGGGGGAGACGAACTGCGGCAGGAATGCCAGGAAGAACAGTGCGGTCTTGACGTTCAACGCCTCGACAACGACTCCCTCAAACAGCGCGCGGCGGGCGCCTTGGGACGGAACCGACTTGATCGCGAGCGCCTCATCCCTGCGCATCAGGAGTCGAACACCCAGATAGATCAGGTAAGCAGCACCGATGTACTTGACCAGATTGAACGCCACGGCCGACTCAGCCACGATGAGTGACAGTCCGAGTGCCGCAGCCAGGACATGGAACATTCCGCCAATGCCCGTGCCGAGGCACGACGCCAAGCCCTCCGATCGACCACCAGCGACGGTACGAGCAACCACATAGGCGATTCCCGGACCTGGGGTGATGGCAAGGATGATTGCGGCGATGAAGAAGGCCAAGAGTGACATGGGGGAGTTAGGCGTCGATTTCGGTACTCGCAAGCGAATAGCTCCACCGATATGTTGTGCAGCTCAGTTCACCTGCTCCTCGATCCGGAAGGCCGCCCACGGTGCAAAGCTCATGCGCGTATGCAGCGACCGCGTTGCTGTCGTACCCGGTGAGGATGAGTGCTGAGTCAACCCCCTGGTCCGCACCTCTGATGCGCTGCTCATTGGTCATCGCTGCCGTCTGTGCCGCTTGTAGAAGATGTGCGCTCCCAAGGCCAGGCATCTGAGGAACGGCCTGAAGTGCGTCCTCCAGCAGCCAGCGGTTCAGCGCTGCGAAACGTGACGCTTCGGGCTTGAAGCGAATAACCGCCGCTGTGCCGCCCTGCCCGAAGCCGAAGCTTCCGACTACTGCGCAAAGACCTCTGTTCATTCCTCTGTAGTGGGGCATCATTTTTGTTGTCCACGGCGTTGGGTTGTTCAGCCTCGCCAGGTATGCCTCGGACGCGAGCGTCGCCAGACTTTCGACCTCGTACAGGACCATGTAACGAGGCCCGCCGTCGGTGGCCAGCCAACGTGTGCCTCGACAGAAGCCGGGAATCGACAGGCGCTCTGGAAGATGCTCATGCGTATGCCAGCGATCGTGTTCCTCGACGGCGTCGGCTTCAACATCGAACGACAGCAGCATCGCTGCTGAACCAAGCAGGGGCATGATGTTCTCGCGAATGTCGGTGAGAAGGGGCTTTCGACGCGTAAACGTTTGAGGTGAGCCGACCGCGGAGGCATGGCGCCTTGGCCGCGAGACGGATGATAAGCAACACCGGTTCGCGGCCAAGGTGCCATGCCGGAGTGAATCTGCTCTACCGGCGGGTTAGGCGGCGCCGGCTCGACTGAACCGCTGCAGACGGTCGCGGTTGAGCGGTGACAGAACGGAACTGATGGCCTAGCGTATCGTCGGGGTACCGGCGCGAACCTGCAGATTGCGGAGGTAGACGAATGTCGATTGAGAAGCGGATCCATGAGCTCGGACTCGAGCTTCCGAAAGTGCCCACTCCTGCTGCGAACTACGCAAACGCTGTGCGTATGGGGAACGCCATCTACCTGTCAGGGACTGTCCCGGCGCGACCAGACGGGACGATTCCCAGAGGAAAGGTAGGTGCCGATGTTTCAGCCGAGGAGGCGGCAGAGCACGCGCGGCTCGTTGGACTGAACATCTTGGCGATCCTTCGACAGGAGCTCGGCAGCCTTGATCGCGCCAAGCGCGTCATCAAGCTGCTCGGGATGGTCAACGCAGTGCCAGATTTCCGGGAGCATTCGAAGGTGATCAACGGGTGCTCTGACCTATTCGAGAGAGTGTATGGCGCCAAACATGCGCGGTCAGCGATTGGCGTTGGAAGCCTGCCGTTCGGGATCACCGTCGAGATCGAAGCGATTGTGGAGGTGGATCCAGAGTAGGCACTTGGCGATCCGACAGTGCGACTGCTTGCGACGCCTAACGAGGGTGTAGAAAAAGTCCCAACGCCACGATGACTGCTCCGTTTGGGGGGTCATATGAGGCCACGGTCCCGGCACCGCCAAGACGGCTCTGTTTCGGGGGTCATTCAACCCCTGCCGACGTGGCGCTCGTTCAATGCAGCGCATTCTGAGAGGTCGATTTTGATCGTCCATTACCAGCGCACGAACAAATCGGGTTTTTCTACAGCCTCAACGTTCGCGTTCAGCCGCGCGCGGAGGCCGCAGGCCGGAGCGCGTCGGCTGGAACGCAGGGTTCGGCGTCACTTGTGCGCGCCGTGTTCAGCATGGTGCTTGGAGTAGCCGCGAAGGCCAATGTACTTGGCGGTTTGCTCGGCGGAAAGAATTTGCGTCTGCTCGAGATGTGCGTGCAGGTGAGCATTGCGCACCTTCGCCTGAAGCGCTGCCACTTGCTCCAACTGCTGCGCCAATAGCTCTGCAGTGACGCGGTGCTCGCGAAACGAGGCGTCGAGTTCGCGCTCGGCCTGAACCAGTTGCGCGCCAAGGTGACGTGCCTGCAAATTCATGCGCTCAAACAGTGCCTCTGTTCGGGCGCGCTGCTCTGGCGACAGCCGCAGTGGTGCCGCAAGTTCGAGGACATGCGCAGGACCGGGATAGCCGTTGAGTTCAGCAGCCTTGGCAAAGCCCATACCTTTACCAGCGAGAAGGTCGGTGACCTCCTCGGGAGAAAGCGCTTTGATCTCGCGCTGCTCTTGGTCACGGTAATGCGACGGCGAGGGGTGCTGCGTGGAACAGGCACCGAGAACAAACGCGAAGAATAGGAGCGCGGGACGCTTCATGGTACGGAATCTCTCTCTTGTGACGCCAAACTCGCAAATAGCCTGCATCGAGAACGATTCTCATCGCAGCACAGATTGCGCCGTCAACGAAATCAACGACTTGCGCCCGTTTCTGACCGTATCGGCCGCCTAGGAGACAGCGGATCAAGACCGTTCGTGTGGGCGCCGTTGCGCGTGTGCTGCGTCCTATGTGAATCAACGACTTAGGCGCCAGGGTTCTGGAGCGGGTGAGGGGAATCGAACCCCTGTATGAAGCTTGGGAAGCTGCCGTTCTACCATTGAACTACACCCGCATTCGCCGCGAATTCTATCCCCGCGCATTGCCCAACTTTGAGCGCGCCGCGGTTGTCGGGCGATTGCCATAGCGACAAAGAGAATCGCCTCGCGCCGATGTTCTGGCCGGCGGTGGCGAAGAAGTCAGTCGGACTGCCGAACCGAACACCTCGAGTCACTGTCCCGGCAAAGCCGTTTCATGCTGCAATCGGCGGGCGCAGACTCACGCACCATGCCGGCACCCGATCGTCCCCCTGCCCCCACCGAACACCCGCCGATCCGCAGCTTCGTCCTGCGCGCGGGTCGCATGGGGCCGGGCCAGGCGCGCGCACTCGAGGCATTGGGGCCGCGCTTTGTCTTGCCTTACAGCGCCAGCGCGTGCGACTTCGACGCGGCCTTCGGCCGCACTGCGCCACGGATCCTGGAGATCGGCTTCGGCATGGGCGACGCCACCGCAGCAATTGCGCAGGCGCTGCCCGACACCGACTTTCTGGCCGTCGAGGTACACCCGCCCGGCGTAGGTGCCCTGCTCAAGCGCATCGGCGAGCTGGGGCTGACGAATCTGCGCCTGCTTCAGCACGACGCCGTCGACGTGTTGCGCCACATGGTCGCGCCGGAGTCACTCGCCGGCGTTCACGTGTTCTTCCCCGACCCGTGGCACAAGAAAAAGCACAACAAGCGGCGCCTCATCCAGACCGAATTCGTGGCCCTGCTCGCGAGCCGATTGCGCGCAACCGGCCGCCTGCACTGCGCCACCGACTGGCAGCCCTACGCCGAACAGATGCTGGAGGTCTTGTCGGCCGAGCCGCAGCTGCGCAACACCGCCGATGGCTTCGCCGAACGCCCCGGCTACCGGCCGCTGACCAAGTTCGAGAACCGCGGCCTCAAGCTCGGCCATGGCGTGTGGGATCTCGTGTTCGAGAAGGTGTAGGCGTCAACCCGACCAGTCCACAAGGCCGGTGTAGGCCGTCGCCAGCACGACGATGCCAAATCCGATGCGGTACCAGGCAAACGGCTTGAAGTCGTGGCTCGAGATGTAGCGCAGCAGCCAGCGCACGCACACCCACGCCGAGAGGAATGAAAACAGCAGGCCCACGCTGAACAGCGGCACATCGGCCAGCGAAAGCAAAGCGCGTTCCTTGTACAGGCTGTACGCGCCCGCGCCGATGAGCGTGGGAATCGCCAGGAAAAAACTGAAATCGGTGGCGCAGCGCCTGCTCAGGCCCAGCAGCATGCCGCCGATGATCGTGGCGCCGGAGCGGCTCGTGCCGGGGATCATTGCAAAGCATTGCACCAGGCCGACCTTGAGCGCGTCGACGGGTGTCATGTCGTCGACCGACTCCACCCGCACCTTGCTCGTCCGACCTTCCGCCCACAGGATGATGAAGCCGCCGATGATGAAGGTGCTGGCCACGACCACCGGCGTGAACAGGTGCGCCTGGATCGCCTTGCCGAACAGCAGGCCCAGCACCACCGCGGGGAAGAAGGCGATGATGACGTTCAGCGCGAAGCGCCGTGCCTTCGCGTCATTGCCCAGGCCGAGCATCGTGGCGCGCAGCTTTTGCCAGTAGACGATCATCACGGCGACGATGGCGCCGGTCTGGATCGCGATGTCGAACACCTTGCCCTTGTCGTCGTGAAACCCGAGCAGGGATCCGGCGAGGATGAGGTGCCCGGTGCTCGAGATCGGCAGAAACTCGGTCAGGCCCTCGACGATGCCCATCAGCATCGCCTTGACGAACAGCGTGAAGTCCACGCGCGCTCAGGAAGGCAGCGCCGCCGTGACCACCATCTCCACTTTCCAGTGCGCCCGCGCCAGACGCGCCTGAACCGTGGCGCGGGGCGGTGCGTCGCCCGGCTCGACCCAGTCGTCCCAGATCGAGTTCATGCCGTCGAAGTCGGCGATGTCGGCGAGAAAGATCTCGCACCTCAGAATGTGCGCGCGGTCGGTGCCGGCCTCGATGAGCAGCTTGTCGATCGCAGCGAGCACCTGCGTCGTCTGGCCCTGAATGTCTTGCGTCGCATCTTCGGCGATCTGTCCGGCGAGGTAGACCGTGCCGTTGTGGATGGCCATCTCCGACATGCGGTCGCCGACGTGATAGCGCCTTACAGCATGAGTCATCGTTTCGCTCCTCCTTTGTGGCCCGCTTTGTGCGCGTGGCGCTGGTGGTGGGTGGGGGCTGGCGCGGCGTGCGCCGCGTGTGCCGAGCCTTGCCCGATCTTGCTTTCCGTGCCCTTGAACAACTTCTGGATGTTGGCGCTGTGGCGCCAGATCAGCAGCAGCCCCATCACGCTGACGGCAAACGCCGCCGGGCCGCCGCCCCAGATCAGCAACTGGTAGAACGGCGCAAAGGCGGCGCTGACGATGGCCGCGAGCGACGAATAACGGAAGAACGCCGCGATGACGAACCAGGTGACGAGCGTCGCCACTCCCAGCAGCGGGTTCAGGCCGAAGATCGCGCCCGCCGCCGTGGCCACACCCTTGCCGCCCTGGAACCTGAAGAACACCGGCCACAGGTGCCCGAGGAAGGCCGCCAGCGCCGCCGCCGCCATCGTGCCTTGGCCCAGGCCGAAGCGCTCACCGAACACCTGCACCAGCAGCACCGGCACGTAGCCCTTCAGCGCGTCGAGCAACAACGTCAAGGCCGCCGCACCCTTGTTCCCCGAGCGCAGCACATTGGTCGCCCCCGGGTTGCCCGAGCCGTAGGTGCGCGGGTCGCGCAGGCCGAAGGCGCGGCTGACCAGAACTGCGAACGAGAGCGAGCCGATCAGGTAGGCGGCCAGCGTGGCGAGAACGGGGTTGAGGTATGGCATGAGGTGGGCTCAGAGACCGAGAGTTTATCGGCTTGACTCCCTTGTATGTCATCCTTGTATGTCATCCCGGCGAACGCCGGGATCCACCCTTTGCCGCGCTCCACTGTCCTGGATCCCGGCCCCGTGTCGAGCACGGGGTGGCACTTTCGCCGGGATGACGGTTGCTCTCCCCGAAGGGGCGAGGGAGCAAGGCGCCGCCTTCAAATTGCGCAGTTCACGGGGCAGGCTTGCAGACAGTCAACCAATACCCGCGGCTCGATGCCCACCAGATAGCCGCGCCGCCCGCCGTTGATGCAGATGCGCGGCAGCGCCAGCACGCTCCGTTCGACGAAGACCCGAAGCGCCTTGCGCGTGCCGAATGGCGATGTGCCGCCCAACAGGTAGCCGCTGTGGCGCTGCGCCACGTCGGCACTGCAGGGTTCGACGCGTCTAGTGCCGATCGCCCGCGCCAGGTTCTTCGTGCTCACCTGCCGGTCACCGTGCATCAGCACGAGCAGCGGCTCGGCGCGCTCGTCCTGCATCACGAGCGTCTTGATCACGCTATGTTCATCGACGCCGAGTTGCCTTGCCGATTCCGCAGTGCCACCATGTTCAACGTAGTCGTAGACGTGTTCCGTGAAGGCCACGCCATGGCTGCGCAACCATGCCGTGGCCGGTGTTTCGCTGACGTGGGGGGCCTTCTTCGCCACGCTGGCGCTGCCTGTCGGGCAACCCTCGGGCAACCTACTGCGCCGGATCGCGGTGCGTCCAGCGGACGGCGTCGATCGCGTCCTGCACTTCGCGCGGCAGCCGCGTGCCCCAGGCGGCGACGTTCTCGTCGAGCTGCGCCAGCGTCGTCACGCCGATGATGGTGCTCGCGACGCGCCAGCTGCCGTAGCAAAATCCGAGCGCCATCTGGGTCGGGCTCAGGCCGTGTTCGCGCGCCAGCGCGTTGTACTTGCGTGCCGCGGCCAGCGCTTCGGGCCGGCCCCAGCGCTGCTTGCGCACCGATTCATAGCGCGCGATGCGCCCGCCGTTGGCGTCGGGCTCGAAGCCGTTCGCGTCGTACTTGCCGGTGAGCATGCCAAAGCCCAGCGGCGAATAGCCGAGCAGCGACACGCCGGCGCGATGCAGGATTTCATCGATGCCGTTGTCGACGACCCGGTTCACCAGCGCATAGGGGTTCTGCAGGCTGACGATGCGCGGCAGGCCGTGCTGCTCGGCGACGCGCAGGAACTCGCTCAGACCCCACGGCGTTTCATTGGACACGCCCACGTGCCGCACTTTGCCCGCCTGGATGAGACCGGCCAGCGCCTCGAGCTGGGCCCGAATGCTCGTGAATTCGCCGTCCTTGGCGGGGTCGAAGTAGATACCGCCGAACAGTGGCGTGTTGCGAATCGGCCAGTGAATCTGGTACAGGTCAATGACGTCGGTGCGCAGACGCTTCAGAGAGTCATCGCAGGCTTGAACGAAGTCGGCCGGCGTCACGTTCGCCTTGCCGCCGCGCACCCAGTCCAATCCGCGCGCGGGACCGGCCACCTTGCTCGCGAGCACGATCTTGCGGCGCACGCCCGGCCGCGCCGCGAGCCACGAGCCGATGATGCGCTCCGTGGCACCGTAGGTCTCGCGGCGCGTGGGCACCGCATACAACTCGGCGGTGTCGATGAAATTCACGCCCAGTTCCAGCGCACGGTCCAGGATGCGGTGCGCAGTCGCTTCCTCGACCTGCTCGCCGAAAGTCATCGTGCCCAGGCAGATCGGCGTGACGCGCAATTCGCTTGCGCCGAGTGAAATGAGGGGCAATGCAGGGTTCATGCTTGTATGTCGTCCCGGCGAACGCCGGGATCCACCCTCGGTTCACGATCCTGGATCCCGGCCCCGTGTCGAGCACGGGGTGGCACTTTCGCCGGGATGACAGTTGCTCAGTGTAGCGGCGGCGCCTGTGCGCCAGCAGGCGGCGTCGGCGACGGGTCGTGTACGCTTCGCACTCACGTCCTCACGCATCCCCACTTCGGCCGCTGACCCATGGCTACTTTTCGCATCGTCGCCGCGATTCTGGCGCTCGCATTCAGCACCTTCGTCAGCGTGCCGGCGATGGCGCAACTCGCCGACCCCTGGAAAGACTGGCTCAGTGCCGACAGCGTGCACTTCCGTGTGCATTACCGCGCCGAGCACCGGGCACAGGCGCAGCGCGCAATCCAGGCCGCGGAGCGTGCGTACCCGAAGATCACGACGCTGCTGCAATGGGAGCCGCGCGGCCGAACCGAGATCGTGCTGTTCAACGAGTTCGACCTCCCCAACGGCTTTGCCACGCCCCTGCCGTTCAACATGATCGGTGTGTTCCTCGCGCCCAACGACGACGGCCAGCTGCTCGACAACTCGACCTGGCTCGACCTGTTGCTGACGCACGAATTCACGCACGTCGTGCACCTGGACAAGGTGCGTGGCGCGCCGAAGGTGCTGCAGACGATCTTCGGCCGCGTGCCGTGGTTCTTCCCGAACGTCTTCCAGCCGCTGTGGACGCTGGAAGGCCTGGCCACTTATGTGGAAAGCGAGCCCGGCACCGGCCGCGGGCGCCTGCGCAGCCCGTTGTTCGAAGCGCAGTTGCGGGCCCAGGCGGGCAACGGTTTCCTGTCGATCGATGAAATCAATGCATCGGGCCGCTCGCTGCCGATCACGAAGAACTACCTTTACGGCGCCTACTTCGTCGACTTCCTGGCGCGCCGCCACGGGCCCGACGCGATTCAGAAATACGTCGAGCGCTACAGCGGCAATTTCCCGTTCGTGCCGCGCGTGCACAGCGGCCCTTATGCGGCCACCGGCAAGACGATGGACGCGCTGTGGGACGATTTCCTCGTCGACCTGGGCAGCCAGGTGGACCAGCGCGCTCTCGGGCTGCGGCGCCAGCCGCAAGCCGCGGGCCAAGTGCTCGCCGGGCCGCTGTTCGACATCGCCGCGGTTGCGGCGCTGCCCAGCGGCGCGGCACTCGCAGTGCTCGACGACGGCTTGCGCGCGCCGCACCTGGTGCGCGTGGCGAGCGACGGCACGCAACAGACCTTGCGGCGCGTCAATCGCGGTACGCGCCTGAGCGCCACGCCCGACGGGCGGATGCTGGTGCTGCAACCCGACATCTGCGAAGGCTACTACCTCGTCTATGACGTGTACCGCCTCGAGGCCGACCATCAGCTCCGCCAGCTCACGCATTGCGCGCGGTTGCGCCGCGCGGCGCAGGCGGGCGAGACCATCGTCGCGATCCAGCACGACGCCGGCCTGACGCGGCTGCTTCAGCTCGACTCCGAAGGCCGCGAAACGCGCGTCCTGCTCCAAGCCGTTCCCGACACCGACCTGATCGACGTGGCGGCAAGCCCCGACGGCCAACGCGTGCAGTTCATCACCAAGCGCGAAGGCGACTGGCGCGTGCTCGAAATCGATCTCACGGTGCCGGGAGCCGCGCCGCGGCAGCTGGCGCACCTGGGCGCCCCCGTGCACGGCTTGCGCCACACGGCGGCCGGGCTCGAGCTGATCGCCGCGGTGGATGGCGTCTACAACGTGTGGCGCCTGAGCGGTGATGCGCTGCAGCGCCTGACGCACAGCCACACCAGCATCGTCGGCCACAGCGGCACGCTGCCCGACGGGGCGACATGGCTCGTCGCGGTGGCGAACAACGGCTACGAATTGCGGCGCATGAGCGAGCACGCGGTGCAGCAGCGCATCGCCGCGGTGGACCCGGCCGCACCGACCAGGTCGCCACCCGCCACCACCAGTGCCCCCGAACTCGGCGAGCCCATGCGCTATGGCGCGTGGCGCTCGCTCTACCCGCGGTCGTGGCTTCCCGCGATCACCGCAGATCGCGGCTTGACCGCCTATGGTGCCAGCACGCTGGGCGGCGACGCTCTGGGCTGGCACCGCTACGCCGCCCTGGCGCAATGGGAAACCAGCCAGAAGGAACTCATCGGCACGCTCGAGTACCTGTTTCTCGGCAGGCACCAGGTCGCCTTGAGGCGCAGCCTGACAGCGCGCGCGTGGACGGGCTCGGGCGGGAACGAAGACGTGACGATCTACGACCGTGATACGCAACTGCAGTGGCTCAGCGTGCACCCTTTCTGGCGCCTCGAACGGCGCTTGACTCTGGGCGTCGGCGCGGCACTGGACCGCAAGGACCGGATCCGCGTGATCGGCGACACCGCGACCCGGCCACGCGACGAGCGCATCGCCGCCGCGCTGATCGAGTTCGACACCAGCGGCGCCAACTGGTGGAGCGAAGGCGAAAACCGCGGTCAGCGCAGCACATTGCTGTACGAAACCTACAAACCTTTCGCGCGCAGCGGCACGAACACTTTCGACGGCGACCTGCTGCGCCTGGACCTGCGCGGCTATCTGGGCCTGGGGCGCCATGTGCTCGGCGTGCGCCACACTGAAGTTCGCGCACGCGGCTTCACCGAGCCCTACCAGCTCGGCGGCGCGCTCGATCCGCAATTGCAGTTCGGCACCGTGCTGAACAGCCGGCGCATCGCGTTGCGCGGCTACGATGCCGACGAGCCCACGCTCGTGGGAACCGACGCCCGCGTCACGAGCATCGAGTGGCGCGCCCCGCTGGCAGACGTCGACCGCCACGGCATGGCCCCGCCGTTTGGCCTGAACCGCCTGTCCGCGACCGTGTTCTTCGACATCGGCGGCGCGTGGACGACGGGCAAACGCCCATCGCAATACAAACGCGGCGCGGGAGTCGAGCTGATCGGTGAGGTCAAGCTACTTTATGCGCTCGGACTGCAATTGCGCGGTGGCGTCGCCAAGGGGTTGGACGAGCCGCGCGATTCGATGGGATATTTGAGCCTAGGTCGAGCGTTCTGAGTTCCGCCCGTCATACCGGCGAAAGCCGGTATCCACTGGCCCGCGTCGCCTGAGCGGGGCAACGTCGGGGCAACGTCGGAGACTGGTGAAGCAGTGGATCCGGGCGTGCACCAGGCGAGCGCCGGGGTAACGCGACTCACGCTGGCCACGGAATCAGCCTGGCGCACCAGATGCTCGCCTCGTCGAGCACTAGACGAGGACTCACTGCCCCTGCGCCCTGCGCTCCTCCTGCAAGCGCAGCACGCGGCGTTGCACCTTGCCTGTCGTCGTCATCGGCAGCGCGTCGATGAACTCGATTTCCTTCGGGTATTCATAAGGCGCGAGCTTGCCGCGCACATGGCGTTGCAGGTCTTCGATCAACGCCTGCGAGGCCGCATAACCGCTGGCCAGAACCACGTAGGCCTTGACCAGCGCGCCGCGCTGCGCATCGGGCTTGGGCACCACCGCCGCATTCGCCACCGCCGGGTGCTTGACCAGGCAGTTCTCCACCTCGCTCGGGCCGATGCGGTAGCCGGCGGCCTTGAACACGTCATCGCTGCGGCCGTGGTACCAGAGGTAGCCGTCGGCATCCATCACCGCCATGTCGCCGGTGCGGCACCAGCTGTTGCCCGGGTTGCCGGTGAACTTGGCGGTGGTGGCCGCGTCGTTCTTCCAGTAGCCGAGGAAGAACACCGGGTCGGGATGGCCGTGCACGTCGAGCCGGTGCAGCGCCACGTCGCCGGGCTTGCCGCGCGCGCACTCGCGGCCTTCGTCGTCGATCACCGCGACGCGGTGGCCCGGGTAGGGCCGGCCCATGCTGCCAGGCCGTGCCGGCCAGCGCTGCGCGCTGTTGCCGACG
>JANNKM010000308.1:0-4496 GCA_031396305.1 Rhizobacter sp.
GCAGGCTCGCCATCGGCGCCGATGACGCACTCGATCGGCCCATGCTGAAAATGCCAGCGCGCACCGGGCAGCGGGCGGCGCTGCGCGCCGCTCTTGAGCAGATGTGGCTCCGCCACTTTGCTCAATCCCAAGGGCCACGAAGGGGCCCCTTCGTGGCCCTTGGGGCGGACGACGTATGTCGACGGTCTGGGGGTGCTCATGACGCGCCCCCCTGCAAAGGCCAGGGGTTGCCCGGCGCCGCATCGATCACCTTGTAGTCGCCTTGAGCCAACAGGTCTTCCAGGCGCCGCACCCGGTCCATGTGGCCGCCGAGCTGCCGGTAGTCGGCCAGGCGCATCGTGAACTCGATCGGCGAGACGATCGCCGGAGTGGGCACATAGCCAAAGCTGTTCGCCGGCATGCGCGCCACGTCCACCATCACCGTGATGCCGCCACCCGGCCACACATAGACCGGTGCGCCGCCGCAAGTGACGTTGACGAGCAACTCCTTGATCGAATGCGTGAGGAGCACCGGGTTGTCGGTGACTCCGGCACGCAGCGAACCGCCGGCGCCGGCCACGTAGAGCACGCTCGCCAGCGAGGGCTCGCAGTTCTCGCCGATGCGCTCGACAACCCGCCGCACCGCGTCGGGCATCGTCGCGGGTTGCGGCGCCAGATTCTGATCGAGCACGAAATAGGCGTGGTCTTCGCCTGTCGTCGACACCATCAGCAGGCGCAGCCCGGCGTGTGCGTGCAACGGGTCCCATGCCTCGATGATGGCCAGTGGATCGGTGATGTCGGTGCCGCCCCAGCCCGAACCCGGGTTCGCCACCTGGAAGTAGCGCCCCGGCGTGGACTTGCGCCCGCGCAGACGCACGCCCGTGGCCGGCATGTCGAGGCACTTGCCGGCCTGGTGCTCTGACAGCACGCCGGTGATGTGGTCGTCGATGACGATCACTTCATCGACGTGGCCGAACCATTGCTGGGCGAAGATGCCGATCGTCGCCGAGCCGCAGCCCACGCGCATGCGCTGCTCTTCGACACCGTTGACGATCGGCGCACGATCGGCCTGCACCGTCAGCGCGGCGCCGCCTTCGATCTGCAGGTCAACGGGCTGGCGATTGCCCAGCGCCAGCATCATGTCGCACGCCACCTTGCCCTCGCGCTTCGAGCCGCCCGTCAGGTGATGCACGCCGCCCAGCGCCAGGAACTGCGAGCCGTATTCGATCGTCGTCACGTGGCCCACCGCCTCGCCCTTGTGACGCACGGTGGCCTGCTGCGGGCCGAGGTAGCGGTCGGTGTCGATCTTCACCTTGAAGCTGCAATAGCTGAAGATGCCCTCGGTGACCACCGTCACCATGTCCACGCCGCGCTGTTGCGACGCGATGATGAAGGGCGCGGGTTTGTAGTCGGGGTAGGTGGTGCCCGCGCCTACGCCGCTGACGAACACCGGCGCGTCGTTCAGCAGTTCGCCGCTCCAGCCGTGTGTGGCGGACTTCCACTCCACAAGCTCCGCGCCGGCGCGCTTGACCAGGTGCACGCTGTCCATGCGCGCCAGCTCGCCGTTCACGTTGCCGTAACGGTCGCACGCGCCCAGCTTGCCCGGGCTGATCTGGCACAGCACCGGACACGCCTCGCAGCGCACTTTGTCCGCCGCCATGCGCTCGGGCGCGCGTGAGTGCTCCAGGACGACGGCTGGCGGTGGCTCGGGCGGCTCGACGGGTTGGCCGTCGGAGCGTGGGTCAAAAGGCTTGGCAGGTACGTTCATTGCCCGCTGCCCTGAATGCCGTCATCGTGCATGCCGTCATCCCGGCGCACGCCGGGAACCACTGCGTCGCCACCCACATCGGCAAGGGGTGGATCCCGACTTTCGTCGGGATGACGAGTCTGCAACGCCGCGCGCAACCGGCTCGGGCTCACCGGCACCTGGCCCATGCGCACGCCGCACGCGTGGTGGATCGCATTCAGGATCGCCGGCGCGGTGGCCACCAGCGCCGGCTCGCCCACGCCCTTCGCACCCCAGGGCCCGAGCGGCTCGGGGTCTTCGATCAAGTGCACCGTGATCGGCGGCACGTCGCCGAAGGTGGGGATCAGGTAGTCGTGCAGGTTGTCCGTTTCACCGTTGCGGTATTCCTCCATCAGCGCCATGCCGATGCCCTGCGCGATGCCGCCGTGAATCTGGCCCTCCACCTGGGTCGGGTTGATGGCGCGGCCCACATCGTGCGCGGCGTGGATGTGCAGCAGCTTCACCGTGCCGAGCTCGACGTCGACTTCCAGCTCCGCGATCTGCGCGGCGAAGGCGTAGGTGGCGTAAGGCACGCCCTGGCCATCGGCGTCCAGCGCAATCGTGGGTGGGTTGAAGTGGCCGGTGCCGGCGAACAGGTCGCCGCGCGAATCTGCTGCGAGCGCCGTCAGGTCGAGTTGATGCAAACCCGCGGCGCTGCGCGCGCTCAACACCGCCCCGTCGAGGCCGAGCACCCCGGAAGCGTCGGCACCGAGTGCCGCCAGCAGCTGGCGGCGCAAGTCTTCACCGGCGAACCTGGCCGCATTGCCCGATACAAAGGTCTGGCGTGACGCCGAAGACTTGCCCGCATCGAGCGTCAGGTCGGTGTCGCCCATCACTTGCGTCACGCAGCCCAGCGGCAGTCCCACGGCGTCGGCAAACATCTGCGGCAGGATTGTCGCCGTGCCCTGGCCGATTTCCTGCGCGCCGTTGTAGAGCCGCAGCGTGGCGCCGCGTTGCAAGTCCAGGCGCAGGCTGGCGCGCATCGTCGACGGGTTCGCGATCACCGTGTTGCCGATGCCGTACCACATGCAGGCGATGCCGGCGCCACGGCGCAGCGGGCTTCGCGCCTGCAGTGCCTGCGCGTTGAACGCGTCGGCGGCGGCGCGCGCCGCCTGCCACGCCGGTCGCAGCGCAGCCAGGCAGGCCTGCAGACCCACACTCGCGACGAGCCGCTGGCCGGTGCCGGTGGTGTCACCGGCGCGCAGCGCGTTGCGATGCCGGAACTCGAGCGGATCGATTCCGCTCATTCGTGCGAGTTCGTCGATGAGCCGCTCGCCGATCAACGTCGACTGCGGCACGCCAAAGCCGCGAAACGCGCCGGCGACGCTGTTGTGCGTGAGCACGGCGCGGGTCAGCGCACGCTGGTTCGGCACGCGGTAGGGTCCGGCAGCGTGGATGGGCACGCGGTTCGCCACCGTCGGGCCCCACGACGAGTACGCGCCGGTGTTGAAGTCGCCTTCGAAGTCGTAGGCCGTGAGCCGGCCTTGCGCGTCGCACGCGGCGCACGCCTGCATGCGCGCCGGATGGCGCTTCGTGCTCGACTGCATCGACTCCGGCCGCTCGTACACCAGGCGCACCGCGCGCCCCAGTTTCATCGCGGCCACCGCCAGCAGCGGCTGCACCGAGAGGTCGAGCTTGCCGCCAAACCCCCCACCCATCGCCGAGGGCACGATGTGGACACGGTGCGGATCGATGCCCAGCACATGCGCCACTTCATCGCGGTCCATGTAGGGCGTTTGCGTGCAGGCGAAGATGCGCACGCGTGGCGCCGCACCGGCACGGATCTCCAGTTCCGCATAGCCCGCCTCGGGCTCGATGTAGGCGTGTTCCACGTACGCCGTCTCGAAGTGAGCTTCAACGCGCATCGGCGCGGTGGCCAGCGCGGCAACGACGTCGCCTGTGGCGACCCGGCCGCGGCACAACACGTTGCCGGCGTGGCGCGATTGCAGCAACTCGCCGCGCTCGCCCGCGGCGAGTGCGGCTTCGACGTCCTGCGCCGCCGGCAGCACGGAGTATTCGATCGGCAACTGCGCGTCGGCGATCGCCTGCAACGTTGTTTCATCGCCGATCAACGCCAGCATCGCCTCGCCACGAAAGCGCACCACGCCGTCGGCGAGCACGGGCTGGTCGCGCAGCTCGGCAAAGATGGCGAAGGCGTTGTTCGGCACGTCGGCCGCGGTAAGCACGTCCACCAGGCCGGGCCAGCGCAGGCGCAGCGCCGCCAGGTCGCCAAGCCTGAAGCGCGCGTGCGGATGCGGCGAGCGCACCACGCGCATCGCCAACACGTCGGCGGGCCGGGCGTCGGCGGCGTAGCGCGCGGCGCCGCGCACTTTGTCGGGGGCGTCCAGGCGCGCGACGCGCGCGCCCACGGCTTGACCGGCCGGCACGCTGTGCGGCGCCACATCGGCGTGGGCCATCACGTCGCGGCCCACCGCCAGCACCGCCTCGACAATCTTGCGGTAGCCGGTGCAGCGGCACAGCACACCGCCCAGCGCGTCCTGCACCTGCGCCTCGCTCGGCTGCGGGCAGCGCTGCAACAGCGCGTGCGCGCTCATCAACATTCCCGGCGTGCAGATGCCGCATTGCGCCGCGCCGTGGGCGACGAAGGCGCGCTGCAACGCCGACAGGGTGGCGGCGCCGTCTTCGTCAAGCAGCGCGAGCCCTTCCACGCTGAGCACGTCGCGCCCCTCGCACTGGCCGAGCGCAACGATGCACGAGCACACCTGCTCGC
>JANNKM010000365.1:0-11162 GCA_031396305.1 Rhizobacter sp.
ACCACGCCGTCCACGCCGCGCCGGCGCGCCTCACGCGCAACCGCGGCTTCGAAGTCGCTCACGTAACTGACCGCGCGTTTGACCTTGAGCTTGAGGTATCGCGAAAGGCTCCAGTAGGGCAGGCCCAGATTGGCGCGCAGCGAGTTGAGGTACGAATTGAGCTTCAGCGTGAACTCGTAGAGCGAATCACCCACGTACGCCAGCCACTTGGCACACTGGATCACTCCGTCAAACAGATCGCCGTGGGTGATCCACAGCCGCCGTCCGTCGGCCGTCACGTGAACCCAGTCCTCGGCGACTTCGATGCCGCCGAAGTTGTGCTGCAGGTAGCGCCGCGCGAACTCGTCGTGGTTGCCGGGAACAAAAACGACGCGCGTACCCTTGCGGGCCTTTCGAAGCAGTTTCTGGATGACGTCGTTGTGCGCCTGCGGCCAATACCAGGAACGCCTGAGTTGCCAGCCATCGATGATGTCGCCCACCAGGAACAGATGGTCGCAGTCAACATGCTTCAGAAAATCGAGCAAAGCGTTTGCTCTGCAGCCGGGTGTGCCCAAGTGCAGGTCTGAGATCCAGACGCTGCGTACTCGCGCAGAAGCACCATCGCGCGGTTCAAGAGTGCAGGCCTCGGGTTGCAGCGCTTCCGGTTCATCTCTCTGCATGATGCGCAGATACTGCCGCTCGCTTGTGATTGGGGCGTGACAGCGCGATGACGCGACAGTGACAATTGCATGGCGCCTGCTATGCGTGGCGGTGCAACGGGTCAGGCAACGTTCATTCAATGATCCGTTCGGATCAGCAGCGCATGGCCCTCGATAGCCTATCTTCTGGACGCCGCTGCCCGCTGCGCAGGCGGCCGTCAGCATGAGGGGGCATCCGATTGGCAGGAGCCGCGGACCATGTCAATATGACGAAATGATGTCAAACGCCGTGTTTTCGTGGTGGGCGCTGCTTTGCGCGGTGAGTGCCTTGAACGTTCTCGCGTGGTTTGCGTCCGCCGCGGTGCTGCAGCGCCGCCAGGCTGTGCTGACGCCCGAGGTGTATGCGATGCGGCGCCTGCAATTGCTGCTCTCGGCCGGCTACGTGCTGGGTTGCGGCTTCCGCTCGGTGCTGCCGGTGTATGACGTGCCCCGCTTGTGCCTGTTCGACACCTGGCTGTCCAGCGTGGTGGTCGGGCGCTCGGTGGCAACGTTCGCCGAGCTGTGTTTCGCGACACAGTGGGCGCTGATGCTCAATGAAGCGTCGCGCCGCATCGGCAGTTCGTTCGGCAGGACCAGCGCGTTCGTGATGGTGCCGCTGATCGCGGTGGCCGAAGTCTGTTCCTGGTACTCGGTGCTGACCACGTCCAACCTCGGCCACGTGATGGAAGAAACGATCTGGGCTCTGTGCGCGGCGTTGATGGTGGCCAGCCTGGTCGCGATCTGGCCGCGCTGTTCGGCGCGCCTGCGACCGCTGCTGGCTCTGTGGTGCGTCGCCGGGGTGGGCTATGTGGCATTCATGTTCATCGTCGACGTGCCGATGTACCTGGGCCGCTGGCTCGCCGACGAGGCAAACGGCCGCGCCTACCTGAGCCTGGCGCAGGGGCTGCTGGATGTGTCCAGCCGCTGGGTCGTTTCGCACCGCTGGGAAGACTGGCACAGCGAGGTGACCTGGATGACGCTGTACTTCAGTTGTGCGGTCTGGCTCAGCATTGCGCTGGTGCATGCCCCCGCGCCGGCGCGCCGGGATGACGACACGCCCGCGCTGCGGCCTTTCACCGTGCGCGTCTGATCGCCGGTCTCGATACCTCACGCCACTGCGTCACCAGGGTTGCGGCGCCGTGAGGTGCGCGACCGTCACCAAAGCGTCATGGGTGCGTCAGCGGGATGTCGCATCGCGTCGTGAGAATCGCCGTCGGTTCGACCGGCGTCAACGGTGCTGGCGCGATGGTCTTGCCCCCGCCACGCCACTCATCCGCCGCGCCGCATGCCCACCGGCTTTCACCTGCTCATCGCGGCTCAATTCGCGTCGGCGCTGGCCGACAACGCGTTGCTCATCGTCACGATGGCGCTGCTGCACGAACGCGGCATGCCGCCGTGGTGGGCGCCGATGTTGAAGTTCAGTTTCACGATCTCGTACGTCGTGCTGGCACCGTTCGTCGGTCCCCTGGCCGACGCATTGCCGAAGGCGCGCCTGATGGCCTGGATGAACGGCGTCAAGGTGCTGGGCGTGGTGGCTCTGCTCACGGGAATGCATCCGGTGGCGGCGTTCGCCGTGGTGGGTTTCGGCGCTGCCGCCTACGCGCCGGCCAAGTACGGGCTGATCACCGAACTCGTGCCCGCAAGACGGCTGGTGGCGGCGAACGGCTGGCTCGAAGTGACCGTGGTGTGCGCCGCGTTGCTGGGCGCGGTGCTCGGCGGCCTGCTCGTCAGCCCCTGGCTGCTGGGCTCCAGTCCCGTGGCCGCGGTGCAGCTCGCGCTGAACAGCGTCACGCTGCTGGAGGCGAGCCCGCTCACCGTGTCGTTGCTGGTGCTTCTCGGCGGGTACGCGTTGGCCGGCGTGATCAACCTCGGCGTGCCCGACAGCGGCGCGCGCTATCCGGCGAGCCGGCTCAACCCGATCACGCTGGTCCGTGAATTCCGCCAGGCCAACCTGATCTTGTGGCGCGACCGGGATGGCGGCCTCTCGCTGGCGGTGACGACGATCTTCTGGGGCCTCGGTGCGACACTGCAGTTCGCTGTGCTGCGCTGGGCGGACGATATCCTGAAAATGCCGCTGAACGAGGCGGCCTACCTGCAAGCGGCCGTCGCTGTGGGCGTGGTGATCGGCGCCTGCGCAGCGGGCCGCTGGGTGCCGCTGGCCAGGGCAAAAAACATGCTGGTGGCCGGCGTGCTGCTGGGGCTGCTGTTGCCGGTGATCGCGGTGAGTGCCGATCTGAAGCTGGCGATTCCCCTGCTCATGCTCGTGGGCGCCGTGGGCGGCCTGCTGGTGGTGCCCTTGAACGCGCTGCTGCAGCATCGCGGGTGCATGCGTCTGAGTGCGGGCCGCTCGATCGCCGTGCAGGGCTTCAACGAAAACGCCAGCATCCTGGCGATGCTGGCCGGGTACGCGGCATTGCTCTGGCTCGACCTGCCCGTCGTCGCGCTGTTGGCGGGCTTTGGCGTGGCAATCGCCGCGGCGATGGCCGCGCTGATGTGGCGCGAGCGCTGGCGCAATTCAAACGAAGCGGCACTGGCCGTGCCGTGACTTCACGCGGCAGGTGTGCGCAGCATCCCGAGTGGCAGTGCTTCGGCGGATGCACTGTCGCGGATCACGTTCAGCAGCACGCTCTCGAACCGCGCGACGATGCCGTCCCACCCCGCATTGGCAGCGCTGCGGCGCGCGCGTTCACCCATCCAGCGCCGGCGCGGTGGATCGGCGGCGAGCCGGGCGGCGACCTTGATGAACGCTGCATCGTCGCCGAACGGCACCAGGCAACCGTTGTCGTCATCTCGGATCAACTGTGCCGCAGCGGCATGGTTGAACGCCACCACCGGCAGGCCGCTGGCCATCGCCTCAATGGTGACGTTGCCGAAGGTTTCAGTCACGCTGGGGAACAGGAACAGATCGGCTGATGCATAGTGCGCTGCCAAGTCATGACCGGTGCGCTGGCCGGCAAGCACGGCGCCCGGCCAACGCGCCTTCAGTTCGTCGCGCAACGGGCCATCGCCCACCAGCAGCAGCTTGGCGTTCGGCTGCGTCTTGAGGATCTGTTCGAACGCGGCGCTCAGCACGCCCAGGTTCTTCTCGGGCGCCAGGCGGCCGACGCAGGTCACGACGAGGTCGTCGGCAGCGGCACCCCAATCGCGCCGCAGATCGTCGCTGCGCCGCTGCGGATCGAACTGATGCGTGTCGACGCCACGCGCTACCACGCTGAGCTTGTGAAAACCGCAGCGTTCCAGATCACGCCGCAGCGCTTCGGTGGGAACCATGGTGCACTGGGTGCGGTTATGAAACTTGCGCAGGTACGCCATGATGGGCTGGTGCAGCCAGCCGATGCCGTAGTGTTTGCTGTAGGCGTGGAAATTGGTTCGAAAGTCGGAACTCACCGGCAGTTTCAGGCGCATCGCCGCCTGCAGCGCCGACCACCCCAGCGGCCCCTCGGTGGCGATGTGCACCACGTCAGGCCGGCGCACAGACCACAGCCGCACCAGCGCGCGTTTCGACGGCACGCCCATGCGCAAGTTCGTGTAGCGCGGTATCGGCAGGCCGCGCATCAGGACTTCATGAAAGCCGGCGCTGCTGCCGGCGGCGTCGTCCGCGTTGCGGCGCGGCCGGATCAGCTGCACGTCATGGTTGCGCCGCCGCAGCCCTTCGACGACTTCGCGGATCGTCAAGGCGACGCCGTTCACTTCGGGCGGGTAGGTCTCCGTCACGACCGCGGTGCGCAGCGAATGCCGCGCCGCAGCGAAGTTGTCGATCGCCAGGCCGTCGAGTTCGGACATGTCCATGCTCGCATCGTGCCGCGCCAATGAGGCAATTCGATGACAACACGTGCGGTCTTGCCGCAAGGGCCGCGGGGCGTGTTTCTGTCACGCCGGTTTCACACCGCGCTGTCACCATCACGTCACGCACGCCGCTTGGCGGTGGCCTACGCCTTATCAACCACATTCGAGGTGCATCGATATGGGATTCAAAGAATCGCTCGCCGTTCAGCGCTGGGACGACCACCGCCTGTACCACCACAGCCGCATCAACCAGAGCCTGCATCTGTTGAGCGCGGTGAGCTTCGTTATCGCCTACGCCTTGTTGTTCGTCGACCCGGCACTCTCGGCCATCCTGGCCTGGTGCGTGTCGATGACGAGCCGCCAGGCCGGCCACTTCTTCTTCGAGCCGCGCGGTTACGACGAAGTCAACCAGCTCAGCGACCAGACCAAGGAAGACATCAAGGTCGGCTACAACATCCGCCGCAAGATCGTGCTGATGGCGGTGTGGGTGCTGATTCCGTTGCTGTTGTGGTTCTCCCCTTCGGTGTTCGGCCTGATCGCGCCGGCCACTTCGTTCTACGGATTCGTGCATGACGTCGGGCTGGCCTGGCTGGCGCTGGGGGTGGGCGGGCTGCTGTTCCGGGTGGTGCAGCTGTGGATTCAGCAAGGCCTGATGACTGGCGTGGTGTGGGCCACGAAGATCCTCACCGACCCGTTCCACGACATCATGCTGTATCACAAAGCGCCGCTGCACCTGCTGCGCGGCGAGATGATCGACCCGATGACGCACGTGCGACCCCACTGAGCGCACGCAGTTTTTGCTCTCGCTCAGAACCGTTCGCGCAGCATCTCCAGCAGGATGCTGCGTCGAATGCTGCGGTTGGTTTGTTCGGGGGCGCTCCACCACCAGCCGTCGGCCTGCATCGCCTGCGTCGCCGCGACGAACCGGCTTTGCACCTCGTTGAACTCGGCGTCGCCGTAGTTCAGGCTGAAGATCAGCCGCCCGGTGCCCACCCAGCTCAAGGCCAGGCCATGCGCACGCAGGTAGAACTGCAACATCCAGTTGTAGCGGGACGCGCCGGTGTAAAGCACGGTCCAGATCGACGACAGGTTCGCCACCTGCACCGGCACGCCGGCGGCGCTCAGCGCCTGGTTGAATGCCAGGGTGCGCGCGTTCCAGCGTTCGTCGAGTCCGGCATAGACGGCTTTCACCTCGGGTTGTTCGATCCGGTGCAGGAACGCGTTCATCGCGCCCATCACATAAGGGTGCGAATTGAAGGTGCCGCGTGCGAAGCAGATGTCGGCCGGCCGGTCTTCGCGGAAGCGTTTCATCAGCGCATGCTTGCCGCACACCACGCCCACCGGCAGGCCACCGCCCAGGGTCTTGCCGTAGGTCACCATGTCGGCCTGCACGCCGAAGTACTCTTGTGCGCCACCGGGTGCGAGGCGGAAGCCGACGAAGATCTCGTCGAAGATCAGCACGATGCCGCGCGCCGTGCACACTTCGCGCAGTTGTTGCAGCCAGGCGGTGTAGGCGGCGCGGTCGAACG
This sequence comes from Rhizobacter sp., assembly GCA_031396305.1. Lineage (GTDB taxonomy): Bacteria > Pseudomonadota > Gammaproteobacteria > Burkholderiales > Burkholderiaceae_C > JAEMQF01. The sequence continues at coordinate 5,993 of JANNKM010000365.1, forward strand.
CGGCGCGCCGGCCGCTGTCCACCAGCGAAGAATCGCCCGGCGCCCCGCTGTTGGGGTGCAGCGCCTGCAGCGGGTTGACGAGCACGCACGCGATGTCGCTGCGGCTGCGCAGCACGCGCAGCGATTTGTCGTCCATTTCCTTGAGCGTGTAGGTCTCGCGCGGCGGCAGCGGGTTGCCCGGGCCGGGCTGCACGTCTTCCCACCAGCCGTGGTACGCGCCGCAAAAGCGCACCAGGTGGCTGCGCCTGGTGTGATAGCGCGCCAGGCGCACCGCCTGCATCACGGCCTCGGTGCCCGACATGTGGAACGACACTTCGTCCAGGCCCGAGATGGCTTTGAGGCGCTGCACGTTGTCAAGCACGCACGGATGGAAGGCGCCCAGCACCGGCCCGAGATCGGCCACCTTGGCCGCGCCCTCGGCAATGCACGACTTGTAGAAGTCGTAGCCGAACACGTTCACGCCGTAGGAGCCGGTGAGGTCGTAGAAGAGGTTTCCGTCCAGGTCTTGCACCGTCACGCCCGACGAGGCGCGCAGGAAGCTGCCGCTCTTGAGGTGCTGGCGCAGATACGGGCTGTACTGGAAGGGAACGCGGTAGCTGCCGGTGAACTGCAGGTCGGCAATTCCTTCGCGGGCGCTCGCCGTCATCTCCGCGCTCTGGGCATAGCGGCTGGCGTACAGCGCCGCGAGCTGCGCGAAGCCCTTGCGACGCTGGGCCACCACGTCGGCGGGCGCGTTGTCGCTGGCGAAGAAGCGCGCTTCGTCATAGGCGTAGCCCGGAATCAGCGAGGCGATGCGCTTGGCCATGCGCGAATGGCCGGCCAGCGAACGGTGCTTCGCTCGCGAGAGTTCGAGCCGGCGCTTGGCGCGCGGCAAGGTCCAGGCCAGGGCGCCGAGAGCCAGGGCGGAGAGTGCGAAGGTTTGATTCATGGGCGTGACGAAGCTGTGACGCCCCAGGTTTAGCAGTTTCAATTGACAGGCATATGAATATCAGCAGATTGCGCGACGTATTTCTCCAGGAAGACCTCAACTTTCTGCTCACCAACCGGGTTCCCCGCGCGGCGTTGACGCGCTTCATGGGCTGGTTCAGCCAGATTCGCAACCCACTGTTGTGCCGCGTGTCGATCGCGGTGTGGCGCCGGTTCACCGACCTGGACCTGAGCGACGCGAAGAACAAGGGTTTCGCCAGCCTGCATGAGTGCTTCACGCGCGAGCTGGTGGCAGGAGCGCGCGTTGTGGAAACAGACCCCGACGTGCTGACCAGCCCGAGCGACGCGATCGTCGGTGCCTGCGGTGCGGTGGTCGCCGGGCAGGTGTTCCAGGCCAAGGGGTTCCCGTACGCATTGCGCGACCTCTTCGGGCCCACGCAGGACATCACGGCGTTCGAAGACGGCGTCTACGTGACGCTGCGCCTGACCTCCAGCATGTATCACCGCTTCCACGCGCCGCACGACTGCGAAGTGGACCACCTCACCTACATCAGTGGCGACACCTGGAACGTCAACCCGATCGCGCTGGCGCGGGTCGAGCGCCTGTTCTGCCGCAACGAGCGAGCGGTGCTGCGCGCCACGCTGGACAACGGCGGTCATCGCATCGCGATGGTGCCGGTGGCGGCGATCCTGGTGGCGAGCATCCGGCTGCATTTTCTCGACGTGCTGTTGCACCTGCGCTACCGCGGGCCGCATGAGATTGCCTGCCGCAAACGCTTCACCAAGGGCGACGAGATCGGCTGGTTCCAGCACGGCTCCACCATCATCGTGTTCGCGCCGCGCGGATTCAGGCTGTGCGAAGGCATTGAAGCCGGTGCGCCGATCCGCATGGGCCGCGCGTTGTTGCGCCTGCCTTTGCAGGCGGATCCGGCGCACGCCAAGTAATCCGGCGGGGTGCCACAGGCTCGAGACCGGCCAGACCCGGCAGGCGCTCCAGGCCGCTCTATCTTGATCTCGAACGCTTCACTGTCAACGCGGTTGTTCAGTCGTGCTTGGGCCGCCCGGTCTTCAGGCTGGGCACGGTGTCGAGCGCTTCAAGAAACGCCTTGTCGTGCATCGTGTTCAAGGCGCTGATGCCGGCGCGCAGCAATTCGCTCTTCTTCACGTCGCGCGTCAGGCTCAGCGCACGATCTTTCAGCGCTGTCAGCACGGCGTACTCGGTCTTGGGAATCGTGAAGCTGTCGCGCACCAGCTTGTTCTTGATCTTGGGCGCTGCCGCTTTGTCGGTCTTGGCGGTTGCGCCGGTCTTCTGCTTGACGGGTGAGGCGACCTTCTTCGCCGGCGCGTTGCCGGCGGGCCTCGCGCGCGGCGCGGTGGCAGGCCTGTTGCGGGCGGATGGTGTCACTGTGGCCATGAATGCTCCTGTAAATGGCGTATACCGTATAAACAGTATAAATTGTTAAGGACGGTCTTCCACGGATGCGCTGGCGGATCAGATCACCAGAACGGCCTGACGCGCCGGAATGCTTTCAACGCCGCAGCGCTTTGCGCCAGCAGAGCCTCGCGCCGGGCACTCAGGCGGCCCACGGCGAACCATGCCGCGGGCGTTTCTTCGACGATGCCGCGGTAGAGCAGCAGTGCGACGTTCACGTCATTCAGGCGGCCCAGGCTGTCTTGCACGGGTGCCAGGCCTTTCATGAACTTCGCCACTGCCTTGCGCGGGTGCAGCGACGCCACGAATTCCGCGGCGTAGCGCAGCCGTTTGACGCGCCTGCGCAGCCGGTGACGCGCCGGGTCGTCGAGGTCGTCAAAGCGCCGTGCATCGCGGCGCACCTGTTGCAGCCAGACGTCGAGCCGTTCGCCGGCTTGGGCTCGAAACGTCGTGGCGTCGCCGCGCGGCGTGTCGGCCGGCTCGTGTTGTGCGGCGGCAAGCAGCTCCAACCAGGTTTGCGTGAGGGCGTTGGCGCGCACCAATGCCACCGGGTCTGCCGCAGCCACGGTGGGCGGCAGTTCGAACCAAGGCGCGCCGGCCTCGCGCAGGTCCGGCACCACGGCTGCCGCCAGCGCGTCGCGGTCGCGCGTGCTGCCGAGTTGTGCGAACGTTGCCGCCAGGGTGTCGGCCCAACCGGATTCGATCAACCCGGTCCAGCCTTCGAAGAAGCGCATCGCGGTTCTGAGGCGACGCAAGGCAACGCGCAGCTGGTGCACATGCTCTTGCGCATAGTCGCCGCTCGCGATTTCGCTGGCGTTGGGCAAGGCATGAGCCAGACCGTTCGCCACCACCGCAGCGAACGCCGCGTCAACGTCTTGGCTGTCGGTCAGTTGCAGCGCGGCTGCCTTGTGCAGCGGCACCGGCGGGTTTGCCGGATCGTACGCGAGGCGATCGCCGCGCTCGGCTTTGCTGCGCACCTCGAGCCACAGGCCGTGGCGCGCCACCCAGCGGCTCGCCACCGTCGTCACGGCGCTGGGCGAACCACGCAGCAACTCGATCTCCAACTCGCACACTGGCAGGCGCCGCGCGCTGGCGACGATGAAGCCCACGTCGAAGGCGAGTTCAACGCTGCCCTGGGCTGTGCGGACAATCCGATGGCAGCGCCGAATGTCGGTGCGGAACAAGGCGCTGAGGGTAAGCCCGGGCTCGCCCTCGTCGGACTCCAGCGCGCGTGCCAGCGACGCGCCCCCTTCGGTGCCTGCGTGCAGCGACGTGTCGGGCTGCAACGCAGCGGGGTTCACGTCCGCGCCGAGGCGCGGCCGGGGCACGTTGTGTTCGAAGCGCTGCATCGCGTGCGGGTCCCCGGCCTTGAGGGTCTGAAACCACCGCCGGCCCTCCTTGCGCAGGCGCAAGGCCAGGCCGGCCTTTGCCAGGCGACGGTCGGGCGTGTCGAAATAGATCGCCTGCAGTCGGGTGCGTTTTGCAGTCGCCGTGGCAACGCCCGCCTCGACCGCGCGCCGGGCCGCGGCGGGAACCTGAAACCGAAGTTCAGTCTCGTTCATGGGGAACCGATGCGCGTGCGACGCGTCATGTTGCGGACGGGTTGCGCTGCTGACTTCAGCGCAGTGACGGTGGATGCCTTTGGTGCCAGTCGGTCTCGCGCTGGAACGCCCGGCCAGCGCGCACGAGCAGCGCTTCGTCCAGATGCCGCGCCACAAGTTGCATCGCCACCGGTGTGCCCTGGCGCGTGAAGCCGGCGGGGAACGTGATCGTCGGGCTGCCCGTCGTATTGAACGGCGCGGTGAATTTGACAAGCACTTCGAACGCGTTCGGGTCCTGGCCCAGCGTGGCCATCTGGGCAACCGTCGGCGATGCCATCGGCTGCGCCGGGATCAGCAGCAGGTCGATCGTCTCGAACAGCGCCGCCACGCGCCCGGCGAAGCGGCGCCGCCGTTTCCAGACTTCCTGCAGATCGAGCGCCTTCACTTCGCGACCCATCGCGATGAAGCCGCCCAGGCCGGGCCCATAGGCGGCGGCTTGCGACGGGTACGTCGCCGCATGCGCGGCGGCGGTTTCGACCGCGCACTGCGGGCCCCAGTCGCGAATCACGTCTTGCGGGTCGGGGAACATCACGCTGCGCAGCTCGGCGCCCAGGCCGGCGAACACGCTTCGCGTGTGTTCCATCGCGGCGCTCATCACGGCATCCACGCCGATCGACGTGTAGTGCGGGTCGATGCCGATGCGCACGCCGTGCAAGTCTCGGTCATTGCCCGCCAGGTAGTCGGGAACCGGTTCTTGCCGCGCCGTCGGGTCGTGCGGGTCGGCACCGGCGATGATGCCGAGCATCGCGCCGGCATCCGCCGCACTGCGGCACATCGGGCCGATGTGATCCAGCGACGCCGCGAGTTCGTACGCGCCGTTCACTGACACGCGGCCCCAGGTGGGTTTGATGCCGGTGACACCATTTGCGGCGGACGGAAAGCGGATCGAACCACCGGTGTCGGTGCCTATCGATGCAAAGCAAAGCCCTGCCGCGGTGGCCACGCCCGAGCCACTGCTGGAAGCACCCGACCAGTGGTCCACATGCCATGGGTTCACGGGCGGCGAGATGTCCGGGTGATGGTCGGCGAACGCACCTTCGGTCATCGTCAGCTTGCCCAGCGTGATGGCGCCGGCATCGCGAAGCCTCGACACGACGGTGCCGTTGTACGTGGGGATGAAGTTGCGATGCAGCGGCATTCCCGCCGCCGTCGCAATGCCCTTCGTGAAACACAAGTCCTTCAAGCCGATCGGCACGCCATGCAACGGGCC
>JANNKM010000368.1:0-10977 GCA_031396305.1 Rhizobacter sp.
CTGACGCGAGCTTGCCACCCAAGGTCTCGAGTGCCGGTCGCACCGCTTCCGTCACGTGCGCGCTGAGGTCTTCGGCCGAGGCATGCACATCGACGAAGTACATGCCGATCCAGTCCGCCAACTCGACCGTCGTGGCGCAGCGGTCCTTGAACAGCGCGCAGAGGCGCTTCAAGTGTTCAAGCGGCCCGGCGTCGATGCCACGACGATTCAACTGCTCGCCAACGAGCTGGGCCAGGCGTGTTTCGTCGATCTGCTTGATGTAGTGCGCGTTGACCCAGTTCAGCTTGGCCGGGTCCCACTGCGCCGGGCTCTTCGACAGGTGCTCGCCGTCGAACCACTGCACCACTTGTTCGCGGCTGAAGAGTTCGTCGTCGCCGTGGCTCCAGCCCAGGCGCGCCAGGTAGTTGACCATGGCGTCGGGCAGGTAGCCCTCCTTCGCGTACTGGGTGACGGCCTTGGCGCCGCTGCGCTTGCTCATCTTCTCGCCCTGCTCGTTGAGCACGGTCGGCAGGTGGGCATAGACCGGTGGCTCTTTGCCCAAGGCCTTGAAGATGTTGATCTGGCGCGGCGTGTTGTTCACATGGTCGTCACCGCGGATGACATGGGAGATGTTCATGTCCCAGTCGTCGACGACGACGCAGAAGTTGTAGGTGGGCGTGCCCACGGCGTGCGGATCGCTCGCACCGTCGGGTGCGGGCCGGGCGATGATGAGATCGTCGAGTTCATCATTACTGATGCTGATCGTGCCCTTGACCATGTCGTTCCACGTCACGGCGCCCGAGTGAGGATTCTTGAAGCGCACCACGGGCGCGACGCCACTCGGTGGCAACGGCAAGGACTTGCCTGCCTCGGGACGCCAGCGCCCGTTGTAGCGCGGCTTCTCGCCGCGCGCGCGCTGCGCCTCGCGCATCGCGTCGAGCTCCTGCGGCGAGCAATAGCAGCGGTACGCCGTGCCCTGCCCGAGCATCTTGCCGATCGCTTCGCGGTAGCGATCGAGGCGGCGCATCTGGAAGAAAGGGCCTTCGTCATAGTCCAGGCGCAGCCATCGCATCGCGGCAATGATCTGGTCCACTGCCTCTTGCGTCGATCGCGCTTCGTCGGTGTCTTCGATTCGAAGGATGAAGTCTCCGCCGTGATGGCGCGCGAACGCCCAGGAAAACAGCGCCGTGCGCGCCGTGCCCAGGTGCAAGAATCCGGTAGGAGATGGCGCGATGCGGGTGCGAACGCGGCGCATCACGGGCCCTGTTCCGTCGCACTTTGCAGCGCCAGGCGGGTTCGATCGGTGCTGTCTTCTTCTTCGCCTTGCGCACCTCGTTGCGCCGCCATCGCCGCGAAATCGTCAGCGGTCACGTCGCCAGTGACATAGACGCCATCGAAACACGACGCCTCGAAGCCACAAATCTTCGGGTTCAGCGCCGCGACGATTCTCTTCATCGCCGCAACGTCCTGATAGATCAACGCATCCGCGCCGATGAACTGGCGGATTTCCTCGACGCTGCGGTTGTGCGCAATCAGCTCGGAGTGCGTCGGCATGTCGATGCCGTACACGTTGGGGTAGCGCACCGGCGGCGCGGCCGACGCCATGTAGACCTTGCGCGCGCCGGCGTCGCGCGCCATCTGGATGATTTCCTTCGACGTCGTTCCGCGCACGATCGAATCATCCACGAGAAGCACATTGCGCCCCTTGAATTCGACGCCGATCGCGTTCAGCTTTTGCCGTACCGACTTCGCGCGCACGCCCTGGCCCGGCATGATGAAGGTACGCCCCACGTAACGGTTCTTCACGAAGCCCTCGCGGTACGGCTTGCCAATGCGCTGGGCGAGCTGCATCGCCGACGGACGGCTCGACTCCGGGATCGGTATCACGACGTCGATGTCGGAGGGCGGCATCGTCGAGATGACACGTTGCGCGAGCGTCTCGCCCAGGTTCAGGCGCGCCTGGTAGACCGACACGCCGTCCATCACCGAATCCGGCCGGGCGAGGTAGACGAACTCGAACATGCACGGGTTCAGGCTCGGGTTGTCGGCGCACTGGCGCGAATAAAGCTGGCCCTGCAGATCGACAAAGATCGCTTCGCCGGGTGCCACGTCGCGAGTCACGGTGTGACCGGTGCCTTCGATCGCCACCGATTCGCTTGCCACCATCAGCTCCGGCCCGGTCGCGCCCATGCCCTGCCCGAAACACAAGGGGCGGATACCGAACGGATCGCGAAACGCGAGCAGGCCGTGTCCGGCGATCAGCGCGACGACGGCGTATGAACCCTTGAGCCGCTTGTGCACCGCACGCACCGCCTGAAAAACAGCGTCGGGCGTGAGCGAGGTGGCCTGCGCAGCGCTTTGCAACTCGTGCGCGAGCACGTTGATCAGAACTTCGGTGTCGCTCTCGGTGTTGATATGGCGCCGATCGACCGAGATCAACTCGCGCTTGAGCGCCGTCGCGTTCGTCAGGTTTCCGTTGTGCACGAGCACGATGCCGAACGGCGCATTCACGTAAAACGGCTGCGCCTCTTCTTCGCTGTAGGCATTGCCGGCCGTGGGGTAGCGCACCTGGCCGATGCCCACCGTGCCGACCAGGCTGCGCATATTGCGCGTGCGAAACACGTCGCGCACCATGCCGCGCGCCTTGTGCATGAAGCACTTTGTGCCCTGCATCGTCACGATGCCCGCCGCGTCTTGCCCGCGATGCTGCAGCAACAGCAGCGCGTCGTAGATCAGTTGATTGACCGGGTCTTTGGCGATGACGCCGACGATGCCGCACATGGTGATGACCTCGGGTCGTTGGCGCTGGGTGTGGTGTGTCAGGCCGGGAGGTGGCGCGAGATGTCGGCGGGCAGCATCGGCTTGAGCCCGCGCAGCGCGCCATCCAGCCACCCCGCGCCGGTGGATTGGCGCCACGTCACCGATTCGGACAGCGGCGTGAGCCGAATCACGGTGGCGACTGCGAGCAGCAGCACCACGCCGCGCGCCAGCCCGAAGGCGGCGCCGAGCATGCGGTCGGTCCGGCTCATCGGCGAGCCGCGCACCCACATGCGCAGCACGCGCGACACCAGGCTCCAGATCAGCAGGACGACGATGAACGTCGCGACAAAAGCAACGCCATGCCTCAACCCGGCGCCCGACACGGCGGCAGGAAGGTAGAACACCAGGCTCGGCGCCAGCCATTGCGCAGCAAAGTAGGCGGCGATCCAGCCGATGGCGGACAGCATCTCGAACACCAGGCCGCGCACGACGCCGATGATCATCGAAATCACCATGACGCCAACCAGCGACAGGTCGAGCCACAGCGCCATGTTCACGTGTTCACCTTCATAGCGTGAGAACCACGGCGCTCAGTCCTCCCGCCTTGGCCTTCGCGGCGGCCTGCTCCGCCGCCTCGCGGTTGGGGAACGGGCCGATGCGAACCCGAACCCGATTCCCGGCAGCGGTCTCCACCACTTGCGTATAGGTCTTCAGGCCGAGCTTGTCCGCCCGCGAGCGCACTGTTTGCGCGGCGGCAGCGTCGACAAACGCGCCGACTTGAACGACAAAGCGACCTGGGGCTTCCGCGGCTGCGCTGGTGGTTGCGGACTTTTGCGTGGGCGGCGCGGTGCTCGGTGTCGCCGTTGCCGCTGGACGTGCGGCAACCGGCGGGCTGGCAGCAGCGGCAGTTTCCTCGCGCGGTGCGACGCCGGAACTCGCGGCCACCGGCGCAGGTGCGCTGGCGGCCGGTGCGGCGCGAGGCGCGGGCGCCTGCAACGCGGGTGATGTGTCCTTGCGCGGAATCTCGATCGTCACGTCAACCGGAATCGGCCGCGGCTGGGTTTCGAATACGAGCGGAAAACCGATGATGCCCACGAGCAGCAGCACGACGGCGCCGATCAGGCGCTGCCGCGCCTTGGTTCGCGCCTCTTGCACAGTGTCGACCGAAGCCGATTTCGATTGGGGCATCGTCGGGTTCGTCTCGTTTGCGGATGGGGTGCGGGCAAGGTTGCCGTTGGACGCGGAATATCAGCGTGCGCGGCCAGACTTCGGGTCGCGGCGTACGGCCGGATCAGATGGAATGTGTTCCGCCCAGCCGAGGCAAACCGTTCTTCAGCACGCCACCCACGGTGTAGAACGATCCAAAGACGACGATTCTATCAGCGGGGTCCGCCGCTTGAAGCGCTGCGGCGAGCGCGTGCGCGGGGTCGGCATGGCAGGAAGACAGCACCGCCTTGGCACGCGGCTGCGCCGAAGCCGCGCTTTCGCGGTAGGCGCGCTCAAGTTCACTCGCGCGCGCCGCGCGCGGCGTGGCCAGATCGGTGAAGTACCAGGCGTCGATCAGGGGCGCGATACGCTCCAGAATCGCCGCGATGTCCTTGTCGCGCATTGCGCCGAACACGGCGTGGGTGCAAGGATGGAAACCCATGCGGTCCAGATTGTGCGTGAGCGCGGCCACGGCGTGCGGGTTGTGCGCAACGTCAAGCACCAGCGTCGGCTGGCCGGCAACGATCTGAAAGCGCCCCGGCAGTTCAACTTGCGCGAGTCCGGTTCGCACCGCCTGCGCCGACACGGGGAGCACGTCGCGCATCGCCTCGAATGCGGCGAGCACACCCGCGGCATTGAGCAGTTGATTCGCGCCGCGCAACGCCGGGTAGGCCAGGCCGCTGTAGCGTTGGCTGCGGCCGGCCCAGTTCCACTGCTGCTCGGCGCCGCTGAAGGTGAAGTCACGGCCGATGCAGCGCAGGTCGGCGCCGATGCTCGCGGCATGCTTGATCAGGCTGTTCGGCGGCATTGGGTCGCTGACGATCGCCGGCTTGCCTGCCCGCATCACACCGGCCTTCTCGAAGCCGATCGCCTCGCGTGTGCTGCCCAGGAATTCGGTGTGGTCGATGTCAATGCTGGTGATGATGATGCAGTCGGCATCGATGGCATTGACGGCGTCGAAGCGCCCGCCCAGGCCCACTTCGAGGATCACCAGGTCGAGCGGCGCCTTGGACAGCAGGCGCATGATGGCCAACGTCGAAAACTCGAATGAAGTCAGTGCCAACTCGCCTCGTGCGTCCTCCACAGACTCGAAGTGCTCCAGCAGTGCCTCAGCCGCGACGCTGCGCCCTCCGATCCGGCAACGCTCTTCGAAATGCACGAGGTGGGGCTTGATGTAGGCCCCGACGCGATAGCCTGCGGCCAGCGCAATCGACTCCAGCATCGCGCAGGTCGAGCCCTTGCCGTTTGTGCCGGCCACCGTGACCACCGGCGTGTTGAAGCGCAGGCCCAGGCGCTGACTGACCTCGCGCACGCGCTCAAGCGAGAGGTCGATGTCCTTGGCGTGCAGCCGCTCGCAGCGCGCCAGCCAGGCGTCGAGCGTGGTCGGCAGCGGAAGGGTTTGACGCGTGGGCGGATCCACTCAGCGAGTGACGTCAGGCCATCGCGTCTGAGCTGAGGCGCTGCAACATCGCGATCGCGCGCGCCACCGTCGCGCGCATTTCGCGGCGGTCGACGATCATGTCGATCGCGCCTGTCTTGAGCAGGAATTCGGCGCGCTGGAAACCCTCGGGCAACTTCTCACGTACGGTGTTCTCGATGACGCGCGGCCCGGCGAAACCGATCAATGCCTTGGGTTCGGCCATCACCACATCGCCGACAAACGCAAAACTCGCCGACACGCCGCCCATCGTCGGGTCGGTGAGCACGCTGATGTAGGGTAGTTTGGCCTTCGCCAGGCGCGTCAACGAGGCGTTCGTCTTGGCCATCTGCATCAGGCTGAGCAGGCCTTCCTGCATGCGCGCGCCGCCGGTGGAGGCAAAGCTGATGAACGGGGTCTTCTGCTCGCAAGCGGTTTCGACACCGCGCACGAAACGCTCGCCGACCACCGAGCCCATCGACCCACCCATGAAGTCGAATTCGAAGCAAGCCGCGACGACGGGAATGCTCAGCACTGACCCGCCCATCACGACGAGCGCATCGGTCTCGCCGGTCGTCTCCAACGCATCGCGCAGGCGCTCCGGGTACTTGCGGCTGTCCTTGAATTTCAACGCATCGACGGGGAGCACTTCCTGACCGATTTCATAGCGCCCTTCGGCGTCGAGAAAAGCGTCCAAGCGCGAGCGCGCAGCGATTCTGTGGTGCTGGCCGCACTTCGGGCAGACGTTGACATTCTGTTCGAGGTCGGTCTTGTACAGCACCGTCTCGCACGCCGGGCACTTGATCCACAAGCCCTCCGGAACCGTGCGGCGTTCGCTCGGATCGGTGGGCTGGATCTTGGACGGCAGCAGTTTCTCTAGCCAACTCATATGCGCAATCCTTATGCGTTATGCATCAAGCGAGGCGCGGATCGATGCGATGAATTCGGCCGCGCCTGCCGCCACATTGTCGCGCGTTCGCGTCTCGAGACTTTGAACCAGCGCCGAGCCGATGACCACCGCGTCGCACACCTCGGCCACGGCGCGTGCGGAACGCCCGTCGCGAATGCCGAAGCCCACGCCGACGGGGAGTTTGACATGCGCCCTGATTCGGGGAATCGCCGCGGCAACCGCCGCGACGTCGAGATGGCCCGCGCCCGTCACGCCTTTGAGCGACACGTAATAGACGTAGCCGCTCGCGGCGCGCGCCACACTGGCGATGCGCGCGTCGGTCGACGTCGGCGCGAGCAGAAAGATCGGGTCGAGCTTGGCGAGGCGCAACCTGGCCACGAAGGCTTCGCACTCCTCGGGCGGATAGTCAACCACCAGCACCCCGTCGACGCCGGCAGCCTGCGCATCGGCAATGAAACGGTCAGCGCCGTAGCGCTCGATCGGGTTCGCATATCCCATCAGCACGACGGGAGTGGTCGAGTCATGCACCCGGAACTCGCGCACATAGCCCAGCACCTGGGGCATGCCGATGCCTTTGGCCAGGGCGCGCTCGGCGGCCTTCTGGATCACCGGGCCGTCGGCCATCGGGTCGGAAAACGGCACGCCCAATTCGATCAGGTCCGCACCTGCGCTGGCCATCGCCCGCATCACCTCCACCGTGGCCTCGGGGTAAGGATCGCCCGCCGCGATGTAGGGAATAAGCGCCTTGCGGCCGCGCTTTTGAAGTTGCGCGAATGTGGCGGCGATGCGGCTCATCGCGGGCCCCGCATCGCGGCGTCGCCGCCCTTCACCGTCTGGCCGCGGCACGATGGCCTGCAGAAGAACTCGGCGCCCGACAGGTCCGCGACGGTGCCGATGTCCTTGTCACCACGCCCCGACAGGTTGACCAGCAGATGCTGGTCGGGCCGCATCGTCGCGGCGAGTTTCATGGCATAGGCGACGGCATGGCTCGATTCGAGCGCCGGGATGATGCCTTCGGTGCGGCACAGGCGATGGAACGCCTCGAGCGCTTCGTCGTCGGTGATGCTGACGTATTCGGCCCGGCCGATGTCTTTCAGATACGCATGCTCAGGGCCGACACCGGGATAGTCCAATCCCGCCGAAACAGAGTGCGTTTCCGTGATCTGGCCGTTCGCATCTTGCAGCAGGTAGGTTCGGTTGCCGTGCAGCACACCCGGCGAGCCTGCGCTGAGCGACGCCGCGTGTTTGCCGCTGGCCAGCCCCTGCCCCGCGGCTTCGACGCCGATCAGCCGCGTGTTCGCGTGTTGGATGTACGGATAGAACAGGCCCATCGCGTTGCTGCCACCGCCCACGCAAGCGAGCACGGCGTCGGGCTGGCGGCCGATCATCTCGGGCATCTGCACGATGCATTCGTCGCCGATGACGCGCTGAAAGTCGCGCACCATCATCGGATAGGGGTGCGGCCCGGCCACGGTGCCGATGATGTAGAACGTGTTCTCGACGTTTGTCACCCAGTCGCGCAGCGCTTCGTTCAGCGCGTCTTTCAACGTCTTCGAGCCGCTTTCCACCGGCACCACGGTGGCGCCGAGCAGGTGCATGCGGTACACATTGGGCGACTGACGCTTGATGTCTTCGCTGCCCATGTAGACCACGCACTCCAGTCCGTAACGCGCGCAAATCGTCGCCGTGGCCACACCGTGCTGGCCCGCGCCCGTTTCGGCGATGACACGCGGCTTGCCCATGCGCCGCGCGAGCATCGCCTGGCCTATCGTGTTGTTCACCTTGTGCGCGCCGGTGTGGTTCAGGTCTTCGCGTTTCAGGTGGATCTGTGCGCCGCCGAGCTCGCGGCTCAGGCGCGCGGCGTGGTACACCGGGCTCGGGCGGCCGACGAAGTGGCGCAGCTCGGAGCGGAACTCGGCAATGAACGCCAGGTCTTCGCGCACCTCGGCGTAGACGCGCTTGAGTTCGTCGATCGCATGGATCAGGGTTTCGGCAACAAAGGTGCCGCCATAGGGGCCGAAGTGGCCGGTTGAGTCGGGTTGCTGGTAGTTCACTGCGGTCTCGCGGGGTCTCATACTGGGGAGGCGGCGGCTCGGGCATCGGCCTCGCGCACCGCCTCGCAAAATCGCCGGATCGCCGCGGCATCCTTGATGCCTTTGGCGGATTCGACGCCGGAACTGACGTCAACGGCCCAGGGCCGCACCCGCGCGATGCCCTCGGCCACATTTGCGGCATGCAACCCACCAGACAAAACGACCGGAAGGGGCACGTTGTGCGGGACGAGAGACCAATCGAAAACCTTTCCACTGCCGCCAAAGCCATCGACGAACGTGTCAAGCAGTACCGCCTGGGCACCGGCATAAGACGCGGCGAAGTCTAACAAATCGATGTCCGGGCGCATTCGCGCGGCGCGAAGGTAAGGTCGGCCGTAGCGTTTGCACACCTGCGGCGTCTCGTCGCCATGGAACTGCAGTACGAGTTGCGGCACCGCAGCCACGGCAGCCTCGATGTCGCGCTCGAGTGCGTTGACGAACAATCCCACCGGAGTCACAAAGGGCGGCAGGCGTTTGGCCAGCTCACTCGCCCGCCCCACGGCCACATACCTGGGGCTGCCCGGGTAGAACACGAAGCCCACGGCGTCGGCCCCGGACTGCACCGCGCAGTCGACGTCCGCTTCACGCGTCAGTCCGCAAATCTTGATCCGGGTTCGCTGATTCATTCGGGTGCCGTGGCGGTTCCGACGAGCCAGTCCATGGCGGGGGTGCGGTCGGGCAAGTCGAGTTCGGCATCGTAGTACGGGCCGAGAAAGTACAGACCGTCGGCGGAAAGCGTAGGCGCGGCGAGCGCGCGATTACGCGACGCCAGGATCTCGGCAAGCCAGTCGGCGTCGCGCGAACCCGTCCCTACCGCGACCAGGCAACCCATGACATTGCGCACCATGTGGTGCAGGAACGCGCTGGCGTCGAAGTCAAAGCGCCAGTAGGCGCCGTGTTGGGTGACGCTGACGGACCGCAGCGTCTTCACCGGCGATTTGGCTTGGCATTGCGACGAGCGAAACGCGCTGAAGTCGTGTTCGCCGGTCAGGTGCTGAGCCGCGGCCTGCATCGCTGGGCCGTTCAGCGCTCGAAAACTCCAACCCGCACTCCCCCACTCCACGGCCGGACGCACGGTCGACTCCAGCAAGAGGTAGGCGTAGCGCCTTCCGCGCGCGCTCGCGCGTGAATGAAAGTGCGGCCCGACGATGCGACACCACTGCACGGCAACATCACGCGGCAGATAGCGGTTCGTGCCGCGCACCCATGACACGGGATCGCGGGCGATCTCGGTGTCGAAGTGCAGCACCTGGTTCAGCGCGTGCACGCCGGTGTCAGTGCGACCGGCGCAGATCGTTCTCAGGCTCGCGCCGGCAAACTGGCCGAGCGCCGTTTCCAGCCGGTCCTGCACCGTGTTGCCGCTGGGTTGGCTTTGCCACCCCTGGTAGCCACAGCCGCGGTAGCTCACCCCCAGGGCGATCCGCACCAGATTCTCCTGCGACGCCGAGCCCGGTGGCGCTCAGCGCAGTGCCATCAGTTCAATGCGCCGAGCATGCTTTCGGCCTTGCTGCGAGCCGACCCCTCTGCGTGGGCGATCACTTCCTGAAGCAACTCGCGTGCACCTTCGATGTCACCGATCTGACTGAAAGCCTCGGCAAGCTCAAGCTTGCGTGCGATTGGGTCGCCCTCGCCGTCGTCGCCGTCCAGGCGCAGCTCAAGATCAGAGAATCCAGAGTCACGCGGCTTCGCGGGCTCCGCCTTGCCGCTGGCGGCACGCGCAGACGGCGCTGGCGGCGCGTCGAGATCGAGCGTGATGCTCGACAGGTCGAATTCCATCGGCCGCGAGATCGTGCCGCTGGGGGGCGGCGGCGCACCGGGAGGATCGGCCCGCATGCTGGGAGCGGGTTCGAGTTTGATCGTGTCGCCCGTGCGACCGCTCGCAGCGCTGCCTGCACCCTGTGGGTGATACGCCGCCCCGGGTACCGTCTTGGCCTGGTTCTGGCCTGCCATGTCGAGGTCAAGATCAATCCCGGCGCTTTCACCGAAACTCCCGCTGGAACGGCCGAAGGCCGCCGCTGACGGCAACACCGACTGAGGCATCGTGCTCGCACCCAGCGGTTCATCCATCGGCCCTGCTGCGCCAGAGGCACGCTGCGGCGCACCGCCGGGCTGATAGAGCCGGTTTTCAGGATCAATCTCGAGGCCCATCTCCTGGGCCTTGGCCCACTCTTCGCCCTCCCCACGCGTCAGCGAATGGAGTTGCGAGGCGAGGAGCTCGAAGCCCTTCGTATCGCGGCGCTTCGCGTAAACCTCGAGCATCTTGGTTCGGATCGCCAGGCGATCCGGGTTGCTGCGCATCGCCTCCTTGAGGATTTCCTCGGCCTGCAAATCGCGGCCGTAAGCGAGATAGACGTCGGCCTCGGCCACCGGATCCACGTCGCCGATGGCGTCGAGCTGGCTCAACGAGTAGCTCATCGACGACGACGCCGCACCGGCTTCGCGCGTGTCGATGCGCTGACCGCCGCTGGCGCCGAAGAATGAATCGGGCTGAAGCCGGCTTTCCAGGAACGAAGTTTCGCGGTTGTCCTTGCGGCCGCGCTTGGTCAGGCGATAAATGCCAAAGCCGGCGAGCAGCGCCACGAGACCCGCACCCCCGGCGAGCGCCCAGGGGT
>JANNKM010000375.1:0-16353 GCA_031396305.1 Rhizobacter sp.
GTCCCGGGTCAGGCATCTTGGCCGGGTTCTCGACCAGGATCACCTCCTTGTTGCCGAGTTCGACCTGGTAGACGACGCTGGGCGCGGTGGTGATCAGGTCTTGGTCGAATTCGCGCTCCAGCCGTTCCTGCACGATTTCCATGTGCAGCAGACCGAGGAATCCGCAGCGAAAACCGAAGCCCAGTGCCTGGCTGACCTCGGGCTCATAGCGCAAGGACGAATCGTTCAGCTTGAGCTTCTCCAGCGCGTCGCGCAACTGCTCGTACTCGCTGGCCTCGGTCGGGTACAGGCCGGCAAATACCTGCGGCTGGATTTCCTTGAATCCCGGCAGCGCTTCGGTGGCGACACCCAGATTGTTGGGAAGCTTTTTTTCCAGCGTGACGGTATCACCCACCTTGGCGGCCTGGAGTTCGCGAATCCCGGCGATGACAAAACCCACCTCGCCGGCCTGGAGCGAATCTCGCGGTACCGATTTCGGCGTGAAGACGCCGAGCTGCTCGGCGCCGTAACAGGCGTCACTCGCCATCAGTCGGATGCGCTCGCCGCGGGTCAGCGAACCGTCGACGACACGCACGAGCATCACGACGCCCACATAGTTGTCGAACCAGGAATCCACGATCATGGCGCGCAGCGGTGCCTTCGGGTTGCCACGCGGCGCGGGCATGCGGTGGATCACGGCTTCCAGGATGTCGTCGATGCCCTCACCTGTCTTGGCGCTGCACGGAATCGCATCATCGGCGTCGATACCGATCACGTCTTCGATTTCCTCCCGGGCGCGCTGCGGATCGGCCTGCGGCAGGTCCATCTTGTTCAAGACCGGGACCACCTCCACCCCGAGCTCGATGGCGGTATAACAATTCGCCACGGTCTGCGCCTCGACGCCTTGGCTCGCGTCAACCACCAGCAAGGCGCCTTCGCATGCCGAGAGCGAACGGCTCACTTCGTAGGAGAAGTCGACGTGACCCGGCGTGTCGATCAGATTCAAGTTGTAGGCCTTGCCGTTGCGCGCGGTGTAAGTCAAGGCGGCTGTCTGCGCCTTGATCGTGATCCCGCGCTCGCGCTCGATGTCCATCGAATCGAGCACCTGCGCCTCCATCTCCCGATCACTCAAGCCCCCGCATCGTTGGATCAACCGATCCGCCAAGGTGCTCTTGCCGTGGTCGATGTGGGCAATGATCGAGAAATTGCGGATGTGATCCATGGCGGCGGTTGGAGCCTCAGTCGGAAGCTACAACGACGAAGTGGTTGCGTTGGAGGCTCATATCGCGAAGCGATGTGAAGGCGCAAAGCGCCGTGCCGTAGACAAAAAAAAGGCACGTCAAGAAACCGACGCGCCTTCCAACAAAACGTATGGCAACTGCTTGTTGGGCTTTCATTGTAGCCACAAGGACCGGCCGGAGACCCGCGCCAATGCTTGATTTCTCAGCGTTGCAGGTGGCCAACACGAAATCTTATCAACAGCTTATGCACAAGCACCTGTGGGTTATCTGGGGACAGAGTTTGGGCCATTGATTTCAATGCAATTTTCCAGATTGAAGCGTAAGGGCCTGCTTAGATTACCACGCGGAATGAATCAATCAGATCCTTTGGGTTCCGAATTAATGCGTTTCCTGATGCTCTCCTGTGCCGCTCAAAGTTCGCCGAACCCAAGAAAACCTGTTGGCGAAGATTGAGCTACTCCACATGATGAAAAGACCAGACGGTTCAGTCGGACGCTATCCCTGCGCCTCAGCGTGCCGGCTTGATCACGACAAAGGTGGCCGCCTCGCCACGTTTGACCAAGACTGTCACCGATTTCGCCTTGTCGAGCTTCGACGCGATGCCCTCGAACTGTTTGGACGACATCACCTCAGCATTGTCTACCGACAAGATCACGTCCCCCTCACGCAGCCCGGCACGCGCCGCAGCGCCGTCAACCGATTCGACGCGCACGCCGCCCTTGATCTTGAGCTCGCGCTTTTGCGTCTCGTTGAGATCAGCCACCACCAGCCCCAGAGTCTCGACACTGCTCTTGGACTTAGGCTCGCTTTGCGCCGTCTTGCGTGCTCGTTCCGGTTCGACCTCGGCCACGGTGACGCTGAAGTCGCGGTAGTTGCCGCGCCGAAACACTTGCACGGAAACCTTGGTGCCCGGCTTCACACTCCCAACGATGCGCGGCAGGTCCCCGGACTTTTCGATCGTCTTGCCGTCGAACTTCGTGATGATGTCGCCGGCCTCGATGCCCGCCTTCTCCGCCGGCCCCCCCGACTCGACGCTGCGAACCAGAGCCCCCATGGCCTTGCCCAAACCGATCGACTCGGCAACCTCTTTCGAGACCTGGTCGATGCTGACTGCAATGCGCCCTCGAACGACACGACCGCTGGTTCGGAGTTGCTCGGAGACACGGCTCGCCTCATCTATGGGAATGGCAAACGAAATTCCCTGGTAGCCCCCAGAGCGACTGTAGATCTGCGAATTGATGCCGACGACTTCGCCGCGCATGTTGATCAGCGGACCACCCGAGTTGCCGGGATTGATGGCAACGTCGGTCTGGATCAACGGCAAGAATTCGCCGGTATCGCGTGACTTGGCACTGACGATGCCCGCCGTCACGGTGTTTTCCAGGCCGAAGGGAGAGCCGATGGCGATCACCCACTCGCCCACCTTGAGCCGGCTCACGTCGCCCAGGCGCACCGTGGGCAATCCGGCGGCTTCGATCTTGAGCAAGGCCACGTCGGAGCGCCGGTCAGCACCAATCGGCTTGGCCTTGAACTCGCGTTTGTCGGTGAGGGTGACGATCACCTCTTCCGCGCCGTCGATCACGTGCGCGTTCGTCATCACATAGCCGTCGGCGCTCAGGATGAACCCTGAGCCGACACCGCGCTGCTGCGGCTCGCCATCGGGCGCCTGTCGTGGGCCGCGCGGCGACGGCTGGTTCGGAGCCGGCAGGCCGAAGCGCCGGAAGAACTCCAGCATGTCTTCGTCCATTTCAGGGCCCGCGCCGCCGCGCACACCCATCCGAGAGCGCTCCAGCGTCCGGATATTGACCACGGCGGGACCTACCTTCTCCACCAGGTCGGTGAAATCAGGAAGCCCTTGCGCATGCACGGAGCTGGTCGCAAGGAAAACGCCCGCGGCAAGGAGCCACGCGCCAAACCACCCGCGCCGACGTGAGGCCGGGTTCATCGCTTCATATTCCATCTGCATGTTGAGTCTGCCCCTGAACGACTTGAATCCGAAGAAATGACGACTGTCTTTGAGCGGGCGCTAGCGGTTGCGCTCCAGCCCGCTCGCAAACACGTGCAGGGTCGCCGCCGGCACGTCTCCTACCACCGTGATCCACCACGAGCCCTGACGCAGCATCAGCGTTTGGGTCGCCCCGATCGACGTTGTCAGTGCCCGCGTGTGCCGGGCAGCATCGTACGGCTCGATGAATAACGACACGTGCGTCAACCCATCGGAGTAGATCGCCTGAAGCACGTCCCGATCCGCCGGCCCGTCCTTCGAAGGCTCCGAACTGTCGACACGATCGATGGAGCGTCGCACGCAACTCACCTGGCGGAAGCCTGGCGGCGCGCGGCGCACTGCCCAGCCTTCGGCGTCCAGCGTCGTCGGGCGCAGTACCGGGCGCATGACGCGATACCCTTCAAGCTTGCGCATTGGCAGCAGGACGCTGTCAAACCGCGGCGCAATTCCGATGGCGACATCGGAAAACGCAGCAGTTTCCAAAACTTCCATCTTGTCGCCAAGCACGTCGGAGCGCAAGAGCAGGCCCGACGCCTTATCCGCCCAGAGCCGATAGCCGTAGCGGTGTGAGTCGCGCGGACGCACCCACAGCACATGGGCCTCTCTTCCAGCAACGCGTTCCGACGCCTGCGCTTGCACGTCGTATAAGTCGTGAATGCGGCTGTCGCCGGCAATCAACAGGGCCGGAAACGAGGTCAGGAGATCGCGCTGCTCGACACGCGCCACTTTGCTCGCAGGCCAAAGCGTGTGAACGACATCGTTGTGGCGAAACACCTGCCGCGCTGGCCCATCCAGGGATTCGATGCGCTCGAACTGGTTGCGGCCGTCGCAGAAGTGCGCGATTCGCGCGCTGGCCACCGAACCGCCTCCACTGACAACGAAAGTGCCCTGGAAGTTGCTTTGGCTGGCCGCCTGGTGAATGCGCATGAGCCAGGCGCGCATCACGTCCGGCTCTGCAGCAGCAACATGGGTCCAGGCCGTCGTGGCCAAGACCGCACCCAGCGTCAAACTTCGAATGAGCATGCGCAGGCTGGCGAACGATCAGCGATTCGAGGCGTCGGAGGTGGCGCCACGCAAGAACGTCGACGGAACCCCCAACGCCGAGACCCCTGAAAAGTGCTTGTGCGCTTCGAGGTAACGGTCCAGTCTCGCGTCACGCACCAGCTTGCCGTCAGCGAACAGTGGCTGAGGAGACTGTGCTGGGGCCAGCGAAGCGGTACCCCCGATCGTGATGGGCGCTGCGGCACCGGACCGCGCGACTTGCGCCGCGCGGTCTTGCGAATCTGCCGACGGCCCACCCAGGACGAGCAGCACGCCGCCCACAGCGGCAAATCCCGCAGCGACCGCCGACAGCGCCACCCAAGACCAGGGCTTGCGCCGCGACCGGCTCGCTGCCACGCCGTGCAACGCTGGCGCGGGTGCAAGAACCACGGGTTCGCGCGCCAGCCGTTCACAGAACCTTTCGAACGCAGCCTGGTCGCTCCTCGGGCTACTCGCCAGATCCTCCGAGCGCAGCACGTCACCGATCAGGTGATAGGCGTGCCAGGTGGCGTGCGCCGAATTCCCGGGATGCCAATGTGCACAAGCTAGCGCCACTTGATGCGCGTCAAGCTCCCCGTCTGCAAGAGCCGACAGCAATTCAGCCTCGCCATCAGATGTATTCGACATGGTCAAGTTCGATCCTTCCGAATTCTTACTCATCGCTACCACCGATCGCCCTCTCGGGTGCCGAGCAACGGCCGAAGCCGCTGGGCAATGGCCTCCCGTGCCCGGAAGATGCGCGAGCGCACCGTGCCGATCGGACAATTCATCAGTTCGGCGATTTCCTCGTAACTCAGTCCTTCGATTTCGCGCAACGTGATGGCCTGTCGAAGTTCCTCTGACAGAGCTGCCACCGCCGAGTTCACCGCAACTGCAACTTGTTTGCTCGCCAGGATGGCATCCGGCGTCTCGCCGTCGTTTAGTTCGTTCTCGACCCGGGAAGTTTCATCATCATCGTCACGCGCGGCAAGTGCCGATTCGGTCACGATCGGGTCGCGCTTGAGTTCCATCAGCGCTTTCTTCGCAGTGTTCACCGCGATCCGGTACAACCAGGTGTAGAAAGCGCTGTCCCCTCGAAACTGGGGGATCGCGCGATACGCGCGGATAAACGTCTCTTGGGCGATGTCGGGTACGAGATCGACGTCGCGCACCATGCGCCCGATCAGCCGCTCGATTCGTCGCTGGTACTTGACGACAAGCATCTCGAACGCCTTGACGTCGCCCGCCTTGGTTCGATCAACAAGTGCACTATCGGCATCGGGAGCGTTCATTCGAACCGTGTTACTCGACTTTGGCGTCTTTGGCGGCCTCGTCTCGTGCCGATGGGTGTGACGAATATATCGCACAGCGCAGTGCGTGCCACTGCGACTTCGAGGCACCGGGCTGCACCGGGAGCCACGTTGCCCGTGCGCCAGACGGCTTGGCCGTGGGAATGAAGCGAAGCAGCAGCCACGCACCGAGGTCGACACTGACCTGCAAGTCCCCGACGACGGGTTCGCCGCCCTCGCGATCGGAGTCCCAGAGCAACCAGGTTGACCCGTCGAATCTCAACGTCGCGGGACGGACCCGCCACAGCGACACTCCCAGGCCAACGCAGGCAACCACCAGGGACAGCGCCAGCCACGCCATCGTGTCGTTTTGCGCGCGGCTTAGTTGCTGCCACCACGCTCCAAGTGCCGCAACGACGCAACCGGTGAGCGCCGCCACGCCGACGCGCCAAACCGAAAAGGCGCGAATCGATACCTGAACTGCCCGGTGCTCGCCCACGCGCGAACCCACCTGGAATTCAGGCACGCTTGAAGATAAGCGTTCCGTTCGTGCCGCCGAATCCAAAGTTGTTCTTCATCGCGATTTCGATCTTCATCGACCGCGCCTCATTGGCGCAGTAGTCCAGGTCGCACTCGGGGTCCTGATTGAAGATGTTGATCGTCGGTGGCGAGACCTGATGGTGCAACGCCAGCACCGTGAACACCGATTCGATACCTCCGGCGCCGCCCAACAGGTGGCCTGTCATCGACTTGGTGGAATTGACGACCACGTGCCGCGCCTGCTCGCCGAGCGCAAGTTTGATCGCGTTCGTCTCATTCACGTCGCCGAGCGGCGTCGAGGTTCCGTGGGCATTGAGGTACTGCACCTGATTCGCGTTCACGCCCGCATTGCGCAGCGCTGCCTTCATGGCGCGTTTCGGACCGTCCACGCTCGGCGCGGTCATGTGGAATGCGTCGGCGCCCATGCCAAAACCGGTAAGTTCGGCGTAAACCTTCGCACCGCGCCGCTTCGCATGCTCATACTCTTCGAGAACCAGGACACCCGCGCCTTCGCCGAGAACGAAACCATCCCGGTCCTTGTCCCACGGCCGGGAGGCGGTTTGCGGGTCGTCGTTACGCGTGGACAGGGCCCGCGCCGCGGCAAAGCCACCCACACCGAGAGGCGAAACCGTCGCCTCAGACCCGCCCGCGACCATCACGTCGGCGTCACCGTATTCGATGAGTCGACCGGCTTCGCCGATGCAGTGCAAACCTGTCGTGCACGCAGTGGCAATAGCCAGGTTCGGGCCTTGAAATCCGAAGTGGATCGACACATGGCCCGAGATCATGTTGATGATCGAGGCTGGCACGAAGAACGGCGAAATGCGTCGCGCGCCTCGCGCCACATAGTCGCCATGGGTCTGTTCGATCATCGGCAAGCCACCGATGCCCGACCCGACAAGGCAGCCGACGCGCTCGGCCTGCTCCTCGTTGAGCGCATCGTTGGTCGACAAGCCCGCGTCGCGCACCGCCTGAATCGAGGCCGCCATCCCGTAGTGGATGAACGTGTCCATGTGGCGCGCATCCTTGGCCGGGAAATACTCCTCGACCTTGAAACCCTTGACTTCGCCTGCAAAACGGCAAGCCAACTGAGTCGCGTCGAATTTCGTGATGGGGCCGATACCGCCACGGCCGGCCAAGATGTTGGCCCAGCCCTCGGCCACGGTATTGCCCACGGGGCTGACCAGGCCGAGCCCGGTCACGACCACGCGACGCCGACTCATTGACTCGCCTCGGCTGCTGTCACCGGCGTCGCAGGGGGCTCAAGCCGCCTTTTGATGCTTGACGGCGTAATCAATGGCAAGCTGAACCGTCGTGATCTTCTCGGCCTCTTCGTCAGGAATTTCGATGCCGAATTCGTCTTCGAGCGCCATCACGAGTTCAACCGTGTCGAGCGAATCGGCACCGAGGTCGGCAACGAACGCCTTGGCGTTGGCCACGTCGGACTCGGGCACGCCGAGCTGCTCGGCAATGATTTTCTTGACACGTGCTTCGATATCGCTCATGACTCCTCCAGGAGTAATTGTAAGAAACAGCGCGGCATTCTAAGGCCAGCGGGAACCGCGTTCGCCGGTCACCCGTCAGTGCATGAACATGCCGCCATTGACGTGCAATTCAGTTCCCGTGACGTAACCCGCCCTGGGTGAAACGAGGAACGCCACGGCATGCGCGACCTCGCCAGCCTGCCCCAGACGCCCCACGGGGATCTGCGCCATCAAGGCGTTGGCCTGCGCTTCGCTGAGCGCCTTGGTCATGTCAGTCTCGATGAATCCGGGCGACACGCAATTGACGGTGATGCCGCGACTGCCCAACTCTCGCGCCAGCGAACGGGTCATGCCGGCGACGCCGGCCTTGGCCGCCGCATAGTTCGCCTGACCGGCATTTCCGGTGGCGCCGACGACAGAGGTGATATTCACGATGCGCCCATAGCGCTGCTTCATCATCGGGCGCATGACGGCGCGGCACAGGCGAAATACCGAGTTCAAGTTGGTATCGACAACGGCGCTCCAGTCGTCATCCTTCATTCGCATCGACAACATGTCGCGCGTGATGCCGGCGTTGTTGACGAGCATGTGCAGCGCCCCTTCGACCTTCAGAATTTCCTCGAGGATCGCGTCGACGCCGGCGCTGTCATTGACGTTCAGGCACACCCCGCGGCTGCCCACGAACGCCGACAGCGCTTCGCCGATGGCGCGCGCTCCAGCATCGGTTGTCGCCGTACCGACCACCTTGACGCCGAGTCCCGCGAGTTCCAGCGCGATGGCGCGGCCGATGCCACGCGAGGCTCCCGTGACCAGGGCAACCTGCCCCGCCATTGAGCCCGCGCTCATGCCGTACCGCCTTGCGCCGCTGCGGCCGCAGCCAGGCTCGCCGGGTCGAACACGTTGGCCGCTGCCATTTCCGCGTCAATGCGCTTGACGGTACCAGCCAATACCTTGCCCGGGCCGCACTCGATGACACTCATCACACCATGCCCGCGCAGCGCCTGCACGAGTTCGACCCAACGCACCGGGCCGAAGGCCTGCCGATACAGCGCGTCGCGGATCGCTTCGGGGTCGGTATTGATCTGGACGTCGATATTGTTCATGACTGGAATTCTTGGCACGGCAACCGCGGTCGCTGCAAGGCGCGATTTCAGATGCTGCGCCGCCGGTTTCATCAGGCTCGAATGAAAGGGAGCCGATACCGGCAGCAGCATCGCACGTTTCGCGCCGCGCGCCTTCAACACTTCGCAGGCCTTGTCCACGCCGGCCTTCGTTCCGGCGATCACGATCTGCTTCGGGTCGTTGAAGTTCACGGCCTCGACGACCTCCTGGCTGCCCGCGTTCAGTTCGACGCAGACATCGCGCACCGACGCCGCATCCAAACCCAACACGGCTGCCATGGCGCCCGTGCCCGCGGGCACCGCGTCTTGCATGGCCTGGGCGCGAAGTCGCACCAGCGGCAACGCGTCGGCAAAAGCGAGTGAGCCGGAGGCGACAAGCGCGGTGTACTCACCGAGCGAATGACCGGCGAAATACGCTGGAACGAGCCCGGTGTGCGCGAGCCAGGCGCGGTAGCAGGCCAACCCTGCCGTCAGCATCACGGGCTGCGTGTTCGTGGTTAACTCGAGCAGCTCTTTCGGGCCTTCGCGGATCAGCCGCGCAACGTCTTCGCCCAACACACTGGAGGCTTCGGCCAAGGTATCTCGAACCGCCGGGTTGTCGCCCCACGCGTCAAGCATGCCCACCGATTGCGAGCCCTGGCCTGGGAAGACGATGGCGAACTTGGTCATGGATGAAGTTCCAAAGTGTCGGCGCCGCCGAATCAGAGGTCGAGCAGAACCGCGCCCCAGGTGAAACCACCGCCCACACCCTCGAGCATCACGGTGTCGCCGGGTCGAATCTTGCCGCGCCGCACCGCGTCGTCCAGCGCCAGCGGGATAGACGCCGCCGACGTGTTGCCGTGCTCGTCGACCGTGACGATGAGTTTGTCGAGTGGCAACTTCAGCTTCTTTGCCGTGCCTTGCATGATGCGAATATTCGCCTGATGCGGTATCAGCCAATCGATGTCTGCTTCCACGCGCTCGGCCTTGGCCAGTACGGAGCGCGCCACGGTCTCAAGCACGCCCACCGCAAGCTTGAAGACCGCCGGGCCATCCATCTTCAGCAACGGGTCACCAATGACCTTGCCGCCCGCCACCGTGCCCGGGGTGCACAGGATGTCGGCATAGCGGCCGTCGGCGTGCAGCTCGCTGGCCAGAATGCCGGGCTTGTCGCTCCCCTGCAGCACCACGGCCCCTGCGCCGTCGCCAAACAGCACGCAAGTGGTGCGGTCAGTGAAATCGAGGATGCGCGAAAACACTTCGGCGCCGATGACCAGCGCCTTCGTCGCCGCGCCGGTGCGGATCATCGAATCGGCAATCGTCAGGGCGTAGACGAAGCCCGAACACACGGCCTGCACATCGAACGCCGCGCAGCCGCGCACACCGAGCTTTTGCTGCAGGATGCAGGCGGTGCTGGGGAAAATCATGTCCGGTGTCGACGTGGCCACGATGATCAGGTCGATCGATGCTGCATCGCAATCTGCGGCCACCAAGGCTCGGTTTGCCGCCTCAAGCGCCAGGTCGCTGCACACATCGTCTTCGCCCGCGAAGTAGCGCGCCTTGATGCCGGTGCGCTCGACGATCCACGGATCAGAAGTTTCAATGCCCGAGGCTGCAAGCCGGCCCACCAGCGCTTCATTGCTGACACGGTTGCACGGCAGAAAACTGCCGGTGCCGGTAATTCGCGAGTAAGTCTGCGATGTGGATCTCATGCGCTCTGGGAGGCATCGGACGTTTCGGGTGCGGTAGTCCCCACCGCGGCAGGCATCGCTGCGAGCGTCTCAAGAATTCGGTCGTGCACGCGATTGAGCAAGTGATTGCTGGCGGCATCATAAGCGCGAATCAGCGCCTGTTCGAAGGCGTAGGCATCCGACCCGCCGTGCGCCTTGAACACCAGCCCGCGCAAGCCCAGCAGCGCACCGCCGCTGTAGCGGCGGTGATCGACGCGCCGCTTGAAATGATTCAACACTGGCAGCGCCACCACTGCCGCGAGCTTGGTGAAGGCGTTGCGCGTGAACTCCTGTTTGATGAACGACGTGAGCATCGCCGCCAGGCCCTCGGCCGTCTTGAGCATCACGTTGCCGACAAAACCGTCGCACACGACGATGTCGGTTGTGCCCTTGAAGACGTCATTGCCCTCGACGTTGCCGTAAAAATTCAGGTGCCCGCCAGCCGCCGCCGCGCGCAACAGCTCCGCGGCTTGCTTGATGACTTCGTTGCCCTTCATCGCTTCCTCACCGATGTTGAGCAGGCCGACAGACGGGTTCTCATTGCCCCCCACGGCCGCGACGAGGGCGCTGCCCATCACGGCAAATTGCAAGAGGTTTTCCGCGGTGCAATCGACGTTGGCTCCGAGGTCCAGAACCGTCGTGAAACCGTCTTTCTGATTCGGCAGGACCGCGGCAATCGCCGGCCGGTCGATGCCGTCCAACGTCTTCAAGACGTAGCGCGCAAGCGCCATCAGTGCGCCCGTGTTGCCTGCGGAAACGCATGCCTGGGCTTGCGACGCGCCGTGTTCGTCGGCCTTGACCAGGCGCAGCGCGACGCGCAGCGAAGAGTCCTTCTTGCGCCGCAGCGCGACCTCGACCGGATCGTCCATCTCGACGACTTCCGACGCGTTCACGACCGAACAGCGTTCCCACACCGTCGCCGCCGACAGCTCCGCTTCTCGGCCAACCAAGAACAGCTCTGCCTGCGGGTGCGCCCGCAAGAAAGCCCGGCAGGCCGGCAACGTGACCGACGGGCCGTGATCTCCCCCCATGCAATCGACGGCGAGCCTGATCACGTCAGCATTCAACGGGACTTGCATCGGCACCGGCACGCGGCAATGGCGCGCGATGCCCGCGGCGCGCGACCGATCAGGCGTCAGCCTTGGTCTTCAGAACCTTGCGCCCACGGTAAAAGCCGTTCGGGCTCAGATGGTGGCGCAGGTGCGCCTCACCGGTCGTCGGCTCGACTGCCGTGCCCGGCGTATTCAAAGCATTGTGCGCGCGATGCATGCCACGCTTGGATGGGGACTTCTTGTTCTGCTGAACGGCCATGAGGTTCTCCTGGGGCTCGCGGTGCGGCGAATCAATTCGATCACTCGGAGCCGGGTCGGCAGCGGCGTCAGTTGCATCGTCGATGACTTGCCCACGCCGCGCGAAAGGCGCGAATTCTAGCATGTAGCCTCGGTGTCAGCCCCTGCCCGTGGCACCCTTGAGGGCCGCGAGCGCGGCGAACGGGTTCAGTGGCTCAAGCGACGGCTCGGCATCGGCCGGCGCCGCGAGCAGAGGAATCGGGCACTGATCATGCTTGGGCACCAGGGGCAGGCTGAGCAGAAACTCGTCTTCGACCAATTCGCGCAGGTCGAGCTCTCGGCTCAATGCGAGCACGTCGTCTTCGCACTCGGCATCGAGCTCGGCTGCGGCGGCTTCGCCTTCCACGAACAGGAAACTGCGCCGCACATCGAGCGCCGTCATGACGGGCTGCAGGCAGCGCTGGCACACCAGCGGCAGGCGCACCTTGCCGCTGAGGTGCAGCCAGGTCTGTACGCCTGCGCTCGTCGTCTTGCGCCGCTCGCCGCGCACCGCCCAGGCGGCCTGCTCGCGAGTGGCGGCCGACGCTTCGCGATGTTCCATGTCGGCAAGCCGGCCAAGCGCTGCCAGCGGCCAGTGCCCTTCAAGCTCGCCTGCCGCCTCGGCGAATGCCGCGACGTCGAGGCGGCAAGGGTCGAACGGACGCTTTGACATGCGTCGAGTTTACGAGGACGGATGGGACAATGCCCGACATGGGTTTACCGCAGACTGCTGCTCCACAACTGATCCTCGCCTCGACCTCGCGCTATCGCCGCGAGTTGCTGGCCCGACTGAGGCTGCCGTTTCTGGTGGTTGCGCCCGATGTGGATGAAACGCCGCATGAGGGCGAACCGCCGGCAGCGCTCGCGCAGCGCCTCGCTCAGGCCAAGGCGGCAGCGGTGTCTGCGCTGCATCCGAACGCCGTCGTGATCGGCTCTGATCAAGTCGCCGATCTCGACGGTGTTGCCATCAGCAAGCCCGGCACGCACGAGCGCGCAACGCAGCAGTTGCGTGCGATGAGCGGACGCGCCATCGTGTTTCACACCGCGGTCACCGTGTCTCGCCGAAGCAGCGGATTCGAGGCGACCTCGTTGGTGCCCGTCACGGTGCACTTTCGAAGTCTGAGCGACGCCGAAATCGAGAACTACCTGCGTGCCGAGCAGCCGTATGACTGCGCCGGCAGCGCCAAGGTGGAGACTCTGGGAATCGCGCTGATCGAGGCGCTGGATGCGCCAGACCCGACCGCGCTGGTCGGCCTGCCGCTGATTCAGACCTGCGCGATGTTGCGCCGCGCCGGCATCGACCCGCTCGGCCCCGCTTCATGACCCAAGCCAAAGGCCGGCTCTACCTGATGCCGAATACGCTGGATTTCGGCATTGACGGCGAGCTGCCCAGCCTGGACGAAACGCTGGCGCCGGGCGCGATCCGGATTGCTTCTCGACTTGAGCATTGGGTCGTTGAAAACGCAAAAAGCGCGCGGCTTTTCCTCAAGCGCGTCGATGCAGTCGCGCCGCTGACACGGCGCATCCAAGACATCAACATCGTGGAACTGCCACGTCCCGTCAAGGGGCGACCGAGCGCGCGCCCTGCCGATGTGACCGCGCTTCTCACGCCCATCGC
Organism: Rhizobacter sp.; assembly: GCA_031396305.1. GTDB lineage: Bacteria > Pseudomonadota > Gammaproteobacteria > Burkholderiales > Burkholderiaceae_C > JAEMQF01. The sequence goes on from JANNKM010000375.1 coordinate 13,335, forward strand.
CCAAGGTGCGGACGTCGGCCTGTTGAGCGAGGCCGGGCTGCCCGCCGTGGCCGACCCGGGCGCCGCGGTGGTTGAAGCCGCGCACGCGCGCGGCATCGAGGTCATCGCCCTGCCGGGTGCGAGTTCGCTGCTGTTGGCGCTGGCCGCCAGCGGCTTGAACGGCCAGGGCTTCAGCTTTGTCGGCTACCTGCCCACTGGTTCTGCGGAGCGCGCGGCGCGCATTCGTGAACTGGAAACGCAGTCGCGGCGCGACGGCCAGACCAAGCTGATGATCGAAACGCCTTACCGAAATCAAGCGCTGCTCGACGCACTGGTCGAGCACTTGGGCGAGGCGACACGGCTGTCGGTCAGTTGTGGCTTGACCCTTGCCGGTGGCTCTTCCAAGACTGACTCAGTTGCCGACTGGCGAACCGAAAAGCGGCGCCTTCCCGGCAACGTACCGGCGGTGTTCCTGCTGCTCGCGGCTGGCGACGCGTAGTTCAGGTCGCGGTTTCTTCCTGGCGTGGCGCGCCGAACAGCGCCGCGACTTTCTTCTTCGACTTGATGTTTGGTGACAAGCCGCGGACAGGCGTGCTCGCCTTGGCTTCCCACGCGGGAGCGGCTGTCGCTTCGCTGGCTTCGTAAGGTTGATCGAAGAAGGGATCGGCAGCGACCTTGGGCGCGGCGTAAGCCGGGCGTGGTGCGCTCGGACGCGCGAGGCGTTCCCGGTCGCGCTCTGCGTCTGCCTCGGGTCGGGCGCGGTCACGCACGAAGTCTCGGCGTGGCGCTTCCTCATCGAGTTCAAGCGCCTCGATTTCGGTTTTCTTCTTGATCAGGCGTTCGATGTCGCTGACCAAGCGCACGTCGTCGCGCGACACCAGCGTGATCGCCAACCCCGACGCCCCGGCGCGCCCGGTGCGACCGATGCGGTGCACGTAGTCCTCGGCATTGAACGGGACATCGAAATTGAACACTGCAGGCAGGTCGGCGATGTCCAGGCCGCGCGCCGCAACGTCGGTCGCGACGAGCACATCGACGGTGCCGCCCTTGAACGCGTCCAGCGCCTTCAGGCGCTCGTCTTGCGACTTGTCGCCGTGCAGTGCGTTGGTGCGCAGCCCGTCACGCTCGAACGAGCGTGCCAGACGCGCACAGCCGAGCTTGGAGTTGACGAATACAAGCGCCTGTTTGATGCCGCGGTCCTTGAGCAGCTTCAGGACGGCGCGGCGCTTGTCTTCGTTCGCGACGCTGTAAAAACGCTGCTCGACGTTGGTTGCCGTGGCATTCGGGCGCGCCACCTCCACGAGCACCGGGTCTTGCAGGTAGCTTTCCGCCAGGCGCCTGATCTCGGGTGAAAACGTCGCCGAGAACAACAACGTCTGGCGCGTCTTGGGCAGGTAGCTGAGGATGCGCTGCAGGTCAGGCAGGAAGCCGATGTCGAGCATGCGGTCAGCCTCGTCAAGCACCACGTACTCGACCTGATTCAATACGCAATTCTTGGCTTCGATGTGGTCAAGCAAGCGGCCCGGCGTGGCCACCAGCACCTCGACCCCGGCCTTCAATTCTGCCGTCTGCGGCTTCATGTCGATGCCGCCGTAGACGACCGCGACACGCAGTTTGGAGTGCTGCGCGTAGCCGGTGATGTTGGCTGCGACCTGATCGGCCAACTCGCGCGTCGGCGCAATCACGAGCGCGCGTACCGGATGCCGCGCCGGCGACATGCTGTTGTTCTGGTGGCGCAGCATCTTGTGCAACAGCGGCAGCGAAAACGCCGCCGTCTTGCCGGTGCCAGTTTGCGCGGCGCCCATCACGTCCCGGCCGGCGAGGACGATCGGAATCGCCTTCGCCTGGATCGGCGTCATCAGGGTGTAGCCCTGATCGGCTACGGCGCGCTGCAGCAGTTCGTCCAGACCCACGCTGGCGAAAGCCAGGGGCGCCGCCGGGGCGGCAGCATCGTCGAAAGGCGTCGTCAAGTCGCCGGGTACCATGTTTTCACTCATCCGATGATTATCGCCTTTGCGGATTGCGCCCCGCGCCGGCCCGGCGCGTCGCCATAGAATGCCGCGCTCGCTCCTGGGAACCGCAATGATTCTCGTCACCGGCGGCGCCGGGTTCATCGGCGCCAATTTCGTCCTCGACTGGATCGCCACGACGGGCGAGCCCGTGCTGAATCTCGACGCGTTGACGTACGCCGGCAACCTGGAAAGCCTGCACTCGCTGCGTGGCGACAATCGCCATCGCTTCGTGAAAGGCGACATCGGCGATCGCCGCCTGCTCAATGCGCTGTTCGCCGAACATCAACCTCGCGCCGTTGTGCATTTCGCGGCAGAGAGCCACGTCGACCGCAGCATTCACGGCCCTGGCGCCTTCATCAAGACGAATGTCGAGGGTACTTTCACGCTGCTCGAGGCCACCCGCCAGTATTGGGGCGGCCTGGATGCCGATCGCAAGGGCGCGTTTCGCTTTCACCACGTGTCCACCGACGAGGTTTACGGCTCGCTCGCGCCCACCGACCCACCCTTCACTGAAACGCATTCGTTCGAACCGAACAGCCCCTATTCGGCGAGCAAGGCCGCGGCAGACCACCTGGTGCGCGCCTGGCACCACACCTATGGCCTGCCGGTGCTGACGACGAACTGCTCGAACAACTATGGGCCTTACCACTTTCCGGAAAAGCTGATTCCGCTGATGATCGTCAACGCGCTGGCGGGCAAACCGCTGCCCGTGTACGGAGATGGCCTGCAGGTGCGCGACTGGCTGTATGTGAAAGACCATTGCGCGGCGATTCGCGAGGTGCTCGCCCGCGGCCGGACCGGCGAAACCTACAACGTCGGCGGCTGGAATGAAAAGCCGAACATCGAGATCGTGAACACGATCTGCGCGCTTCTCGATGAATTGCGCCCCAGCACCGCCGGCCCCTAAGCCCGCCTCATCACCAAGGTGCAACACCGACCAGGCCACGACAGCCGATACGCCATCGAACCGCGCAACATCGAATCAGAACTCGGATCTCGCCCAGACGACAAAAACCACACCGCCAACC
>JANNKM010000378.1:0-2593 GCA_031396305.1 Rhizobacter sp.
TGCTGCTCGGTGCGATTCGACACGTCCGTGTTGCCCGAGGTGATCTGCGCGCCGGCCGTGGCCACGCGGTCGGCGTTGTTGCGCGCACCACCGACGATGCGCTGGAGGTTGTCTCGCATGTGAGCCAGGGCACCGAGCAACTGCGCAGTCTCGTCCTTGCCGTCGGAGATCAGCTCCACTGTCAGGTCACCCTCGGCAACGCGCGAGGTCGCCTCGATTGCGCGGTTCATCGGCGCCATGATCGAACGCGTAATGAGCCAGCTAAACAGCACGGCCATCGCGATGCACAGCGCATTCGCACCGATCAGCACGGGGACGCCTGGCCCGTGCCCAGGCGTCGATGACCGCCAGGAAGCCGGCCCATTTGGTTCACCTGGCCTCGCTCAAAACCCAAGGCTCGCGAGAAAGTCGTCCACTTCGCCCTGGTTGCGCACGACCTCGGCGCGGCCCGCCGCGTCGTACTGCGGTCGTTGCAGCGCATCGACCTTCTGCACCTGTTCGGGCGGCGCTGCCTGCACGAGCAGTTTGACCAGGCTGTCTTCCAGGTCGCACGCCAACGTGACGACCTTGGCCACCACCTGACCGGCCAGGCCATGAAAGTCCTGCGACAGCATGATGTCGGTGAGATGCGCGTCCACGCGCGCCGTCGCCGCTTCGACGTCGCCGACAAATTTCATCACCGCACCGCTGGCCACGGCACGCACCGGATCAGCGGCGATGGTCTGGGCCATGCTGCGCGTTGCCGCGGCGATGCCGGCCTGCTCGGCCTTGGCCATGTCCACCAGGCTCAATACGCGGCCTGCGGCGTCGCCGGTCTTCTTGGCGATGTAGCTCAGGCGGCTGCGCGCGTCGGGCAGGCCACCGACCGCAGATTGCAGCTTGGGGATGACACCGAGCTGGTTCAATGTGTCATGCAGCATGCGCGTGATCGCGCCGAGCTGGTGGAACACTTCGGGCGATGCGGATGGCGCGGCATCCTGCGGAGCCAGCGTCAAGTAGGGGTCCAACTTCATGTTCTTCTCTTTCTTGTTTGGTGACCCTCGAATCAGGCTGGGGCTGAAAGCTTTTGCATGATCTTCTGCACCTTTTCTTCCAGCGTCGCCTTCGTGAAAGGCTTGACGATGTAGCCCGCGGCGCCGGTCTGCGCCGCCAGCACGATGTCTTCCTTGCGTGCCTCGGCCGTCACGATTAGCACCGGCAGATGTTTGAGGCCCGGATCTGCCTTGACGGCCTTGAGCAGGTCGAAGCCGTTCATGTTGGGCATATTGATGTCGGAGACGACGAAGTCGTATTTCGCTGTCTTGAGCATCGTCAGTGCCACGGCGCCGTCTTCGGCCTCGTCGGCGTCGTTGCAGCCCATTTCTTTCAGAAAACCCCGCACGATGCGGCGCATCGTCGAGAAGTCGTCGACGATAAGAAATTTCAAGTCGGTGGGGTTGGGCATGGGAATCCTCGCAGCCAAAACTGAAGCTGAGTTAGGACTTATCGGGCGACTTCGGTGGAAATTGAGGCTGCGGGTTGTCCGGCCGCGGAAAGATCGACGAGCGGCGGGTCGGCGCCCGTGATGCGCGCCTGCGCCTCGGCGTTCATCACGATGATGCTGATGCGCCGGTTCGCCGCGCTTTGCGGGTCTGCGGAGTCGTAGGGAGAGATCGACGCCAGGCCCTGCACACGCATCACCCGGGCTTCGGGCAAGCCGCCCTGAATGAGTTCGCGCCGCGATGAATTCGCACGGTCGCTCGACAACTCCCAGTTGCTGTAGCCCCGCTCGCCCGCGCCGAACGGCGTGGCGTCGGTGTGGCCCTCGAGCGTCAGACCGTTCGGCACTTCAGACAACACTGCGCCCAGTTCGGCCAGCAGGTCGCGCATATAGGGCTTGACCGTGGCGCTGCCGCTGTCGAACATCGGCCGGCCGTTCTCATCGACGATCTGGATGCGCAGGCCGTCGCGCACCATGTCCAGGCGGATCTGGGAACGCATCGCCGCGAGCTTGGGGTTGTTCGCCAGGATGTCTTCGACCTTGTCGCGCAGACCCTTCAGGCGCTCCATCTCCAGGCGCCGCTGCTCGGCCTTGAGTGCCGCCAGGTTGATCGTCTTGGTGTCGGGAGGCAACTCGCCGTTCTTCACCTGCCCGCTGGTGCGCGTGAAATCCTTGCCGCCGCCCTTGATGACGTGCGACGCATCGCCCGAGCCGGAACCGCTTTGCAGCAGCGCGACCTTGAGCGGTGTATTGAAGTAGTCGGCAATGCCCTTCTTGTCGCCGTCGGTCACCGAGCCGAGCAGCCACATCAGCAAGAAGAACGCCATCATCGCCGTCACGAAGTCGGCATAGGCGATCTTCCACGCACCGCCGTGTGCACCATGCGCAGCCTTCTTGATGCGCTTGATGATGATCGGCTGGAGCTTTTTCGCGTCACCGGCCATGATGGTGCTCCCGGCCCCGTTGTGTCATCCCGGCGAACCGCCGCCCCGCGCTCGACACGGGGGCCGGGATCCACTGCTTTGCAAAGCGCGCTGGTGTCTCGTGGATCCCGACTTTCGTCGGGATGACAGACCCGTGCACTGCGTGGATCCCGGCTTTCGCCGGGATGAC
>JANNKM010000419.1:0-4385 GCA_031396305.1 Rhizobacter sp.
TCGCGCCAGCCGGTCATCTCGGGCTGCTTGTCGAGGTGGCCGTACATCAGGATGTTGCCTTTGGCTTTGCCTTCAATTTCCAGGAACAGAACCGGAGTCTTGCCCGGCAGCCGGACGATCTCCTGCTTCATCCCGGGCACCGCGTGCCGGCGGCACCACTTGTCGGCGAGCTGGATCGCGGCCTCGATGTGGCCGTTCTTCTCCCAGGCCTTGTCGAAGTGCGGCGACTTGGCGGGGATCTTGATGTATTCGACGAGGGTAGGGACGATGGCGTCGTCCCAGAACTGCTCGATGCTTTTCATCCCCCCTAATATACCGCGGGGACGTACATCTCCTTGGGGACCGGCCCGCGCAGGTAGTCGGGGTTGTGGATGCGCTCGGGCAGCACCACCGGCGGACGAGGCACCTCCTGGTACGGGATCAGGCTGAGGAGGTGATGGATGCAGTTCAGACGCGCGCGCTTCTTGTCGACGGCCTCGACCACCCACCATTTCGCCTCGGCGATGTGGGTGCGCTCGAGCATCGTCTCCTTCGCCTTGGTGTAGCGCTCCCAGCGCCGGCGCGACTCGAGGTCCATCGGCGAGAGCTTCCACTGCTTGAGCGGGTCCTGGATGCGCATCTGGAAGCGCAGGTGCTGTTCCTCGTCGGTGATCGAGAACCAGTACTTCACCAGCACGACGCCCGAGCGCACCAGCATCTTCTCGAACTCCGGCACGGTGCGGAAGAACTCCTCGTAGTCCGCGTCGCTGCAGAAGCCCATCACGCGCTCGACGCCGGCGCGGTTGTACCAGCTGCGGTCGAACAGCACCATCTCGCCGCCCGCCGGCAGGTGCGGCACGTAGCGCTGGAAGTACCACTGCGTGCGCTCGCGCTCGCTCGGCGCCGGGAGCGCCACGACGCGCGCCACGCGCGGGTTGAGCCGCTGGGTGATGCGCTTGATGACCCCGCCCTTGCCGGCGGCGTCGCGCCCTTCGAAGACCACGACCACCTTGAGCTTCTTCTGCACCACCCAGTCCTGCAGCTTGACCAGCTCGCCCTGCAGGCGGAACAGCTCCTTGAAGTAGGCGCGCCGCTCGAGCAGTCCGTCGCGCTGCTCGTCGTCGACCTCCATCTCCAGCTCCTCGTCGAAGCTGTCGAGCAGCTCTTCGTGCATACGGTCCATGCGGTCATAGTGGAAGCCCAATGTGTCGGTTTTCTTACGAAACCACCGTCATTGGGCTGTCACACGCAACTTCTACTCTCCGCACAACTGGTTACCGCATGAATCTCAGACGACATGCAAGGTCGTGATGGTTAAACGCGTCCGCTCGATTTTTCTGTCCGACATCCACCTGGGCACGCGCGCCTGCCAGGCGGGGCGGCTGCTCGAGTTCCTCAAGGCCTACGAGTGCGAGCACCTGTTCCTGGTCGGCGACGTCATCGACCTGTGGGCGATGCGCAGCCGCGGCATCTACTGGTCGGAAGAGCAGAACACGGTGGTGCAGAAGGTCCTCAAGCGGGCGCGCCATGACGTGCAGGTGATCTTCGTCCCCGGCAACCACGACGAGGCGGCGCGCGAGCACTTCGGCACCTCGTTCGGCAACATCCGCGTCGAGCGCGACTGGCTGCACGTCGCCGCCGACGGCAAGCGCTACCTGCTGGTGCACGGCGACGAGTTCGACACGGTGACGCGCTACCACAAGTGGCTCGCCCTGCTCGGGGACAGCGCCTACTCGGTGCTGGTGCACCTCAACCTGTGGCTGTCGTGGGTGCGCCGCAACCTCGGCGTGCCGGGCTACTGGTCGCTCGCCGGCTTCGCCAAGCGCCAGGTGAAGACCGCGCTCAGCTTCATCTTCGAGTTCGAGGAGGCGGTCGCGCGCCACGCCCGCAACCGCGGCGCCGACGGCGTGATCTGCGGCCATATCCACGCCGCCGCGCAGCGCGACGTCGACGGCATCGCCTATCTGAACTGCGGCGACTGGGTCGACAGCTGTACCGCGATCGTCGAGCACCTCAACGGAAGGATGGAGCTGGTTCACTGGCAGGACGGGAACGCCGCACCAGTTGAGGCGCCGCTCCGGGAGACGAGTAGTCCGCCTTCACCGCAAGACCGGATTGCGGCGTGAAAGCGAGCGGCGGGCTGCCGACGTAGAAGCGAAAGGGCTCCGACACCTCGGACAGCTCGTCGCCGTCGCGCACGACGCGCGTGACGGCAAAATGCAGGTGCGGTCCGCTCGACATGCCGGTGTTGCCGGCGTAGCCGATCAGCTTGCCCGCCTCGACGCGCTCGCCGTTCTTTACCGCCACGCCCTCGTGCATCAGGTGGACGTAGTTTCCGACGGTGCCGTCGGCGTGCAGGATGCGCACCACGTTCGCCTTGCTGCGGTAGGCCTCGTCGGCGCCGCCGGCGTCGTTCTCCGCCACCGTCTGGAAGACCACCCCCGCGCGCGCGGCGAGGATCGGCGTGCCCTCGGGCATCGGGATGTCGACCGCGTTGCGGCTGGCGGGGCTGGTATGCGTGACGATGCGCCCGCCGGGCGCCTGGCCGATGACGAAGGTGCGCCCGTCGAGCCAGGGCACGCGGTATAGCGCCGCCGGGTCATGGGCCGCGTTGTAGGAGCCGTAGCGGTAGCGATAGCGCAGCCGGTAGCCCCACTTCTTCGGCTCGACCGGCACGAGCCGCGTCAGGTCGAGCACCGTGTTCGGCGGCACCACCGTGACGATCGGCACGCGCTCGGTGCTCGCCAGGTTCTCGAATTCGGGGAACAGAACCGCGACCGACACCGGAATCGGACCGTCGTTGTGGGCGCGCACCACCGCGCCGCGGCCCTCGCGCGTTCCCTTCACCGTCAGCGGATAGGCAGAGTCGGCCGCGGCAGAGCCGATCCAGCCGACGAGAAATACCGCGAGCCACGCGCGCGCCAGCGAGGTCATTGAATTATTCTACGCACCCCCATGGCCATCCTCACCCTGCTCGCCGCGCAACTCGCTTATGGCGAGCACCCGCTCCTCGACCGCGCCGAGTTCGCCCTCGAAGCCGGCGAGCGCATCGGCCTCATCGGCCGCAACGGCACCGGCAAGTCCTCGCTCCTCGCTGCGATCGCCGGCACCGCGACGCTCGACGACGGCGAGGTGCGCAAGCGCGACCGCCTGCACGTGGTCCTGGTTCAACAGGAACCTGATCTGGAGAAAGACTCTTCGGCCAAACCCCATAAGTTGAATGAGTTCATGCACCGATTCGGCGTCGACGCTTCCCGCGCGCCGGACAGCATGTCCGGCGGTGAGCGAAAACGAACTGCGTTGGCGCATGCGTTCGCCCTGGAACCGGACCTGCTGCTGCTCGACGAGCCGACGAACCACCTGGACATCGACGGTATCGTGCAACTGGAAAACATGCTTCTGAAAATCCCCGCGGCGATCGTCGTCACCCACGACCGCGCGTTCCTCGACCGCGTGGCCACGCGCATCCTCGAGCTCGACCGCGGCCAGCTCTACTCCTTCGCCGGGAATTTCTCCTACTACGAGCGGGCCAAGGAGGGGCAGCTCGCCTCCGAAGCGGTCATGCAGCGCAAGTTCGACAAGTTCTGGGCGCAGGAGGAGGTCTGGATCCGCAAGGGCATCCAGGCGCGGCGCACCCGCAACGAGGGCCGCGTGCGGCGCCTGGAGCGCCTGCGCGAGGAGCGCGCCGCGCGCCGCGAGCGCAGCGGCAACATCAACCTGAACGTCGCCAGCGGGCAGAGGTCGGGAAAACTGGTTTGTGAACTGACACAAGTAAATAAGGCGTTCGACGGCAAACCCATCGTCAAGGACCTGGATCTGATCGTCAGCCGCGGCGACCGCATCGGCCTGATCGGCCCCAACGGCGCCGGCAAGACGACCCTGATCAAGCTGATCCTCGGCACGCTCGAGCCCGATGCGGGAGCTGTGCGCCTGGGAAGCAACGTGCAGGTCGCCTACTTCGACCAGATGCGCGAGCAGCTGCGCGAAGACCTCACGGTCGCCGAAACCATCAGCCCCGGCTCCGACTGGATCGAGACCGCCAACGGCCGCAAGCACGTGATGAGCTACCTGGGCGACTTCCTGTTCCCGCCGCGCCGCGCCAAGTCGCCGGTGCGCATGCTCTCCGGCGGCGAGCGCAACCGCCTGCTCCTCGCGCGCCTGTTCGCGCGGCCGGCCAACGTGCTGGTGCTCGACGAGCCGACCAACGACCTCGACATCGAGTCCCTCGAGCTGCTCGAGGCCGCGCTGCAGGACTACGACGGCACGCTGCTCCTCGTGAGCCACGACCGCGCCTTCCTCGACAACGACGTGACCCAGACCCTCGCCGCGGAGGGCGGCGGGCGCTGGAAGGAATATGCGGGCGGCTACAGCGATTGGTTGCGGCAGAAAAAACCTGCCGCTTCCCA
>JANNKM010000440.1:0-2272 GCA_031396305.1 Rhizobacter sp.
TTGCCGATCTCCACCGTCCTGGATCCCGGCGTTCGCCGGGATGACAGTTGCTCGGGGGCGGACGACGTACTCGTCGGCCTGGGGGTGCTCTCAGTGCGACATCAGCACCGGCACCGTCATCGACTGCAATACGCTACGCGACGCGCCGCCCAGCGCCCACTCGCGCGCGCGGCTGTGGCCGTAGCAGCCCATCACCAGCAGGTCGGCGCCGAGGTCGGCGGCGCGCGACAGAAGAAGTTCGCCCACGTCGCTCGACTTCGCCACGTCGCGGTGCATGATGGCCGTGACGCCGTGGCGGCGCAGGCTCGCCTCGACGTCCGGGGCCGCGCCGTCTTCGACGCCGACGCCCGGCTCAATCCACTGGACCAGGTGCACCTGCTGGGCACGCTGCAGGAACGGCAGCGCTGCGCTCAGCGCGCGCGCTGCTTCGCGCGTCGGCTTCCACGCCACGAGCGTGACACGGCCGACGGGCTCGGCCCTGTAGATTGCGGGAACAACGAGCGCCGGTTTGCCGCTGGCGATCAGCACCGATTCATTGAAGTCGGAGGTCACGCCGGCCGGTGCGTCGGCCGGTTCGACGTGCTGGCCCAGCACCAACAGGTCGGCCACCAGCGCTTCGCGGGCGAAACTGGCAGTCGGCTCGCCCGTGCACTCGGCCCATTCGATCCGCTCCAGGTGTTTCGCGGTTCCACTGCCCACCGTGGCGTCGAACAGGGCGCGGGTGCGGGTGCGCCGCTCCAGCTCGAGCGTCTGCATCATCGGCGCGACCTCGGCGCCTGCGGAATAGGCGATGGCGTACTGCATGAACGCGGGCAGCACGGCGTACAGCGCCTTGACGCTCGCGTCCATGGACTGCGCGATCGCGTTCGCGGCGCGCAGCCGCGCCGCGCAGGCCGGCGAATCGTCCAGGTGCATGAGAATCGATCTGATCGCATTCATCGTATGACTCCTTGTATGTCATCCCGGCGCACGCCGGGATCCACCCTTTGCCGATCTCCACCGTCCTGGATCCCGGCCCCGTATCGAGTACGGGGTGACACTTTGGCCGGGATGACAGTTGCTGAGTTGCACTGATCGGCGCAGCTTAGACTCACGGGGAGCCGCCCTGATTGACGCGCATCAAGCGCGACGCGCGCCGCCATGGCTTGCGGGTGCTTCGCGATTCGCGCGATGATTGAGCATACTCAATTGCAGCGGCTGCCGACGAGTTCAGGATCAGAATGGCGTCGACATCGGGCCACGCCGGTTCGCAGCGTCGCACCATGGCCGCCGCAGGCACGCGGCCCGGTGCAGAATCGCGCGAGTCTTGACCGTATCAGCGTGCCAGCACGCGACAGCGGGAGTGAAGGGTGGTGCAAAGCGAAGCAACAGTGGTGCAGCGCGCGGGGCGGTCCGGTGAACTGGTGCTGCCCGAACGGGCCCTGGCGCTGGTGTTGATCGTTGACGCCCGAGCGCCGCGCCGCGTGGGGTCGCGTGAGCGGCAACTCGCGGCGGTGCTGCAACAACGCCGTCTCGCCACGCTGCGCTCCGACGCGCTCAATACCGGTACGGGGCTTGCCGGCGGTAGGCCCGCCGTCGGCCCGGCGGCGCGCATCGATGAAATGCTCGACTGGGTCGCCACCCAGCCTTCGCTGGCGGCGCTGCGTGTGGGCATCCTGGCCACCGGGGCCGCCGCAGCCGCGGCGCTGCACGTCGCTGCACGCCGACCGGGGCGCGTGGCAGCGGTGGTGGCACGCGACGGCAAGCCCGACCTGGGCAGCGCCGCGTTGCGCCTGGTGCAGGCGGCAACGCTGTTGATCGTCGGCGGCAACGACCTCGAACTTCTCGCGCTGAATCGCGCTCTGCTGACGCAGCTGGGCGCCGCGCGCCGCCTCGAAATCGTTCCCGGCGCGAACCGGGGCTTCAAGGAACCGGGCGCCCTGGACACGATGGCGCATCTGGCCTGCGCCTGGTTCGAGACCCATCTGTCGAAAGAGCGAAACCGCTAGGAGCCCGACAGGCCCACGCGGCCTTCGACCTCCGGAACCGGCACCAGCACCTCGACCGTGGTGCCTGCGCCGGGCTCGCTGCGGATGCGCAGCACGCCATCGAGGATGCGCACGCGCTCGTGCATTCCGGGAATTCCGAACTTGCCGGTCTTGTGCGCTGCATCGGCGCTCATGCCTGTGCCGTCGTCGCAGATGCTCAACATCACCCGGCTCGGCGCGACGCTCGACAGCCGCATCCACACCCGGCGCGCCCGCGAGTGCTTGGCGACGTTGTTGAGCGCCTC
>JANNKM010000152.1:0-5290 GCA_031396305.1 Rhizobacter sp.
TTGCTTGAACCCCCGCGGGGGGCGGGCCGGGCTGGCGCGGCCCTGGGAGTGCGCTGACGAACAGACGCCGACCCCACCGCCTCGCGAAACTCGCAGCGCACCTCAACCCCACCTTGCAGCCTTGCCCCATGACAAAACCCGTAGCAAAAGCCGCCGCGGCGAAGCCCAAACCCGCCGCGCGGGCCGCTGCCCCGCGCGATGACGCAGCCACGGCGCAAGCCGACGCGCTCCAGGCGCTGGCCGCGGCGATGCCGTTCAACGCCAACAAGAACAAGGAAACCGGCCGCGCGAACGCCGTGTCTCCACCACGGGGGATCCGCGTCGAAGCCACGTCCGCGACCAGCGGCGCGAGCACGTTGAGCGAGGTGAACGCTTCGGCGAAGACGGGCAACGGCGCCGGCCCCGGCGTGGCACCTCTCGCGCCCGAGGCGAGCGCCGGTTCGCTGGCGCGCGCGCGCAGCGACGGCGCCGGCCAGGTGCTCACGACGAACCAGGGCGTGGCGATCGGCGACAACCAGAACTCGTTGAAGGCCGGCCTGCGCGGCCCGACGCTGCTCGAAGACTTCATCCTGCGCGAGAAGATCACGCACTTCGACCATGAGCGAATTCCGGAGCGCATCGTGCACGCCCGCGGCTCGGCGGCGCACGGTGTCTTCGAGGCCTACGCGCCGCTCACGAAATACACCCGCGCCGCACCGTTCCAGAGCGTCGGCAAGGTGACACCTGTGTTCGTGCGCTTCTCCACCGTGGCCGGCGAACGCGGCTCGGCCGATACGGCGCGCGACATCCGCGGCTTCGCCGTCAAGTTCTACACCGACGAAGGCAACTGGGACCTGGTGGGCAACAACATCCCGGTGTTCTTCATCCAGGACGCGATGAAATTTCCCGATCTCGTCCACGCCGTCAAACCCGAGCCGCACAACGGCATGCCTCAGGCCGCCTCGGCGCACGACACGTTCTGGGATTTCGCCTCGCTGATGCCTGAGACCACGCACACCCTGATGTGGGTGATGTCGGATCGGGGCATCCCGCGCAGCCTGCGCATGATGCAGGGCTTTGGCGTGCACACCTATCGCCTCGTCAACGCGAAAGGCGAGTCGCACTTCGTCAAGTTCCACTGGAAGCCGATGCTCGGCACGCACTCGCTGGTGTGGGACGAAGCGGTGCGAATCTCCGGTGCCGATTCGGACTTTCATCGCCGCGACTTGTGGGACGCCATCGAAGCCGGTGACTATCCCGAGTGGGAACTCGGCCTGCAGATCTTCACCGAGGCCCAGGCCGAAAGTTTCAGCTTCGACGTGCTCGACGCGACCAAGCTGATTCCCGAAGAGCTGGTGCCGCTGCTGCCGGTGGGCCGCATGGTGCTGAACCGCAACCCGGACAACTTCTTCGCCGAGACGGAGCAGGTGGCCTTCTGCACGGCTCACGTCGTTCCCGGCATCGACTTCAGCAACGACCCGCTGCTCGCCGGGCGCATCCATTCATACCTCGACCCGCAGATCACGCGCCTGGGCGGTGCCAACTTTCCCGCGAGTCCGATCACCGCACCGCTCGCCCCGGTGCACAACCACCAGCGCGACGGCGCGCACCGCCAGGCGATTCCTCGCGGCCGCGTCGCCTACGAGCCGAACTCGCTGGGCGGCGGTTGCCCGTTCCAGGCCGGCGCGAAGGGTTTCGTCTCGTTCCCGCAGCCCACGCAGGAGGACAAGCTGCGCGGCAAGCCGGAGAAGTTCGCCGATCACTACACCCAGGCGACGTTGTTCTACGACAGCCAGACCGACGTGGAGCGCGCCCACATTGCGGCGGCATTTCGCTTCGAGTTGAGCAAGCTGGGCGTTGCGGCGATCCGCGAGCGCATGGTCGCGTCGCTCGTGAATGTTTCCGCCGAACTCGCCGCCACGGTGGCTGTCGGCCTGGGAATGGACGTGCCGCCAGCCATGCCGCGCGCGTTGCCGCACCCTGTTCCTGCCGAGGTGACGAAGTCGCCTGCACTTTCACTCACGGCTCTTCCCGGGGTGGGCGGGGTGCGCACGCGCCGCGTCGCGATTCTGGTGGCGGACGGCGTGGCGGGTCAGGCGGTCGTCACATTGCAGGCGGCACTGTTTGACGCCGGAGCCGTGCCGTGCGTCATCGCGCCGCGCCTGGGCGCAGTGAAGGTGGCCAGCGGCAAACCGCTGATGGCGACGGCAACGCTGGAAAATGCGGCGTCGGTGCTGTTCGACGCCGTCGTGCTGCCCGACGGCGCCGCGGCCGTGGCGCTGTTGGCGCTGCACGCGCAGACTTTCGAATTCCTCAGTCATCAGTACCGGCACGGCAAGACGATCCTGGCGCTCGGCGCGTCCAGAACCTTGCTCGACCAGACCGGCATCGGGGCGAATCTCGCGTCGGGCGACGCCGATCCCGGCGTCGTGCTGCTGGAGAGCCACGACATCGTCGGTGGCATCGCGACATTCATGCACGCGCTCGGCAAGCACCGCCATCCGGCGCGCGACCGCGACCCGCCGCGCATTTGAGCGACGCATGGCCGGGGCCTCCTCACCCCAAACCTCTCCCCCGAGTCCTGGGGAGAGGGAGCCGGTCGTGTCCCAATCCCGGAGGCGGGGAAGCGACCCGGCCGTACCCCCTCTCCCGCTTGCGGGAGAGGGTGGGGGTGAGGGCAACGCCGCCGCGCCACGCGCCGCCACGCCCGTGCCCGCAGCAGCGCCCCCACCAGCGCCGCTCGCCTGGCTCGGCCAGGGCGTCGGCCACACGCGCTTTGTCGTGCTCATCGCCGTCGCGGCCGTGCTCCTGGTCGCGATTTCGCTTTTCGCGCTCGGCGCAGTTCAGGCCGTCTCGACGGTATGGCAGGCCTGGGCGGCAACCGTTCAGGGCGCTCGAGCACCGCACCTGTCGGTCGAGTTCCTCGGCGTCGTCAGCGTCATGCTCGAGGCGGTGGTCTTCTTCCTCATCGGCGTGGGCCTGTACAGCCTGTTCATCGCGCCGCTGAACCTGGCAGTGGCACTTGGTGTCGAGACGATCCACGACCTGGAGGAAAGGGTCATCAGCGTCGTCGTGGCGGTACTCGCGGTGACGTTCCTGCAGCACTTCATCCGCTGGGAAGAACCCGCACAGACCCTGCAGTTCGGCGCCGCGCTGGCGCTGACCGTCGCCTCACTGGTGCTGTTCCAGCGCTACAGCCACCGCGCCAAGGAAGACCAGAAGGCGCACAAACCCGAGGTTCAGGATCGCTCCAAACGCAAGATGTTCCATGAGCAGGAGGAGCGCCACGAGATCCGGCCGGGCAGCGCAGCTCCCAGGCGTCGCGATGGGGGGTCGGATTCGCCGTGAGGTTGCGCTGTCGATGCCGACGCTGCCGGCGGGCGTTGCGCGCGCGCTCAGCCACCGATCGGTGGCAGCATCCTGCGCATGACTTTCGGGTCGACGGGTTTTCGCAGGTAGTGATCGAAGTGGGCGAAGTCCGCCGAGATCCGTTGATCTGCGTGGCCCCAGCCGGTGACGGCGATGAGCACCATTTCGGCACCATACCGTTCGCGCAATTTTCGCGACACTTCCAAGCCATCGATCCCAGGCATGTCGATGTCCAGCAGCACGCAGTGCGGCTGGACTTCCTCGATCACCGCCAGGGCCTCGTAGCCATCGCGCGCCGTCGCTGTCTTGTAGCCATCCAGGGCCAGGGAAAAGGCCAGAATCTCGGCGGCGTCCCGGACGTCGTCCACGACGACGACACGAACCTCATCTGCGTCCATTTTCATACTCCTTCATGGCTGTGACGGCGGGGTTGGTTCGGCGGATGGCGCACGCGCGCCGATGCACGCCAGCAGGGCCGCCGGCTCAGCCGGTTTCACGAAATGATGGTCAAAGCCGGCGCTCTTGCTGAGGAGCTTGTCCTGCACCTGCCCATAGCCCGTCAGCGCGACCAGGAGTGAGTCGCGGGTGGGCGCCAACTGGCGCAGGCGTCGCGCCACTTCGTATCCATCAAGCAAGGGCAGGCCGACGTCCAGCACCACGACCTCGGGGGCGAAGGTCGAAGCGACTTCGAGGGCTTCGACTCCATCGGCGGCGGTCCGCACCTCATGGCCTTCGAGTTCGAGCAGCACGGCGATGCTGCGCGCCACATCGCCGCTGTCGTCGACGATCAGAATCCGGCGTGCCAGGGCCTCCTGGCGGTGCGCTGACGGCGCCGGGAGAGCGTCGCTGTCGGCGCGTCCCGCACCGGGCAGTCGCAACGTGAACTCGGACCCCCGACCGGCTCCCTCGCTGAACGCCACGACGTCTCCGCCATGCATCTCGGCCAGGCGCCGCGCCAGCGTCAGGCCGACGCCCAACCCGCCCTGGGAACGCTCGGGACCGCGCTGACCTTGCGTGAACAAATCAAAGACCTGCGGCAGAAGCCGCGCGTCGATGCCGATCCCTTCGTCGCGCACGCGTATCGCCACACCCGGCTCGGTGCGCTGGGCCTCCAGTTCGATCGCCGCGCCGTTCGCGCTGTACTTGGAGGCGTTGTGCAGCAGGTTGGAGACGATCTGCGCGAGACGCGTGAAGTCGCCTTGCAACCACGCCGGTTCGGAAAACGGCGTCACGCGCAAGACCTGTTCGCGAGCGTCGATCAGTGGCTGCACGGTCTCGACGCTTTGACTGATTACCGCGTTGAGGTCCACATGGCCTCGCGTCAGGACAATCTTGCCTTCGCTGATTCGCGCCACGTCGAGAAGTTCGTCGATCAGCCGGGTCATCTGCCGCACCTGCCGAAGCATGATCTCCGAAGCCCAGGTGATCTTCGGTTCGAGCGGCGAGATGCGCCGAATCACCTCGAGTGCGGTGCGGATCGGCGCGAGCGGGTTGCGCAGCTCGTGCGAAAGCATCGCGAGGAATTCGTCCTTGCGCCGGCTCGCCTCGAGCAGCTTGGCCTCGGCCTCGCGGCGTTCGACAATCTCCTCCTGCAGGTTCCGGTATAGGCTGGCATTCTCCAGCGCCGCCGCGCCGCGTGCGACCAGACTGCCGAAAACCAGCCAGTCGATCGTCGGGCTCTCGCCGCCGCGCCGCGCTGCAAACACGGCGCCGAGCAGGCGGTCGCCGTTGAGCATCGGCACGACGACCGCGGCCTGCAAGGGTGCAGACGTTGGCACGGCGGGGGCCAGGCCGGATGCCGACGCGTCCAGCTGCGACAGTTGCGCCGCGGTGAAGTCCGAGCGCATCCTGTCGCGCATCGCGCCTTGCAGCGCGCTGCGCACAAACTCGCCCAGGGCGGGTTCGGCCGGCGGCGGGTCGGGCAACCCCGCGGCGGGGGGGG
>JANNKM010000479.1:0-17062 GCA_031396305.1 Rhizobacter sp.
AAGCCCACGATGCCGCATTTGAGGCTCATGAAGGGGGCTTTCGGGGAGGCTTTGGAGGAGAAGGCGAAGCGCCGGCAATTTTAGGGGTCGCCGTCGGACTCAGGATGCACCAGTTGCCCAGCAGTGCGAGCAGGGCGCCAACGAAGGTAGCCCAACTCGGCCGAAAGCCTTCGAGCAGCAATGAGACCAGGAGCGCGAGTATCGGCGTCATCACGCCCACCGTTCCGGCGCGCCCTGGGCCGGTTCTGCAGACTCCGACCCGGCCAGGGCCAGGTAGGCCAGCGACAGCCACCAAGACAGCGTCACGGGCGGCAAAAAGGATCGCCCCAGTGCGAGCGCAATCAAGGCGCAGGCGCCGCCCCCATAAAGCATGCCAAAGCCCATAACAGGCCAGAAGGCAAGCCCAAGGACGCTGTTGCGGCTTGCGCTCAGACTGCCTACGCCGGAAAGCAGGACTGCGGCTACGGTGAAAGCGACGCCACGCAGCGTGGCGTCAGTGGTTTGGGTGGCGCTCAGCTCCGGCCAGAAGATCAGCGCCACGCCGGCCAGCCCGATCGCCCCGCCCAGCACAAAGCGGCGCGACAGCGGCGCACCGTAAGCGGCGCGCGCGCCAAACCCGGCAATCAACGGCGACGCCGAGTACCCCACCGCGACCATTACCTGAAGGCACCCAGCGCTCGGCGTGATAGACGCAGATATAGGAAACACCATAGAGAAACGCTCCCTGCAGGAGAGCCGCAGGTGGTCAATCGCTGGCAAGCGAAGACTGACGCCGCGCGCCGCGCAAATGCCCAGCACGAACGCGCCGGCCAGGCCGAAACGAAGGGCGACACCCACCTCAGGCGCGACCGGCCCGATCTGGTACGTGATCGCATGCCAGGTCGTGCTCCAGACGGCCACGCACACGGCAACCAGATGCCAGTTCTTCAGACGCTGCATGAAAGGCGGCGGCCCTGCCGGCCGCGAGGATTTGGGTGAACTCGGCGCCTACCCGTCGAACCGGAAGCTCGCCTGACCCTTGGCGCCAACGCTCAGGCGCCGCTCGATGCCGTCAACGATCACTGCGTTCATGCCGAAAGTCAGCGCGCCATCCAGCCGCGCATCGGCGCGGTAGGTTGCCAGCGCATCGTGCACGGCGTGCCCTTGCATTGCCGTGGTGGGGTCCACGTCGGGAATCGTGCAACGTCCGCAGGGTTTCACGAGCTTCAGGCGGATCGGACCGTCCACGCCTTCGAGCACGATCTCGTCGAGATGGTCTTCGCCATGCGCATCCAGCCCGTCGAGTACCAGGTTCGGCCGAAACCGCTCCATCGCCACCGGCGCCTGCCCCTGCGCAGCGAGGCGCCGGTTCAACTCCAGCAGCGAGGCGCCCGACGTGACGAGCAGTGGGAAACCGTCGCTGAAAGCGTTCTCGGCTTCGATGTCGCCGGTCCAACGTCGATTCGACAGGCGCCGTTGTTCAGGGTCGAAGCGCACCAGGCGCAAGCGCTGGCCCAAAAAGTCGGTGAACCACTGCGCCGCGAGATCGCCCATGTCGTAGGCGGCGACTTCATCGTCCCAAACGCGCACCCGGCTGGGGTGCTCCACGGCGTCAAGCGAGACATGCAGCGCGAGCATGCCCGGTGCGCGCAACGTCATGTCGTTGCGTCCCAGGTTCAGCCGGATCAGCGCCATGCGTGGCGTTTCGCGCTGCGTGACGAACTCATTGTGTTCGTCAACGACCATCCAGGCGCGGTCGAGTTCGAGGCCGGTTTCGATCATCAATGCCTCGGGCGGCGACACTCCCGCGCAAGACTTGATGGGGTAGATATGCAGCGACGCGAGTCGCACGTCGAGGTCGCTCACTTGAACAGACCCTTGAGTTTTTCCTTCAACTTGTCCTGCGCCTTTTCCTTCAACTGTTCCTTGGCGGCAGGAGCCGACGCCGCGGAGCCGCTCATTCCCAGCTTTTCCTTGAGCTTGGCCGCGGCCTGATTCTTCAAGGCGCCCGCGGCCACCGCCGACCACTGGATGCTCCAGTCCACAGCATCGAGCGGGCCGCTCAGCTTGACGGGAATCGTCAGGCCACGCAGCGCCGCGAGATCGGATCCGTCCTGGCCTTTGGACGTGTCGGTCACCGTCGCGCGCGCCGTGTAGTCGATGCGGCTCTTGCCGACGTCGACCGAGCCCTCGCCGCCCATGCGAAAATACGGGCTCTTCAGGTCGAGATCGTGGCTGCGCGCGACGCCGCCCTCAATCTGAAAACTCGCGCTCAATTCGCTGAAGTCGGTCTTCTCGGTCTGGCTAGCGCGCTGAGACGTGTCCTTGCTCGTAGACAGCGCGGCCTTGGCCTGACGCAAGCTCTTCGCCAGGTTGAGCCCCTTGAGCGCGCCGTCGCGCAATTGCAGCGAAGCGCTGCCGCGCAGCCGCGATTTCATCTCGCCGACGCTGCGCCCGGCGGTGTCGATGGCGGCGATCACCCGGCCCTTGCCTTCCAGCAGGTCTTTCTGCGCGACGTCCTTCAACAACGCGTTCACGTCAACCCCATTGGCCGTGGCTTTCACAGCGATGCGACTGGCGCGCGCGTCGGCAATCGCGGTCGCGTCCAGCGCTCCGCTCCAGGTCTTGGCTTGCAGCGCGTTCACGCGCAGGATGCCGGTGTCCAGGGTGGCGTCGAACACCACCTCGGCAAGACGGTACTGGCGCAGTGCCACGCTGCCGGCGCGCAGCGAAAAACTGCCGTTCACGCCGCGCAGCGTGGATAGATCGACGGGGGTGTCGTCTTGGCTCGACGGCGCGCCGCTGCTTGTCGCGGACGCGGGTGGCGCGGGCAAGACTGAATTGAGGTCGAGCGCCTCGAAGCGTGCGCTCGCCTTGATGTTTGGCGTGGTCGCGGCAAGATTGGCCGCGCCTTCGGTGCGAAATGTGCTCGAATTGAGTTGACCCGTTAAATTCCAACGCGCGCTGTGTGCCGACGCGTCCGCTTGGCCCTGGAGCGCGAGCGTCAGAGGCTTCAGGGCTGGGTCTTCCAGTTTCAGGTTTGCGCTGAGTTTGTCCACTGCGACAGCCTGTTTTTCGGGCTGCAGCACCAGGTCGGCGCGTAGAGTAGCGTCCAGCTTGCGCGCGGCCGAGACACTGTTGATCCGAGCCTCGAATGACGGGATTCGAACCGCCTCGAAACCCCCGGCCGGGGCGCCACTGGTGAACTTCGCCTCGAGCGGCACGTCGCCCGCCAGTGTCAGGTTGCCACTGAAAGGGCTGCCTTTGAGCGTTTCGCCGCTCACGTCCAACTCCGGCCAGTCCAGTGCCAGCGCCAATGGCCTTCCGCCCTGCGTTCCTGCGATGCGCAGCTTCAATTGATTCACCGCGATTCGCTTCGCATTTCGGTTGTGCGTGAAGCGGGTAATCTCCAGCGTGCTGTCGGCCAGCTTGATCGCACCCGCATTGGCACTCACACGAAGTGCCAATGCCTTTGCGTCCAGCGAGCCCTTGGCGGCGTCGAAAGACACATCGCCCTTGACGCTGGCGTCGATGCTGCTGGCGCCAGGCGCGTCGCCCTTGAAGTTGAGGTCCATGTCGGCGATGGTGACGGAACCGGTTTGCATGTCAGGCGTCACGTCGCACGAGCCGCGCAGTTCGCCCTTCAGCGCCGGCGATTTGAGGCCCACCTGCACGACCATCTTGATTGGAGTTGCCACGCGGTTCGCGATCCGCCCCGTGCTGAACTCCTTCAGAAGCACTTCACCGTCAATGCCAGCGGCGTCGTCCTTGACGCGTGCCCGAACGTCGGCCAGGCGGATGCTGCTCACGTCCAGCGCGATCGGCTGCGCTGCCTGCGCCGGCGGTTCAGGTGTCGCAGCCCCGGGCGCGGTGGAGCCGGGGGGTGGTGCGAGGTCATCGGTGTTGCGTTTGCCCTTGGCGTCGCGCAGCAGCGCGACGCGCACGCCTTTGGCGTGGACGCGGTCGATCTCGACTCGCCCGCGCAGCAGGGGGATCACTTCAACCGCGAGGTCGGCTTCGTCTAGCGCGGCGAATTCCTCGGGTTTGCCGGCTTCGCTGAGCGTGATTCGCGACAGACGCAGCTCCAACCGCGGAAACACCGACAACTTGATCGGCCCGTCGATCGCCAGGGTCCGATTGCGGTGGGTCTTCATCCAGTCGATGGCCACGCCCTTGTACTGGTCCGGGTTGAACGTCAGAACCAACCAAGTCCCGAGCGCGACCACGACGACGGCCAGCGCTGCGACAACGTAGAGAACTCGGCGTAACCAGACAGGCATCGTGACTTTGGGCCCCAATCAGTGCGGACCCGAATTGTGCCTGCGCCGATCCGCCGGATTCGACAGGGCTGCTCCTTACAATGAATCGAGATGCAAAGCGTGGATGTGCTGGTTCGTGGCGCGGGAGCGGTGGGCCAATGCCTGGCGTTGGCGCTGGCGCGCGTGGGTCTGCGCATTGCGCTGCGCGACGATGTGGCGCCGAAGCCGGGTACTGAGAAGAGCGCGGACGTTCGCGCTTATGCATTGAACGCCGCCTCGGTCGAACTGCTGCGCGAGCTCAAGGTGTGGCAGGCGCTGCCGCCGAGCGCCGTCACGGCGGTGCATGAGATGCAGGTGCACGGCGACCGGCCGGAGTCTCACCTGGAGTTCACGGCGTGGCAGAGCCAAGTGGGCGCGCTGGCGTGGATCGTCGACGCGCAGGCGTTGCACGCCGAACTCGACGCTGCGATTCGCTTCGCTGCATCCGTCTCCCGGGTCACTGATGACGTTGCAGCCACGCTCACTGCGCTGTGCGAGGGCAAGGACTCCGCGAGCCGCGCTGCGCTCGGCGTGCAGGTCGAGCGCTTCGATTTCGGCCAGAAGGCGATCGCGGCACGTTTGACGGCCTCGCGCGATCACCAGAACGTGGCGCATCAATGGTTTCGCTCGCCCGACGTGCTGGCTCTGCTGCCGCTCGATGCGCCGCGCGCGCAGGCGACCTACGCCTTGGTCTGGTCGTGCCCGATTGCGCGAACCGAACACCTGATGGCGCTGGGCCCGCGACAGTTCGAGGCTGAACTCGTGGCCGAACTCGAACGGGCCGGCGGCGCCACCGTGGGAAACCTGACGCTGTGCTCCGAGCGCGCCGCCTGGCCACTCATCCAGGCCACCGCGCACCCGTGGTGCGGCCCCGGCTGGGTGCTGCTGGGTGACGCTGCCCATGTGGTGCATCCGTTGGCCGGGCAAGGCCTGAATCTCGGCCTGGCTGATGTGGCGACTCTGGCCCGGGTGCTCGCGCAGCGCGAGTCGTGGCGCGGCCTGGGTGATGCGCGCCTGCTGCGGCGCTACGCGCGCGAACGCGCCGGGCCGACCTGGGCCATGGGCCAGCTCACGGGTGGTTTGTTGCAGCTGTTTTCTCACCCCGCCCCGACAATTCGGGAACTTCGCAACCGGGGCCTGACTCTGGTGGATCACCTGTCTCCCGTGAAGCGCTGGCTCAATTCCCGCGCAACTCATTCCTGAAGGACTGCCATGCCCGCGTTTCGACACATCACCCTGCCTGGCGTCATCGTTGCCACCTTGCTCGCCCTGGTGCAGCCAGCGAGCGCCGACGAAGCAGCGATACGCAAGACCATCGCCGAGCGCATGCCCGACTTTCCCAAGATCGACGAGGTGACAAAGACTCCCATTCCCGGTCTGTACGAGTTGCGCGTGGGCAGCGAAATCTTCTACTCCGACGAGACGGGCAACCACCTGATCGACGGCCAACTGATCGACACGCGCAGCCGCAACAACCTCACCGAGGCGCGGCTGAACAAGATCAATGCGATCGACTTCGCCAGCCTGCCCATCAAAGACGCGCTCGTCTGGAAATCGGGAAGTGGGGCGCGCAAGATGGTCGTCTTCGCCGATCCGAACTGCGGCTACTGCAAGCGCTTCGAGCGCGACCTGCAGCGCGTCAAGGACGTGACGGTGTACACCTTTCTCTTGCCCATCCTCGGTGGGGATTCGCCGGAGAAGTCGCGCAACATCTGGTGCGCGAAAGACAACACCCGCGCCTGGCTCAACTGGATGCTCGAAGGTGCCGTGCCGCCGCGCACGATGGGCGAGTGCGACTCCAGCGCGATCGAGCGCAATACGCTGCTCGCACGCAAGCACCGTGTCAATGGCACGCCGGCGGTCGTGTTCGAAGACGGCAAGCGCATTCCAGGGGCGATGAGCACCGAGCAGATCGAAAAACAACTGGTCGCAAGCCGGGCGTCGAAGTAGGCCAGCGCCTTGCCTGGATTCGCGCTGGCGGCTTCATGATCACGCACACCCTGGGCGTTGAAGACGCACACGCTCACCTGTTCCGCGTGACGTTGACGGTACCGCGCCCCGCGGCGATGCAGCGCGTGAGCCTGCCGGTGTGGATACCCGGGAGCTACATGGTGCGCGAGTTTGCACGGCACCTCTCGGGCCTCGAGGCGCGCCAGGGCGCTCGACGCGTCAAGCTCGAACAGGTCGACAAGACCAGCTGGGTCGCGCCGTGCCAGGGCAAGGTTGCGCTCACGCTCAGTTACCGGGTCTATGCTTTCGACTCGTCGGTGCGGGCTGCGTACCTCGACGCGCAGCGCGGCTTTTTCAATGGCACCAGCGTCTTCCTGCGCGCACAAGGGTTTGAGCGCGAGCCGCAACGCCTGGTGCTGCGCGAACTTCCGCGTGGCTGGAAGGTCGCGACCTCGCTCGCGGTGACGGCGGTGGACGCGGCGGGCAAAGGCAGCTACCAGGCTGCGGACTACGACGAACTCGTCGATCACCCGGTGGAGCTGGGCAAGTTCTGGCGCGGCGAACTCAAGGCCCGCGGCATCGCGCATGAAGTCGTGATCTCAGGGGCGCTGCCCGATTTCGATTCAGCCCGCCTGCTCGCCGATACGAAAGCGCTGTGCGAGCGCGAGATTGATTTCTGGCATCCTGCCGCCGAAGGATCGGCGCGACAGCGCGCGGCGCAGGCGCGGTCGGTGCCATTCCGGCGCTATATGTTCTTGCTCAACGCCGTCGACGAAGGCCATGGCGGTCTGGAGCATCGATCGAGCACCGCGCTGATCGCGTCACGGCGCCAGCTGCCGCAGCGCGGTCAGGCTGCGTCGAGCGACGGCTATGTGAGCCTGCTCGGACTCATCGCGCACGAATACTTCCACAGCTGGAGCGTGAAGCGCTTGCGGCCCGCCGAGTTCGCGACCTTCGACTACACGCGCGAAAACTACACCGAGCTGTTGTGGTTCTTCGAAGGCTTCACGTCGTACTACGACGACCTCACGCTCGTGCGCAGCAAGCTGATCGATGGCCCCCGCTATCTCGCCTTGCTCGCCAAGACCGTCAGCCACGTGTTCGCCACGCCCGGCCGCCACTTGCAAAGCGTGGCGCAATCGAGCTTCGATGCCTGGGTCAAGTACTACAGGGCCGACGAGAACACGCCGAACGCGACGATCAGCTACTACGCGAAGGGCTCGCTGGTCGCGCTCGCGCTCGACCTCACACTGCGCGCCGCAGGCAAGGGCTCGCTCGACGATGTGATGCGCCATCTCTGGAACGCCAGCGGCGGCGGGCCGATCACGCGGGCGGATATCGCTTTGGCGTTGCGTGCGGTGGGCCGGCGTTCGTTTGACAAGGAACTGGCAGCCTGGGTGGACGGCGTGGGCGAGTTGCCCTTGCCGGCACTGCTGCGAACCTTCGGCGTTGACTGGAAGGTTCAGCCGGCGACGATGGCGCAGCGCCTGGGAGTTCGAGTCAACGAGAGCGCGCTGACGGGAATCAAGGTGACGCATGTTCTGCGCGGCGGTGCGGCAGAAGCTGCCGGGCTGGCGGCCGGCGACGAAGTGCTCGCGCTCGGGTCGTGGCGCCTACGGCGTCTGGACGACGCGGCCCGATTGCTGGAGCCCGGCAAAGCGGCGCAACTGCTGGTCGCGCGCGATCAGCGCATCCTGTTGCTGACATTGGCGCTACCCTCGCGCGGCGCTGCCGCGGCCGATGTCCCGGATGCGCCGGTCACCCTGAGCATCGCATCGAATCCGCCGCGCGCCGCGCAAGCCCTGCGCCAGGCATGGCTGAGCGGCTGAACCAGCTGTTCGGGCTGCGGCCCGGCGCCGCGCATCGAGGCGCATGGCTGCTGCTCGTGTTCTCGGTGCTCGTGCTGCATGCGTTCGTGATGCGCTGGATCGCCGAGCGCGCAGCCGAGTTCCGCCTGCTCAATGTGACGCCGCCGCGCATTGAAGTTGCGTATGTGAGCGAAATGACGCTCGTCGCACCTCCCGCCGTGGCGCCGGTGGCGCCGACACCGGCGCCGGTGAAGAAGCGCGCCGCGGCAGCGCGGCCGGCGCCGGCTGCCTCAGCGCCGAAGGTCGAGGCTGAGGCGCCGCCCACACCCGATGTCGACGTGGCGAAGGCGCTGCCGCCCGAGCCCCGCCCCGCCCCCGAACCGGTTGAGCTGCCACTCGCGCCCGCGCCCGTGCCTGCCACAGCCCAGGCGAGCGCGCCGGAATCGATTACAGCAGCCGCCAGTGCCCCGCCGCCGGAGGCAATTGCCTCGCCAGCCCCCGTCGCGGTTCAAGCTGAAGCGGCGGCGGCGAAGGCCATCGAAGTGTTCGACTGGCCGACGTCCACTCGAATGAGTTATGCACTCAGCGGCAACTACCAAGGCGAGGTGCTGGGCTCGGCGCAGGTGGAGTGGATCCGCTCGGGTACGCGCTACCAGGTGCACCTGGACATCGTCATCGGCCCGAACGTTGCGCCGTTGATCACGCGGCGCATGAGCAGCGACGGTGACATCACCGCGCAGGGCCTGGCGCCACGCCGATACGACGAAGACACGAAGGTGGTGTTCCGCGACCGCCGACGCATCACGATGCTGTTCGAACCCGACGCGGTGGTCATGCCCTCAGGCGAACGCCGTGAACGCTGGGCGGGCCTGCAAGACAGCGCGAGCCAGTTCGTGCAACTCACGTTCATGTTCACACTCAATCCGGAACTGCTGCGCGTGGGCAAACAAGTCGAGGTGCCGCTGGCGTTGCCGAAGAACATCGACCGCTGGACTTACGAAGTGATCAAGGAAGAGCTGCTGCACACGCCTTTCGGCGCCGTGCCCTCGTTCCACGTCAAGCCAAGGCGCCTCACGCGACCGGGCAGCGAGTTGCGGGCTGAGATCTGGTTCGCGCCCCAGCTGCGCTATCTGCCGGCGCGAATTCGCATCGAGCAGGATGCACAGACCTATCTGGACCTGATCCTGGACCGCAAGCCGCAGATTGCCGCGCAGTGAAGGCGCGCCGCAGACTCGCCGTGCCGCTCAAGCGCCGGCCGGCCTGGGCAGCGCGACGATGAAACGTCTTGCGTAAGCGGCGGCGGCGCGCTCGCCGCGCGCATATTCAAGGATCTGCCGCGCCAGTTCCAGATTCGGCTCGAGTTCTTCAGTTGTGGTGCAGCGGTCCAGGCGTGCCGCGACGGCCTCACCCAACGCGCCCACCTGCTCGAGCAGATCGTCCACCGCGGCGCGGCGGCGCAACTCGAACGCACGGACCTGAGGGTCGACCGCCCGCGCCTCCTCGGGGGGACGCGGCGCGGCGCGTTCCTCGACGATGCGCACGACTTCGATGAATCCGTCGTGCAGCAGGGAATGAAGAATCAGCTCAGGGTTGCCGTGGATCAACGGGCTCAGCTCGACGTCGCTGCGGCGCCCGTCGACCAGGATCAGCGCGGTGCGCAGACGCGGCGCCAGACGACTCGCGCGCGTCTCGATTTCGAGCTGACCCTTGTCGGTCTTGGCGTAAATAATGGCCATGGGTATCCAAGGTTAGCGCATGCGGCCGCGTCGGGCTGGCATGGGCGCCGCATTGCACCTTATAGTTATCACGAACTTGTTCACGGAGCCTCCCTCACCATGAATCCGCAATTCATGATCGCCGAAATTCGTGGCAGTGGCGCGTTGCGCACCGGCTGGATCACACTGAACCGGCCCAAGCAGCTCAATGCGCTGAACGACGCGCTGATGACGGAATTGGGTGATGCGTTGCGCGGCTTTGACGCCGACTCCAACATCGGTTGCATCGTCATCACCGGCAGCCGGAAAGCCTTCGCCGCCGGTGCCGACATCGGCGCGATGGCCACCTGGTCGTACATGGACGTGTACAAGAGCGACTACATCACGCGCAACTGGGAGACGATCCGCGCCGTGCGAAAACCCGTGATCGCCGCGGTGGCGGGTTTCGCCCTGGGCGGCGGCTGCGAACTCGCGATGATGTGTGACTTCATCATCGCCGCCGACACCGCCAAGTTTGGCCAACCCGAAATCAAGCTCGGAATCATTCCCGGTGCCGGTGGCACGCAGCGCCTGCCTCGCGCCGTGTCCAAGGCCAAGGCGATGGACATGGTGCTCACTGGGCGCATGATGGACGCGGCGGAGGCTGAGCGCGCCGGGCTCGTCTCGCGCGTCGTCCCTGCCGCCGAGTTGCATGACGCGGTGTTGGCCGCCGCGCAGTCGATCTGCGAATTCAGCGGCCCCAGCGTGATGATGGCCAAGGAAGCGGTCAACCTCGCCTATGAGGTGAGCCTGTCGGACGGAGTGCACTTCGAGCGGCGTCTTTTCCACTCGCTGTTCGCCACCGAAGACCAGAAAGAGGGCATGGACGCTTTTGTGAACAAGCGCAAGGCGGTGTTCAAGCAGCGGTAGGCGCGGCAGCGCGACGTGAATCGCCAAGGGTGGATCCCGGCTTTCGCCGGGAGGACACCAGCACACGTCATCCCGGCGCAAGCCGGGATCCACCGCGATGCAACCGCGCCGATGCCGTGCCGACCTCAACCTTCCGTGCGCAGCGACGGAAACAAAATCACGTCGCGAATGCTCGGGCTGTCGGTGAGCAACATGATGAGCCGGTCGACGCCGATGCCGCACCCGCCGGTGGGCGGCATTCCGTACTCCAGCGCGCGGATGAAATCTGCGTCGTAGTACATCGCCTCTTCGTCGCCCGCCTCCTTGTTCGCCGCCTGCGACTGGAAACGCGCCGCCTGGTCCTCGGCATCGTTCAGTTCGGAGAATCCATTTGCCACTTCGCGCCCGGTGATGAAGAGCTCGAAGCGTTCCGTGATCGTCGGATCGGTATCCGAGGCGCGCGCCAGTGGCGATACCTCCACCGGGTAGTCGATGATGAAGGTCGGCTCCCACAGCTTGTCTTCGACAGCGGCTTCGAACATCGAGAATTGCAGTTCAGCCAGGCCCCAGTGGGCGGATGGGGTTTCGCCGAGTGCATGGAGCTTGTCGCGCAATACCGCCGCGTCGCGTGCTTGGGCTCCGGTCAATCCGGCGTGCGCGATCAACGCGTCAGTGACGGAAAGTCGCGTGAACGGCTTCTCCAGATCGAGCGGCCGCCCCGAGTACGTCAGGCTCGCCGATCCGGTGGCCTGACGCGCCGCGTGGCGCAGAATCGCCTCGGTGAAGTCCATCAGGTCGTGATGGTTCCAGTAGGCCGCATAAAACTCCATCATCGTGAACTCGGGGTTGTGCCGCACCGAGATGCCTTCATTACGGAAGTTGCGGTTGATCTCGAACACGCGCTCGAAGCCGCCGACCACCAGGCGCTTCAAGTACAGCTCGGGTGCGATGCGCAGGAACATTTCCTGGTCGAGCGCGTTGTGGTGCGTCACGAACGGCTTGGCGTTCGCACCGCCGGGAATCGGGTGCAGCATGGGCGTTTCCACCTCGAGAAAGTGATGTTCGACCATGAACTGGCGGATCGAGCTCACCGCTTTGCTGCGTGCCACGAAGCGTGCCCGCGCGTCTTCGTCGACGATCAGGTCCACATAGCGCTGCCGGTACTTCTGCTCCTGGTCGGCCATGCCGTGGAACTTGTCGGGCAGCGGGCGAAGGCTTTTGGTGAGCAGGCGCAGGGTGTTGACGCGCACCGAGAGTTCGCCGGTGCGTGTCTTGAAGAGTACGCCCTGCGCGCCGAGGATGTCGCCCAGGTCCCAGTGCTTGAAAGCCTCGTAGGCAGCGTCGCCGAGCGCGTCGCGCGTAAGGAAGAGCTGAATGCGGCCAGTGCCGTCTTGCAGCGTGCAAAAGCTGGCTTTGCCCATCACGCGCTTGAGCATCATTCGGCCGGCCAGGGCGACTTTGATCGCCTGCGGCTCGAGTTCCTCGTTCGGCACTTCGCCGAACTTGTGCATCAGGTCCAGCGCGTTGTGGGTCGGCTTGAAGTCGTTCGGGAACGCCGCGCCGCCCTCAGCCTTCGCCCGTGTCCGGATCTCGCCGAGTTTTTCGCGGCGCTCGAAGATCAGTTGGTTGTCGTCAGTCGAAGGGGGGGGCGCGCGTTCATCGGTCATGGGGTTCTTTCAGTGGGCCCGGGATTTTATGGGCAGCGCCCGCACTGAAGATTCGCCGCTATGCGCTGCGCCGGACTACCTCCTGAAGAACAGCCACTTCGGCGTCTTGAACCGCACGATGCTCCAGTAGAGCAGCGTGTACCCGGCCATGAACAGCAGCAGGAACGCCCCCAGGACCGGCGTGCTGTTCCACCACAGCACGGCGGGCATCACGGAACTCAGGCACAGCACCCAAAGGTAGGGCGACGTCATCGAGTTTCTCGCCGTCTGTCGGCGTTCGGGGGTGGGCCCATTGTTCCAACGGATCAGGCGGCGATGGATCAGCGTGTGCAGATGGATCCCATCAGGTGCGCCAACGGCAACCCCACGCACGACCTTGCGCCGGTACATGGTGAAGATCGTCTCGAAGATCGGGTAGGCGCACAGTAGCAGCGGAAACATCGGTGACACGCCGGCGTTGCGATTGAGCAGCAGGATGCTCACCTCGGCCAGCAAGAATCCTAGGAAGTACGCCCCACCGTCGCCCATGAAGATCAGGCCCACGGGGAAGTTCCAGACGAAGAAACCCATCACAGCGCCGGCCACGGCGAATGCAATCGTCTGCATCACGACGTCGCCCGCCTGGCCCGCCACATACGCCAGCGCCAGCAGCATGATCAGCACGCACATCGAAGCCAGGCCATTGAAGCCGTCGATGATGTTGACCGAGTTCGCGACGCCCGTGACGACGAAGATGGTCAGTGCTACCGCAAGCGGATACATCGCGATCAGCGTGTCCACCCCGGGGATGTCGGTACGCCGGATCACGCCGTCGAGCAGCCAGATCGCCAAGCACGCCGACAGCGCTGTGGCGAACAGTCGCCGGCGCGGCGACATCGTCTTGGTCAGGTCTTCCGCCATGCCGGCCACGAATGCCGGCATGCCACACGCGACAAGTAGCCACAGCACTGGCGCGGACTCAAGGGAGTTCCATTGCAGGTAGCACCCGCTGGCGAGCACCGCAGCGAGCATGCCGATGCCGCCGATACGAGGTACGGGTCGGCTGTGAAATTTCTGCGGACCCGTAATGTCGAAGTCTGCCGACAGGCGTTCGTGCGAGGCGGCGGATCGCACGACGAGCAGCGTGATCACGAGCGACGTGAGGAAACTCAGGATCAGGGTGCTCATGGATGACCCGTTCCTGGTTCCTGCATTGTTACCCCTGACGCCAGACACGGCGCTTCACGAAGTCGGTATAGCTAACTATGATGCGCAGAACTTTGTCCGAGACATTCAGCGGCTCATAGTCCCGCACTAGTCTGAGCAAGCGCTCATTCGCCCGGGGCTGGTTGTCGAGAATCGCAAGTGCATCGAGAGCCCTCGCCGCATCCAGCCCAACCATCATCACGGAAGCTTCCTCGAAGCCTTCAGGTCGTTCATGCACTTCGCGTAGGTTAAGTGCTGGAAAGTTGAGGATCGATGACTCTTCGGTGATTGTTCCGCTATCGGACAGTACGGCATGCGAACTCATCTGCAATTTGACGTAGTCCAGAAACCCGAACGGCTTGCTGAAAAGAATGAGCGGATGCGCAGCAATGTCGAGCGCATCTAGACGCTTTCGGGTCCTTGGGTGCGTCGACACGACTACAGGCTCACCATAGTGCTCCGCCAATTTGTTCAATAACATCACTAGTTGACTCAGCCGATCGGGTGAATCAACATTTTCTTCGCGGTGCGAACTGACGACGAAGTACTTTTGGGGTTCGAGTGACAAGCGATTCAAGACGTCTGATTCTTCAATGCCAGGGCGATAGTGCTCAATGACTTCTCGCATCGGGCTGCCCGTCTTGATGATCTGGTCCGGCGGCATGCCCTCGCGCAGAAGATAGTGGCGCGCGATTTCACTGTAGGTCAGGTTGATGTCCGCCGTGTGATCCACGATTCGTCGATTGATTTCCTCAGGTACACGGAAATCAAAGCAACGGTTTCCCGCCTCCATATGGAAGATTGGAATCTTTCTCCGCTTGGCTGCGATAACAGCAAGACAACTGTTTGTATCGCCGAGGACGAGTAGCGCATCCGGCGAATGCGTCGCCATCGCGCGATCAGCGGTCATGATGACCTTCCCGATGGTTTCGGCCGCGGTTTCTCCGGCAGCTTCGAGGAACTCATCTGGCCGGCGAATTCCCAGGTCATTGAAGAACACCTGGTTCAACTCATAGTCGTAGTTCTGTCCGGTGTGTACCAGGACGTGCTCGCAGTACCGATCGAGGCGGTCGATCACTCGCGACAGCCGGATAATCTCGGGCCGTGTGCCAACAATGGTCATCACCTTCAACACGTAAGGCCTCCCGCATGAATCATCTGTGTCAACAAGTGGGGATCAACCGAACTCGTGCATGCTGCGCACGAGTTCGGGCCATGATGGTGGAACGTAGCCAGTGCGAGCTCGAAAGCGTGTCGAATCCAACGAACGATCGATGACCAGCTTGTCATCCGGCGCAATTTGGATGTTCTTGCCGTACACGTCTGCAACGAGTCGAAGCAGATCATGCTTGGAAATCGGCTCCGACGATACGTGATAGAGACCCTGCAGGTCGGGATGAGGGATCACGTAGTCGCGGATAACGTGTGCCAGTTCGACAGTCGGTAGGCCAGAGAAGACGGCCCTGGTGAATCCCTTGATTTCGCCAGTCTGCCCCAGGAACCATCCAATGAGCCCATGAGCGGCACTATTCAACTCATGGCCGATCATCGAGGTGCGCAGCGTCACCGCGTGCGGATAGTCCACCTCGCCGAGGTACTTGCTCACGCCGTAAAGATCGGTTGCGTTGGCGTGGTCGGTCTCGACATACATGCCCCGCGCACCATCGAAAACACAGTCCGTCCCGATTTGGATCAGGCGAGCGCCGGTCGCTTCGCTCAAGCGCGCTAGCCGGTGCGGTAGCAGTGCGTTGATTGGAATCGCCAGTAGCGGATCGTTGGCGTCGGCCAGTTGCCTGACCAAGCCGATGCAGTTGACGACGACATCGGGCTGCACCTGCGAGAACAACTGCGTCAGGTGATTCATGTCGTCTACGTCAATGCCGCAGACTACCCGTTCACGCAGGGAGGCGGGTAGGAGATTCACAGCCACTGCGGACCGGGCCGAACCGATTGTCTCAAAACCGACGCTCCGCGCGAAGTAGCGAAGCAGCGCATTGCCCAGCATGCCCGTGGCGCCCAGTACCAGGATCTTGACTCTGGTCTCCATCATTGTCGAAGCCGATTCCAATCAGTCCGTTTGCGGCGTTGGACGACACGGCGCCACGAGTTGCTCAAAGCGTTGTATCAGACGACCCGCCAGCATGGCCGGGTCGAAATTGCGCTCGTAGTAGCTGCGCCCTGCCTCACCCATGCGCCGAAGCTCCTCAGGCGATTCGGCTCGCAGCCGCAGCACGGCGCGCGCCAACGCCGGGGCGTCTTCCGATGGACAAGTGACACCGGCTTTTGCATCTTCGACCACCCAAGCACCCTCGCCGTCAAGCGATGCGATGATCGGCCGTCCGGCAGCCAAGTAGGCTTGCAACTTGCTTGGCACCGTTTGGCTCAATATGTCACTGCGCGACAGGCTCAGCAGCAACGCCGATGCTTGGGCGAGAATGCCCGGCATCGCATCAGGCGCGAACCGCCCAGGCAGGCTGACGTTCGGGAGCACTCGGCGAGCCACTTCCCCGTGCAGCCAAGCGCTCCGGCTGCCACTTCCGACGAGGACGAAACGAACGTCTGTGTGCGATCGAAGCAGGTCGGCCGCCTCGAGGAGCATGTCCAGCGACTGCACCTTGCCCAAGTTGCCGGCAAACAGGACGTTGAAACCAGGTTCGAGCTGGAGCGCCGCAGCCCCGCGCGGCACCAACTGCCCGTAGGCCTTTTCGCCGGGGTTTGGGTGGTATTCGACCGGAGTGTTACCGGCCATGGCCTGCACTGAGGTCACGAAGGATTTCGACTGCGCTAGCAAAAGGTCGCTGCGACGATAGATCCAGCGGATCACCGACCCGACCGCGTCGAGCAGGCGCTGGTTGTGCACGAAACCGGTCGCCTCCAGGCTCTGCGGCCACAGATCCTGCACCCACACAGCCAGCGGGGCGCGCTTGAAGAATTTCAGCACGATACCGGCGGTAGCTTGCAGCATTGGAGATGTGCCGTAAACGAAGATCACGTCAACGCGCTGGCCCCGCAGCACCCACGGACCCAGCACGCAGGCTGAGAAAAGGAACGAAAGGTAGTTCGCCACCAAGCGCCACGCCTTGCCGTGACCGCGAGG
Organism: Rhizobacter sp.; assembly: GCA_031396305.1. Taxonomy (GTDB): domain Bacteria; phylum Pseudomonadota; class Gammaproteobacteria; order Burkholderiales; family Burkholderiaceae_C; genus JAEMQF01. Next base: position 16,588 of record JANNKM010000479.1, read on the forward strand.
TACGAGAGGCACGCGATGGATCGTGATGCCGAGGTGCTCCTCGCGGCGGACCGACGCCGCACGATAGCCGGGATAGACGACCCCCTCCGGATAGTTGGGCTGACCGGTCAGGACGCGCACGTCACAACCAGCGCGATGCAGGGACTCCGCCACTTCGTTGATACGGAAGTTCTCGGGCCAGTAATGCTGGCTAATGACGAGGATCTTCAGGGTTGACTCGACAGACATGGTGCCGGCCGCTTCACGGCTTGACTTTCATCGGATGCGTGTCGGGGCGGGAGCGGTCGAAAATCTCATTGGCCCACAGCATGACGATCAACTCATCGTTGCCGATATTCGCGATGTTGTGTGTCCAGCCGGGCACTGTCTCAACGATGCGCGCTTCACCGCCGCGCGCGATCATCTCGTGAGTCTCGCCCGTCCGGATGCTGCGGAAACTGAAGCGCGCTGTGCCGCGGGTAGCGTCATCTATTGA
>JANNKM010000512.1:0-8278 GCA_031396305.1 Rhizobacter sp.
GCAGTTGCGCAGCATCGCCAAAACCCAGCGCAGCAGCGCCATATCGAAGTGCGGCCGGATCACGAGCGGGCGGTGCCGCATCAAGAGCCATTTGATGGCCTTGAGCGGCACGCCGGGGCCGGCCCAGGGCGCTGAATAGGCGGGAGACACTTCGCCGGCGTTGGCATAGCTCGTTTCCATGCCGGCGGCGGCGCAGCGGTCGAGCACGGTCACCGCGTGCCCGGCCAACGCCAGGTGGTAGGCGCAACTCACACCGATCACGCCACTGCCCAGAACAACCACATGCATGTTGGGACTCCTTGGCGCACGAGGATAGCCGCATCCGGTGCATCCCTTGTACCAAGGCGTCATTGGCGGCCGGGCGCGAGGTGCGCCGGGTGCACAAGATGCCGCCACAATGCGAACCAGCGCCGATCGACTGTCCGACATGACCCTGCAACCCGCCTTCATTCCACCCGCACGTTTTGACGACCCGGCCGCGGCCTTGGCCCAGGTGCGCGCGATCTACGACGCGAACGTGGCCCACCTGCGCGACTGCCTGCACAAGTTCGTCGGCAACGTCGAAGGCTCAGACGACGACACGGCCGGGGGCCGCGATGTTCGAACGGAACCCCGGCTTCAGCCCGGCAAGGTCGACCCGCGCGGCCGGGTGCGCGCCTGCTACCCGTTTGTGCGCGTGCGCACGGCGACCGTGGCGCGCGCCGATTCGCGCCTGAGTTACGGTTTCGTCGCCGGCCCGGGAACGTATGAGACGACGCTGACGCGGCCTGACCTGTTCGGCAACTACTACCTCGAGCAGTTCAAGTTGCTGCTGAAGAACCACCACGTGTGGCTCGAGGTCGGCACGAGCAACCAACCGATCCCGGTGCACTTCTCGCTTGCGGAAAATGACCACCTGGAAGGCTCGCTCGACGCGACGCGGCGCCTGCTGATGCGCGATCGCTTCGACCTTCCCGACCTCACGGCGATGGACGACGGCATCGCCAACGGCACGTTCGAGCCGGGACCGGGGCAAGCGCATCCGCTGGCGCTGTTCACCGCGCCTCGCGTCGATTACTCCTTGCACCGCTTGCGCCACTACAGCGGCACCGCGCCGGAGTATTTCCAGAACTTCATCCTGTTCACGAACTATCAGTTCTACATCGACGAATTCGTGCGCCTGGGCCACGCGGCGATGGCGGGGTCGGGTGCCGCGCAGGACTACATCGCCTTCATCGAGCCCGGCAACGTGGTGACGCGCCGCGCCGGGCTGCCCGCCCAACCCGGCGACGAACACGGCGTGGCGCCGCCACGCCTGCCGCAAATGCCCGCCTACCACCTGATGCGCGCCGACGGCAGCGGCATCACGATGGTCAACATCGGAGTCGGCCCGGCGAACGCGAAGACCATCACCGACCACATCGCCGTGCTGCGTCCGCACGCGTGGATCATGCTCGGCCATTGCGCGGGCCTGCGCAATACGCAGCAGCTCGGCGACTATGTGCTCGCCCACGGCTACGTGCGCGAGGATCATGTGCTGGACGAGGAACTGCCGTTGTGGGTGCCGATTCCTCCGCTGGCCGAAGTGCAGGTTGCGCTCGAGGCGGCGGTGGCCGAAGTGACGCAGTTGAAGGGCTATGAGTTGAAGCGCATCATGCGCACCGGCACGGTGGCCAGCACGGACAACCGAAACTGGGAACTGCTGCCTTCGGTGAACGCGAGCAGCACGCCGGAGCGCCGCTTCAGCCAGAGCCGCGCAGTGGCGCTGGACATGGAAAGCGCGACGATCGCGGCGAACGGTTTTCGCTTCCGCGTGCCTTACGGCACCCTGCTGTGCGTGAGCGACAAGCCGCTTCACGGCGAAATCAAGTTGCCCGGCATGGCGAACCACTTCTACCGCGAGCGTGTCGACCAGCATTTGCGCATCGGCATCCGCGCGATCGAGTTGTTGCGCGAGCAGGGCATCGACCAGTTGCACAGCCGCAAGCTGAGGAGCTTTGCTGAAGTTGCATTTCAATGACGTTGAGGAGAGTTTGCCCATGATTCCCCTGTTTGGTTGGATAGCCACCCCCTCGTCACTGACCCGCGCTGTCGTGGTCTGCGCTGCACTGCTCGGCCTCGGGTCCGCAGCTCCGGCGCTCGGTCAATCGGCCGACTCCGCCAACGCCGGGCCGTTTCGCACCTCGACCGTCGGCGACGAGTCGAATGTGATGCTCGAAGGCCACGACCCGGTCGCCTATTTCACCCGGAACGAAGCGATCCCGGGCGACCCGGTGATCCGCACCGAACGCCTGGGCGTCGTCTACCGCTTCGTCAGCGAGGCGAACAAGGCAGAGTTCCTGCGCGCGCCGCACCGTTACACGCCGCAGTTCGGCGGCTATTGCTCGAACGGCATCAACTACGCGATCCCCTGGGGCGGTGGCGGTGGCCCCAACACCTGGCGCATCTACCGCGGCAAGCTCTATGTGTTCGGCGGCCAGGCGTCGCGCGACCATTTCGAGATGGACACCGAGCGCAACCTCGAACTCGCGCACAAATACTGGAACGATGAGGTCGCAGGCTCGACAGCCATTCTCAAACGGTACCAGCGACTGATATTGCGCGTCCCCCACTACAAAACGGGAAAGGAGCTGCAAGACGAATGGCAGGCCAAGCTGGCCGCCAAGAGCCTGCCGGTGATGCCGGGCGCGCCGCAGGTGGTGCCTGCCAAGTAGCGCGGCACGCGTTCCCGGGTGGTGCCGTTCGCTTGCGGCACCGAGCCTGCTGCATCGACACGCGTCGCGCCGACCCTCGTTTCTGTCCCGATTGCCCGCGCGGGCGCTATCCTTTACGCTAGGCATGCAACCCCCTTCAACCCGGGCGCGGCAACGGCGCTCACCGAGGAGAGCTTCATGCCGTCGAGCCTCAGCAACACCGATACCCGGTCGATTCGGACCCTGGCGCTGGTCGGCCAGACAGCGTCGGGCAAAACCAGTCTGGCCGAAGCGCTGCTGCATCGCAGCGGGGCGATCGGCGCGCCCGGCAGCCTGGAACGCGGCACGACGGTAAGCGACTTCGACCCGATGGAGCGGCGTGCCCAGCATTCGCTGAATTCCGCGTGTCTGCATTTCAAGCACCATGATGCGCGCGTGCACCTGATCGACACGCCCGGCTACGCCGATTTTGTGGGCCAGTCGATGACCGCGCTCGAAGCGGTGGACACAGCGGCCGTGGTGATCAGCGCCGTCACCGGGGTCGAGATGATGAGCGCGCGCATGATGCAGTGGGCGCGGCAACGCGAGTTGTGCCGCATGATCATCGTCAACAAGATCGACGCCCAGGGGGTGAATCTGCCGCGCCTGCTGGAGCAGTTGCGCGAGGTGTTCGGCAAGGAATGCCTGCCGCTCAACCTGCCGGCTTCGGGCGGCACGAAAGTGATCGATTGTTTTTTCAACGCGCAGGGTCAGAGCGATTTCGGCTCGGTGGCCGACACGCACCGTGCCCTGGTCGAGCAGGTGGTCGAGGTCGACCCGGAGTTCGTCGATCGTTACTTGAACGATGGCGACGTGGATCCGCGCGAATTGCACGCGCCGCTGGAGCAGGCGCTGCGCGAGGGACACCTGATTCCGGTGTGCTTCGTCTCTGCCCGCAACGGCGCGGGGGTCATGGAACTGCTCGACGTGATCGACCTGCTGCTGCCCAACCCCACGGAGGGCAACCCGCCGCAGTTCTACAAGGGCGAAGGCGCCGCGGCAAAGGAGCTTCACGCCGACCCCGACCCGGCCAAGCACGTGATCGCGCATGTCTTCAAGGTCACCGTGGACCCCTATGTCGGCAAGATGGGGGTGTTCCGCATTCACCAGGGCACGGTCACGAAAGACAGCCTGCTCTACATCGGCGACGGACGAAAGCCGTTCAAGGTGGGGCACCTGTTTATCCTGCAGGGCAAGGAGCATGTCGAGGTGCCGCGCGGCGTTCCGGGCGACATCTGCGCCGTGGCGAAGATCGACGAGATGCATTTCGACGCGGTACTGCACGACGCCGCCGAAGACGATCACCTGCACCTCAAGCCGCTCGACTTTCCGGTGCCGGTGCACGGCCTGGCGATCGAGCCGAAGCGCCGTGGCGACGAGCAGCGCATGTGGGAGATCCTGCAAAAACTCGTCGACGAAGACCCGTGCCTGAAGGTCGAGCACGTTGCCGTGACGAATGAAACCGTCGTCTACGGCCTGGGCGAGTTGCACCTGCGCACGCTGCTCGAACGCATGGCCGAGGTCTACAAGTGCGAGGTCACGACGCGCCCGCCAAGGATTGCGTACCGCGAGACGATCACCATGAACGCCGAGGGGCATCACCGGCACAAGAAGCAAAGCGGCGGCGCCGGCCAGTTCGGCGAAGTGTTCCTGCGCATCGAACCGCTTCCGCGTGGTGCGGGGTTCGAGTTCGTCGATCAGGTCAAGGGTGGCACGATTCCCACGCAGTTCATTCCGGCAGTCGAAAAAGGCGTGCGCTCAGGGCTGGACAGCGGCGTCGTTGCCGGCTACCCCGTGAAAGACGTGCGCGTCATCGTCTACGACGGCAAGTCGCACAGCGTCGACTCGAAAGACATCGCCTTCGCCACCGCCGGGCGCAAGGCTTTCATCGACGCCGTGCTCAAGGCCAAACCGATCGTGCTCGAACCCATCGTGAAGGTAGAAATCACCGCCCCTGACAGCAGCGTGGGCGACATCACCGGCGACTTGTCGGCCAAACGCGGCCAGGTCAGCGGCACGCATGCGCAGCCAGGGGGCAGCATGATGGTAGCCGGCCAGGTGCCGTTGTCAGAGCTGGCCAACTACCAGGCACGCCTGAACGGCATGACGGGCGGCCAGGGACGCTACACGATTGCGCTCAGCCACTATGAAGCTGTGCCGCCCACCATGCAGCAGCAATTGATGGGGCAGTACAAAGTTCGCGACGACGACTAGGGCCTGTTCACACGACTGATGCCTGATGCGTTGCCCCCAGAAAAGCCGAGAGCGCGACCGGCCGCAGGCGGCCAAGCCGGGTTAGGCCTGGGTCAAGCTGCCTGCTGTAGCCGCGCGATGCGCTGCTCCATCGGCGGGTGGCTGGAGAACAGCGCCATCAGTCCGCTCGGGCGGGCGCTGATGCCCATCGCCTGCATCGACTTCGGCATCTCGCCGGGGTCCAGGCCGCCCAGGCGCGCCAGCGCGTTGATCATCGGCTGCTTGCGGCCCATCAGTTGCGCCGCCCCGGCGTCGGCGCGGAACTCGCGCTGCCTCGAGAACCAGGCCACGATGAGGGCCGCCACCACGCCCAGAACAATGTCCAGCACGATGGTCGTGGCGTAGTAACCGATTCCCGGGCCGTCGTTCTGGTTGCGCAGCACGACCTTGTCCACCACGTAGCCGATCACCCGCGACAGGAACACCACGAAGGTGTTCATCACGCCTTGGATCAGTGTCATCGTCACCATGTCGCCGTTCGCGACGTGGGCGACCTCGTGGCCGAGAACGGCTTCCACTTCTTCGCGCGTCATCGACTGAATCAAGCCGGTGGACACGGCCACCAGTGCCGAGTTCTTGAAGGCACCCGTGGCGAATGCGTTCGGTGCGCCTTCATAGACTCCGACTTCGGGCATCTTCACGCCCGCGCTGTTGGCAAAGCGCTGCACCGTCGCGACGAGCCAGGCATGGGTAGGATCGTTCGAATCGTTGATGACGTGCAGGCGCGTCGTCCATTTCGCCATCGGTTTGCTGATCAAGAGCGAAATGAATGCGCCGCCAAAGCCCATCACCAGCGAGAAGCCCAACAGCGATGTCAGGTCAAGTCCGTTCTCACTCAGGAATCGGTTCAGCCCGAGCAGATTGACCGCCAAGCCCAGCACCAGCATCACGCCCAGATTGGTCAACAGGAACAAGAAGATCCGTTTCATGACGTCCTATGAAGAGTTTGCCCAGCCGCAGGGTGGCCGGAACAGGGGGTTGAAGAGATCAGCGCGAGTAGATTGAAAACGGCCAGCGTGGTTCCCGAACAGGGTGCATACACCGCCCCGCTATATGAGCAGCGCCGCGACAAACACGCCGATCATCATGAATGCGATCACGACTTTGGCGACAAGCCCGGCCATGATACCCAGCCAGGTGGCCACGCCCACCTTGACGGCGCGGCCATGTTCCCGCCGGGCGATGTACTCGCCAAGCGCCGCACCGACCAGGGGCATGAACAACACGCCTACCATGCCCATGAAGATGCCCGCCACCGTGCCCAGCGCCGCGCCGACGATGGCCTGCCGGCTGGCGCCGGCCTTGCTCGCTCCGAGCAGGCCGCTGGCGTAGTCCAGGCCCCAGGCGAGAACGGCCAGCACGCTCACGGCAGCAATACTGCCCCAGCCGACGCGCGTGAAGTCGTCGATCCAGGCGCCGAGCACGATACCCGCCAAGACGAACAGTGTCCCGGGCAAGGCCGGCAAGACGGTGCCCGCCAAGCCCAGCAGGATCAGCGCCGCACTCAGTATCCACAGCAAGGTGTCGCCCAAGGCGCCGCCCCAAGAGTAATCGTGGGCTGCAGATGGCGCTGGATCGCCGGAGTTCAACCCGCCAACTGTCTCTGGAACATCAGCCCGGCGTGCTCGCGCATCGCGTGGAACTTGATCTTCGGCCAGTTCGCTTCGATCGCGCGCAGTTCGGGCGCGTACTCCACCAGCACCGTCGGCGCATTGACTGCGTCATAGGCGACCCGGTGTGCGTTGCCATCGATGAATCGCTGCAGTTCTTTTGCGCCGCCGTCGGACTCGTCGCAACTCACCCAGCGCGCCACCTGGTAGCGGCTGGGCTGGATGCGCGCCTTGCAGCCGTATTCGTGTTCGAGCCGATGTGCGACGACTTCGAACTGCAATTGCCCCACGGCGCCAAGCAGCAGCACCGACCCTGCGGCGGGGCGAAACACCTGGATCGCGCCTTCTTCGCCGAGTTGCGCGAGGCCGGCCTTGAGTTGTTTTGTGCGCAACGGGTCCGCCACCTCGACGGCGCGGAACATCTCGGGCGCGAAGAACGGCAGACCGGTGAACTGCAGCGCCTCGCCTTCGGTGAGCGTGTCGCCGAGTTGCAGCACGCCGTGGTTGGGTATGCCGATGATGTCTCCGGCAAACGCTTCGTCGAGCAGTTCGCGGCGTTGGCTCAAGAAGCTCACGACGGTGTTGGGGCGCAACTCCTTGCCCGAGCGCACCACCTTGAGTTTCATGCCGCGTTCGAAGAGGCCGCTGGCCACACGCACGAAGGCAATGCGGTCGCGGTGTGCCGGGTCCATGTTGGCCTGGATCTTGAAGACGACGCCGCTGAACTTCGGCTCGTCGGGCTCGACGACGCGCTGCATGGCAGCGCGCGCCGACGGCGGCGGGGCGAGGTCGACGAGCGCATCGAGCACTTCGCGAACGCCGAAATTGTTGATCGCCGAACCGAAGAACATCGGTGTCTGATGCCCTTGCAGGAACTGCTCCCGATCGAACAGCGGCGCCGCGTCGCGCAGCAGTTCGATGTCGTGCCGCGCGTGCGCGTACTCGGTGCCGAAGCGCTGTGCATACACCGGGTTCTCGAGGCCCTCGATGATGTCGTCGTTTCCTTCGTCATCCTTGCGGTTGCGGTCTTCGCCCGGCTTGAACACGCGCATGCGCTGCTCGCGCAGATCCATCACGCCGTGGAAGCGTTTGCCCATTCCGACCGGCCAGGTGAACGGCACGACTTCCATACCGAGTTCGCTCTCGATTTCGCCCATCAGCGCGAGCGGCTCCTGCACCTCCCGATCCATCTTGTTGACGAACGTCAGGATCGGCGTGTTCCGGGCTCGGCAAACCTGAAGAAGGCGCCGCGTCTGCGGCTCGACGCCGTTCGCCGCATCGATCACCATCAGCGCGGCGTCCACGGCGGTGAGCACGCGGTAGGTGTCTTCAGAAAAATCCTGGTGCCCGGGCGTGTCGAGCAGATTGATGACGCAGTCGCGATATTCCATCTGCATCACGCTGGAGGCCACGGAGATGCCGCGCTGCTTCTCGATTTCCATCCAGTCGCTGGTGGCGTGGCGGCTCGCCTTGCGCGCCTTGACGCTGCCGGCGATCTGGATCGCGCCTGAAAACAGCAGCAGTTTTTCCGTCAGCGTCGTCTTGCCGGCGTCGGGGTGGGAAATGATGGCGAAGGTTCTTCTGCGCTTGACTTGCTGTGCGATTGAAGTGTCAGCCATCAAAACTTTTCCCCGATATGAAACAGCTGTATGAATCGCCAATGCACGCATCCCGCCTTGCACATCAGCCGCTTGCCTTCGCTGC
>JANNKM010000075.1:0-19683 GCA_031396305.1 Rhizobacter sp.
GGCGGATCAGCTCGATTTCACGACGCTCGGCGCGCTGAGCTTCGAGCCACCCGACCACGCGCGCTACCCCAGCCTGCAACTCGCCTGGGACACCTTGAGCGGGCCGCCGGGCAGTACGGCCGTGCTCAACGCCGCGAACGAAGAAGCGGTGGCGGCGTTCCTGGGCGGAAGCATTCGCTTTGACCAGATCCATGCCGTGAACGCGCAAACGCTCGCGGCAGTCGGCGCCGTGTCGGGCAACGCCGGCAGCATCGAGGCACTGCTCGAACTTGACGCGCGTGCGCGCAGCGCCGCGCAGCAATACATCAAAGGGTTGGTGCCATGCTGATCACCGTGCTTGCGTTCGTGCTCACCTTGGGCGTGCTGATCGTCATCCATGAATACGGGCACTACCGGGTCGCTGTGGCGTGTGGCGTCAAGGTGTTGCGTTTTTCGGTGGGCTTCGGGCGTGTCGTGTGGCGCCGCCAGGCCCACGCCGATGCCACCGAGTTCGTGGTCTGTGCGCTGCCGCTGGGTGGCTATGTACGCATGCTCGACGAGCGCGAGGGGCCGGTCGCGCCAGAGCTGCTGAATTCAGCCTTCAATCGCAAGGCGCTGTGGCAGCGCACCGCCGTTGTCGCCGCCGGGCCGTTGGCGAATCTGCTGCTCGCGGTGCTGCTCTATGCGGCTGCACACTGGATCGGCATCGATGAAGCAAAGGCGGTGCTCGCGCCACCGGCGCGTGCCAGCCTGGCTGAAAGCGCCGGCATGCGCAGCGGCGATTGGGCGCGCGCCTGGTCGGCCGACGGCATCGAGTGGCACGACTTGCATTCGCTGTCCGACCTGCGCTGGCAGGTCACGCGTGCCGTGCTGCGTGGCCAGGCGCTGCAACTCATGGTGAGCGAGCGCGACGGCCGCGGCCAGCGCCGCGTCGTGCTCGAGCTTGACCGCCTGGGCAGCACCGAAATCGACGCCGCGACGATGCAACGCATCGGGCTCGGTGGCCCGTTCAGCGAGCCGGTACTGGGCGAGGTGAAGGCCGGCGGCCCGGCGGCGCGCGCCGGGTTGGCCGCGGGCGACCGCGTGCTCGCGATCGACGGCGTGACAATCGCCGACGCGTCGATGGTGCGCGAGCTGATTCGCGCCAGCGGCAGCAGCGCCGGGCTGGACAACACCGCCAAGCCCATGGTCTGGCGCATCGAACGCCGTGGCCAGGTGATCGAGGTCGAAGTGGTTCCCAACGTCGTGCTCGATGGCACGCAGCGCATTGGCCGCATCGAAGCCTTCCCCGGCCAGCCGCCGGAAATGCTGACGGTTCGTTATGGCGTGTTCGAGGGCTTGTCGCGGGCGGCGCGCAAGACCTGGGAAATGTCGGCGCTGACGGTCGAAATGCTCGGCAAGATGGTCATCGGCCAGGCGTCGCTGAAGAACCTCAGCGGCCCGATCACGATTGCCGACTACGCCGGGCAATCGGTGCGCCTGGGCCTGGCGTACTACCTCGGTTTTCTGGCCGTCGTCAGCGTCAGCCTGGGCGTGCTCAACCTGCTGCCGCTGCCGATGCTCGATGGTGGGCACCTGATGTATTATCTTTTCGAGGCGGTGACGGGGCGGCCGGTCTCCGAGGTATGGCTCGAGAGGCTCCAGCGCGGCGGGGTGGCGATCATGCTGATGATGATGTCGCTGGCCCTGTACAACGACGTGGCTCGCTTGCTGGGCCTGTACTGATCCAGACCCAGACTGCACCCGACCGCATGCGTTTCCCTTTCTCCCTGGATCACTTCCGCCCCTCGATCCTTTGCGTTGCGCTGAGCGCGGCGCTGCACAGCGGGCTGGCCTGGGCGGTCGATCCGTTCGTGCTCAAGGACATCCGGGTCGAGGGCCTGCAGCGCACCGATGCCGGCACGGTGTTCGCCTCGCTGCCGTTTCGCATCGGCGACACCTACAACGACGAAAAGGGCGCGGCCGCGTTGCGCGCGCTGTTTGCCACCGGGCTGTTCAAGGACGTTCGAATCGACATCGACGGCGGTGTGGCCATCGTCATCGTCGAAGAGCGCTCCATCGTGGCGAGCCTGGATTTTGTCGGCCTGAAAGAATTCGACAAGGACCAGCTGACGAAGTCGTTGAAGGACTTCGGCATCGGCGAGGGCCTGCCGTTCGACAAGGCACTGGCCGATCGTGCCGAACAGGAACTCAAGCGCCAGTACCTGACGCGCAGCCTGTACGGTGCCGAAGTCGTGACGACGGTGACACCGCAAGAGCGCAACCGCGTCAACGTCACCTTCACCATCACGGAAGGATCGGCGGCGAAGATCCGCGAACTGCGAATTGCCGGAGCCAAGGCGTTTGCCGAAGACGAGCTCACCGGCCTGTTGGAGCTGAACGACGGCGGCTGGCTCAGCTGGTACACCAAGGCGGACCGCTACTCGCGCTCCAAGCTCAACGCCGACCTGGAAACGCTGCGTTCGTTCTACTTGAACCGCGGCTACCTCGAGTTCACGGTCACGTCCACGCAGGTCGCGATCTCGCCCGACAAGCAAGAGATCTCGATCACGATCAACGTCGACGAAGGCCAGCCCTACACCGTGATCGCGGTGACGCTCGAAGGCGAGTATCTGGGCAAGGAAGAAGACTTCAAGACGCTGGTGACGCTCAAACCCGGTGAGCCGTACCGCGCCGAAGCCGTGACGAATACGACGCGCGCCTTCGTCGAGCGCTTCGGCACCTTCGGCTACGCCTTCGCCCGGGTCGAGCCGCGTACCGACATCGACCGCGTCAATGGACGCGTCGCGGTGGCGCTGGTGGCGGATCCACAGCGCCGGGTCTACGTGCGGCGCATCAACGTCGCAGGCAACAGCCGCACGCGCGACGAAGTCGTGCGCCGCGAGTTCCGCCAGTTCGAATCGAGCTGGTACGACGGCAACAAGATCAAGCTGTCGCGTGACCGTGTCGATCGTCTCGGTTACTTCAAGGATGTCGCGATCGACAGCGCCGAAGTCCCGGGCGCACAGGACCAGGTCGACCTGACGATGAACGTGACGGAGAAGCCCACCGGCAATCTGCTGATCGGTGCCGGCTTCTCCTCGGCCGACAAGCTCTCACTGACGGCGTCGATCAAACAGGACAACGTGTTCGGCTCGGGCAACTACCTCGGGTTGGAGTTGAACACGAGCCGCTCCGCGCGCACCATATCGCTCAGCACCGTCGACCCGTACTTCACGATCGACGGCATCTCGCGTGCGCTCGAGCTGTACTACCGTACCGTCAAACCCTTCAACAGCCAGGGCGAACAGTACGAGCTGGTCACGCCGGGCGTGTCGATCCGCTTTGGCATTCCGTTCAGCGAGTACGACACCGTGTTCCTCGGCCTGGGGGTAGAGCAGACCGAGATTCGCGGCGACGTGAACCTGCCCAACAACTACCACAACTACCGCTTCAACTTCGGTGCAAAGAGCGTGTCGGTGCCGGTCACGCTGGGTTGGTCGCGCGACGCGCGCGACAGCGCAATCGCGCCGACGGCGGGGCGCTACCTGCGCCTGAATTTCGAATGGGGCGTTGCTGGCGACACGCGCTATCTGCGCAGCAACGCGCAGGCGCAACAGTACTTTCCGCTCGGACCGAAGTTTTCAGTGGGCCTGAACGCCGAGATCGGCTGGGGCGTGGGGCTGGCCGGGCGCCCGTACCCGGTGTTCAAGAATTTCTACGGCGGCGGCCTGGGCACCGTGCGCGCCTTCGACCAGGGTTCGCTCGGGCCGCCCGACGTTCTGGGCGGCTACATCGGCGGCAACCGGCGCATCAATCTGAACAGCGAGTTGTACGTGCCGGTGCCGGGCTCGGGCAATGACAGGTCGCTGCGCTTGTTCGCGTACGTCGACGCCGGCAACGTCTGGGGTGAGTTCGAAAACATCACCGCGGAAAGCCTGCGCGCTTCGGCGGGAGTTGGCCTGAGCTGGATCTCTCCTGTGGGCCCCTTGAAGCTGAGTTGGGGTTCACCGTGGCGCAAACAGCCCGGCGATAGAATCCAGCGTCTTCAATTCCAGATCGGGACAGCGTTCTAATGAAAAGCTCTGTGATGAAGTCGCTCACCGTGGCCGTGCTGCTCGGCAGCGCTGCGCTGGGCGCCTGGGCTCAGGAACTGCGCATCGGTTATGTGAACAGCGATCGTGTCTTGCGCGATGCCGTGCCCGCCAAGGCGGCACAGGCCAAACTCGAAACGGAATTCTCCAAGCGCGAGAAAGACCTGGCCGAATTCGCGAATCGCCTCAAAGCTGCCGGCGACAAGCTCGACAAGGATGCCCCCACGCTGGCGGAGACCGAGCGCAGCCGGCGCCAGCGCGACCTGGTCGAGCAGGACCGGGAGTTCCAGCGCAAGCGCCGCGAATTCCAGGAAGACTTGAGCCAGCGCAAGAACGAGGAGCTGGCCGCCGTGGTGGAGCGCGCGAACAAGGTGATCAAGCAAATCTTCGAGACCGAAAAATACGACCTGATCCTGCAGGAGGCCGTATTCGCCGGCCCGAAGGTCGACATCACCGACAAGGTCATCAAGGCGCTCAACGCGCAAGGCGCGAAGTGAGTGTCTATCAGCGTTTCGGCGCGTGAGATCGTTCAGGCCCTCGGCGGCGAACTGATCGGCCCGCCCGAGCTGCGCATCGAGCGCATCGGCGCTCTGGAAGGCGCAACGCCCGCCACGATTTCCTTTCTCTCCCAGGCCCGATACCAGGCGCAGCTCGCGCACACCCAGGCGGGCTGCGTGATCGTTGCGCCGGCATTTCGCGACGCAGCGTGCGCGCGCGGCGCAGCGATCGTCACCGCAGACCCCTACCTGTATTTCGCGCGCCTCACGCAGTGGTGGGTCAAGCTGACGCGCCCAGCCGAGCCCGGCGGGGTGCACCCCAGCGCGGTGATCGACCCGACGGCGCAGGTGGCGGCCAGCGCCGTGGTGCAGGCGCTGGCGGTGATCGAGGCGCGGGCCGTGATCGAAGACGGCGCGCTGATCGGCGCGCATTCATTCGTGGGTGCCGGCGCGAAGGTCGGCGCGCACACCCGCCTGGCGGCGCGCGTCACGCTCAGTGCGGGCTGCAGCATCGGGGTGCGCGGCATCGTGCACAGCGGCGTCGTGATCGGCGCCGACGGCTTCGGCTTCGCGCCGACGCAGGGGCGCTGGGAGAAGATCGAACAGCTCGGCGCGGTGCGCATCGGCGACGACGTGGAGATCGGCGCCAACACCTGCATCGACCGCGGTGCGCTCGAAGATACCGTGATCGAGGATGGTGTCAAGCTCGACAACCTGGTCCAGATCGGCCACAACGTGCACATCGGCGAGCACACGGCGATCGCCGGCAACGCTGGCGTGGCTGGCAGCGCGCGCATCGGGCCGCGTTGCACCATCGGTGGGGCGGCGAACATCCTGGGCCATCTCACCTTGGCGGAAGGCGTGCACATCTCGGCGGCGAGCGTCGTGATGCGCTCGATCCGCCAGCCCGGCCTGTACAGCGGCATCTTTCCCATCGACGACAATGCCGCGTGGGAGAAGAATGCCGCCACGCTGCGTCAACTGCACGGCCTGCGTGATCGCGTGCGCGCCCTGGAGAAAGACGTGAAGAACAAATCATGATGGACATCCACGAGATCCTCACCAAGCTCCCGCACCGCTATCCGTTCCTGCTGATCGACCGGGTGCTCGAGCTGGAAAAGGGCAAGCGCATCAAGGCGATCAAGAACGTCACGATCAACGAGCCGTTCTTTGTCGGGCATTTCCCGATTCGCCCCGTCATGCCGGGCGTGCTGATGCTCGAGGCGCTGGCGCAAACGGCGGCCCTGCTGGCGTTTGAAACCCTCGGTCAGCTTCCCGATTCGAAGACGATTTACTACCTCGCGGCGCTCGACGCCGCACGCTTCAAGAAGCCCGTGGAGCCGGGGGATCAGCTGGTGCTCGAGGCGAAACTGACACGCAACAAGGCCACGGTGTACAAGTTCGAATGCACCGGCCGCGTGGACGGAGAAGTCGTCGTCGAGTGCGAGCTGACCTGCACGATGCGCAAGTTCGCGTAGCCCAAGGCGCTGGCGCGTCGCATGGCCAACATTCACCCCACGGCAATCGTCGAGCCCGGTGCCCAGCTCGGTGAGACGGTGCGCGTCGACGCCTACGCGATCGTGCGCGCGAATGTGCAGATCGGCGAGGGCAGTCACATCGGGCCGCACTGCGTCATTGAAGGCCACACCCGCATCGGCCGCGACAACAGGATCTTCCAGTTCTGTTCCGTCGGCGCCGCGCCGCAGGACAAGAAGTACGCGGGCGAGCCCACGGAACTGAACATCGGCGATCGCAACACGATCCGTGAGTTCTGTACCTTGAACCTGGGCACGGTGCAAGACCGCGGCGCGACAAGCATCGGCGACGACAACTGGATCATGGCCTACGTGCACATTGCGCACGACTGCCGGGTCGGCAACCAGACCATCTTCGCCAACAACGCGACGCTCGGCGGCCATGTGCACGTTGACGACTGGGCGATCATCGGCGGCCTGAGCGGCGTGCACCAGTTCGTGAAGATCGGGGCGCATGTCATGGTCGGCTTCGCGAGTGCCGTGTCGCAGGACGTTCCGCCGTTCATGCTGGTCGACGGCAACCCGCTCGCGGTGCGCGGTTTCAACGTCGAAGGCCTGCGGCGCCGCGGGTTTTCCGCGGCGCGCATTGCCGCGGTCAAGCAGATGCACAGGCTGATCTATCGAAGCGGCCTGACGCTGGAAGCGGCCAAGGCGGCGTTGCCCGAAGTGGCGGCGGCCACACCCGATGCGAGCGACGACGTGAAGCGGGTGCTCGAGTTCCTGCAGCGTGCCGCACGCGGCATCGCACGATGAACGGCCCTGGCGCGCCGATGGCCTCGCATCAGGCGCAACGCCGGTATTCCGTCATCCCGGCGCACGCCGGGATCCACTGTGCCAAGGTCGCGCTTTGGCCGGCAGTGGACCCCGGCTTGCGCCGGGGTGACAGCTGCTTTGCCCGGAGATGACACACCTCACCGCCCCGCGCATCGCCATGGTCGCGGGAGAGGCCTCGGGCGACCTGCTGGCGAGCCTGCTGCTCGGCGGCATGCGCTCGCGCTGGCCTGACATGAAGTGCTTCGGCATCGGCGGGCCGAAGATGGCCGAGCACGCCTTTGACGCCTGGTGGCCGCACGACAAGCTGGCAGTGCGCGGTTATGTCGAAGTGCTGAGCCACTACCGAGAGATCTCCGGAATTCGCAACCAGCTCGCCGAGCGCCTGCTGCGCGAGCCGCCCGATCTGTTCATCGGCGTGGACGCGCCCGACTTCAATCTCGACCTCGAAGCCCGCCTCAAGGCGAAGGGTGTGCGCACGGTGCATTTCATCAGCCCGTCGATCTGGGCCTGGCGCGCCAAGCGCATCGAGAAGGTTCATGTGTCCGTCGATCACATGTTGTGCCTGTTCCCGTTCGAGCCGGCGCTGTACGCGAAGCATGGCGTCGCGGCAACTTACGTCGGTCATCCGCTGGCCGACACGATTCCCCTGGTCGTGCCGCGTGCTCAGGCGCGTGCGGCGCTGGGTATCGCGGAGCACGAGCCGCTCGTCGCGCTGTTGCCGGGCAGCCGGAAGTCGGAAATTCAATACATCGCGCCGCGCATGTTGGCCGCGGCGCGTGAGATGCATCGGCAACGCCCTGCGCTGCGCTTCGTCCTGCCGGTCGTACCCGGTCTGCGCCATGCGATCGAGCCGCTGCGGCGTCAGCACGCGAACGATGTGCCGATCGAATTGCTCGACGGCCGGGCGCACGAAGCACTCGCGGCGTGCGACGTGGCACTGGTCGCCAGCGGTACCGCGACGCTCGAGGCGGCGCTGTTCAAGCGGCCGATGGTGATCTGCTACAGCATGCACGCGTTGAGCTGGCAGATGATGAAGCGCATGAAGCTCCAGCCCTGGGTGGGGTTGCCCAACATCCTGTTGCAAGACCTCGCCGTGCCCGAACTCTTGCAAGGTGAGGCCACCGCGGAAAAGCTGGCGGCGGCGACGCTCGCGTGGCTGGATGAGCCGGCACGAGCTGCGGCGCTGGTGGAGCGATTCCAGGCGCTGCACCTGCAGTTGCGCAAGAACACGGCGCAGGCCGCGACCGATGCGATCGAAACCGTCCTTGCGCAGAGCCCCGCGTGAGCTCGGCCTGAGCGGCCCAGGCCTGCTCGCCGGGGTCGACGAAGCCGGCCGCGGGCCGCTCGCCGGGCCGGTGGTGGCCGCGGCGGTGATGCTCGACGACCGCGCGCCGATTCGCGGTCTGAACGACTCGAAGAAACTCAGCGCGCGCACGCGCGAACGTCTGTTCGACGAAATTCTCGCCAAGGCCCTGTGCTGCCGCATCGCGACTGCGAGCGTGGAAGAAATCGACTCGCTGAACATTCTGCAAGCGACGCTGCTGGCGATGCGCCGCGCGGTCGAGGGCCTGAGGTTGCGCCCGCATGTCGTGCTCATCGACGGCAATCGCTGCCCTGAACTGCACGTGCCGGTGCGCGCCATCGTCAAGGGCGACGCGAGAGTGCAGTGCATCGCCGCTGCGTCGATCCTCGCCAAGGTGCACCGCGATCGCCTGTGCGCCGAACTGCACGCGCGCCACCCCGAGTATGGATTCGCCGGCCACAAGGGCTACCCCACGCCCGCCCACCTGGCCGCGCTGCGCGAGCACGGACCGTGCCCGGAGCATCGCCGCTCATTCGCGCCGGTGCGCGAGTGCGGCTGACATGGCGCGTGTCACCCGCATCACGTCGCGCAACAACCCGCTGCTGGTGCGCTTGCGCAAACTGGCGAATGATGCGCTGGCCTATCGCAAGCAAGGGCAGATTTGGTTGGAAGGTGAACATCTCTGCGACGCCTACGCGGCGCGCAGTGGTGCCGTCGCGAACGCTGTGATCACCGAAGACGCGTGGCAACAAGGCGGGCTGTGCCGTGAGCTTGCGGTGCGCGCCGACGCCATTGCCGTGGTGCCGGCGTCACTGATGGCGGGCCTCAGCACTCTGGAGTCCAGCCCGGCGCTTGCCTTCGCCGTGGTGTGGCCGGGCCCTCGCGAATTGCTGGTCGATGCGCCGACCATTGTTCTGGACCGGGTTCAAGACGCCGGCAACGTGGGCACGATCTTGCGCAGCGCAGCGGCGTTCGGCTTCACCCAGGTGCTGGCACTCAAGGGTAACGCCGGCCTGTGGTTGCCCAAGGTTCTGCGCGCGGGCATGGGTGCGCATTTCGGATTGCATGTGGTGGAAGCGCTGGAAGAAGACGCGCTGGCCGGGCTGCGTGTGCCCCTGCTCGCCGCGAGCCCCCGCGCCGCGACGGCGCTGGACCGACTCGATCTGCCCTGGCCCTGCGCCTGGCTGTTCGGGCATGAAGGGCAGGGTGTGTCGGCCTCATTGCTCGCCCGGTGCCGGCACGTATTGCGGATTCCTCAGCCTGGTGGCGAGGAGTCGTTGAATGTCGCTTCAGCGGCCGCTATTTGCCTCTATGAGTCGATGCGGCAACGAAGGCCGGACAGCCCCATACGGCACGACGACAAGTAGACGTCGCAGCGGTCGTTGCGGCCCGACCCGGTGTTCTTCTCGCCGCTCTTCGGCTTCTGGGACGACATGAAAGGGCGGGACACCCTGACCGGCACCCCCTCGCAAACGAGCGTCGACGTCGACCGCGTCCGCATCTCCAATGAGTGGCCCACGGCAGCCGCTGGCCCTGCGTTCTGAGCGCCCCGAGGCCGCCGCGGCGAACGGGCTCTACCTTCAATACATCAACCGATCCGGCCGCAGGTCGCGCAAGATGGTGGTCGCGATTTCCTCGATCGACTTGTGCGTCGACGACAACCAGGCGATGCCTTCGCGGCGCATCATCGATTCGCCCTGGCCCACTTCGTAGCGGCAGTTCTCGATGGACGCGTACTTGCTGTTGGGGCGCCGTTCCTGGCGGATCTGGTGCAGGCGTTCTGCGGAGATCGTCAGGCCGAAGCACTTGCGCTTGAAGGGCGCCAGCGACACCGGCAAATGGCCGCGCTCGAAGTCCTCCGGGATCAGCGGGTAGTTCGCGGCCTTGATGCCGTGCTGCATCGCCAGGTACAGCGACGTCGGCGTCTTGCCGCTGCGGCTCACGCCCACCAGAATGACGTCGGCTTCATTTAGATTCTTCGATGATTGACCATCGTCGTGCGCCAATGAAAAATTGATCGCCTCGATGCGGTCGCTGTATTCCTGGCTCTTCGACACATCGGAGTTGCGCCCGACACGGTGGTTCGACGTGATGCCGAACTCGGCCTCTAACGGCTCGATGAAGGTGTTGAACAGGTCCAGCACCAGGGCCTGGCACTGCGCCTTGACGATCGCCAGCACTTCGGCGTCGACCAGCGTGATGAAGACCACGGGGCGGCGCCCCTCGATCTGGCCGGTGTGGTTGATCTCGCGCACCACCTGGTGTGCCTTGTCGGCGCTGTCGATAAAGGGCCGGCGCACGTGGCGCGGTTTCGCCGAGAACTGGTTCAGGATCGAGTTGCCGAAGGTTTCGGCGGTGATGCCGGTGCTGTCGGACACGAAAAAGACGGTGCGGTCGGGCATGGCGGTCATGTCTCGAGTAAATGTGGTTCTGCCACTTTGCTTGAACCCCCTCGGGGGGCGGGCCGGGCTGGCCCGGCCCTGGGGGCACTCGGCAGGTGTGACCCGAATGATAGGCATGGGCGGTGCTGCCGGCTCGTAGAATCGGCGCAATTGCATTCCCGCACCCATCCCCAGCCGTGAACTCGCACGCCCGCCGACATCTAGCTGCACAGGCCGATGCGTGCAGTCGTGGGCTCCACTGCCTCGAGCCACGCTCGGCAGACATGGGATCGGCCCGGAGCGAACCCGTTTCTTACCCTCCGGAGCTCTCCCATGTCCAACCCCAACCTGGCGGCCGCCCTGGTCGTACCGTTTGAAACGCTGAGAATGACCGACGTCGACGCGGTAGGCGGCAAGAACGCCTCGCTCGGCGAAATGATCAGCCAGTTGGCCGCCAGCGGCGTGCGCGTACCCGGCGGCTTTGCGACGACGGCCAACGCTTTCCGGCGCTTCCTCGCACACGATGGCCTGGCAACGAAAATCGAGGCGCGCTTGGGCGGCCTGGACACCGAAGACACGCGCGCGCTCGCCCAGGCCGGGGCGCAGATTCGCCAGTGGGTGGAACACACACCCTTCCCACCTGATCTCGAAGCCGCGATTCGCATTGAATTCGCCAAGTTGTCGGCTGGCGCGCCGCAAGCCTCGTTTGCGGTACGCTCGTCGGCCACGGCGGAAGACTTGCCCGACGCTTCATTTGCCGGCCAGCAAGAGACGTTTCTCAACGTCGTGGGCATCGACGACGTGCTGGCGAAGATGAAGGAGGTGTTCGCCTCGTTGTACAACGACCGAGCCATCAGCTACCGCGTCCACAAGGGCTTCGCGCATGCCGACGTGGCGCTCAGCGCTGGCGTGCAGCGCATGGTGCGCTCCGATCTGGGCGCGGCCGGCGTGATGTTCACGATCGACACCGAAAGCGGCTTCACCGACGTCGTGTTCATCACGTCGAGCTACGGCCTGGGCGAAACGGTGGTGCAGGGGGCCGTCAACCCCGATGAGTTCTACGTGCACAAGCCTTCGCTGCAGCGCGGCAAGGCGGCGGTCATCCGGCGCAGCCTGGGCTCGAAGCTGATCCGCATGGAGTTCGCCTCGGCGCAGGAGAAGACGGCCAGCGGCAAGCTGGTGCGAACCGTCGACAACGCCGCAGAGCAGCGCAATCGCTTTTCCTTGACCGACGCCGACGTGACCGAACTGGCGCGCTACGCGCTGATCATCGAAGCGCACTACGGCAGGCCGATGGACATCGAATGGGGTAAAGATGGTGCCGATGGCCAGATCTACATCCTGCAGGCGCGGCCTGAGACCGTGAAGAGCCAGGCTGCGGGCAAGCCGGAGCAGCGCTACAGACTCAAGAGTGACAAAGGCATGAGCGTGCTGCTCACCGAGGGCCGCGCCATCGGCCAGAAGATCGGCACCGGCACGGTTCGCATCGTGCACAGCACGGCCGACATGGAGCGTGTCCAAGCCGGCGACGTTCTCGTCACCGACATGACCGATCCGAACTGGGAGCCGGTGATGAAGCGTGCCAGCGCCATCATCACGAACCGCGGCGGGCGCACTTGCCACGCCGCGATCATCGCGCGTGAACTCGGCGTGCCGGCGGTGGTGGGCTGCGGCAATGCGACCGATGTGTTGAAAGACGGCGCGCTCGTCACGGTGGTCTGCTCGGAAGGCGACACCGGCCATGTCTACGACGGCCTGCTCGATTCAGAAATCACCGACGTCGTGCGCGGCGAGATGCCGCACTGCCCGGTGAAGATCATGATGAACGTGGGCAACCCGCAGCTCGCCTTCGAGTTCGCGCAGATGCCCAACTCGGGCGTCGGCCTGGCGCGGCTGGAATTCATCATCAACAACAACATCGGCGTGCACCCGCGCGCGATCCTCGACTACCCGAACATCGACCTGGACCTGAAGAAGGCGGTGGAAAGCGTGGCGCGCGGCCATGCATCGCCGCGCGCGTTCTATGTAGACAAATTGACCGAAGGCATCGCGACGATCGCCGCGGCGTTCTGGCCGAAACCCGTGATCGTGCGGCTGTCGGACTTCAAGAGCAACGAATACCGCAAACTCATCGGCGGCTCGCGCTACGAGCCCGAAGAAGAAAACCCGATGCTCGGGTTTCGCGGCGCGTCACGCTACATCAGCGAGGCCTTCGGTGAAGCGTTTGCGATGGAATGCGAGGCGCTCAGCCGCGTGCGTGGCGAGATGGGCCTGACCAATGTGGAAGTGATGGTGCCCTTCGTGCGCACGCTGGGGCAGGCGAAGACGGTGGTGGACATGCTCGCCAAGCGCGGCCTGAAGCGTGCGTCGCACGGCGGCCAGGACGGCCTGAAGATCATCATGATGTGCGAAGTGCCGAGCAACGCGATTCTCGCCGAGCAGTTTCTCGAATACTTCGACGGCATGTCGATAGGGTCTAACGACTTGACGCAGCTGACGTTGGGGCTGGACCGCGACTCGGGCCTGGAGCTGCTCGCGAAAGACTTCGACGAACGTGACCCGGCTGTGAAGGCGATGATTTCGCGCTCGATCAAGGCGTGCCAGGCGAGCGGCAAGTACGTCGGCATCTGCGGCCAGGGGCCGAGCGATCACCCCGACTTTGCCGATTGGCTGGCGGACGAAGGCATTGCGTCGATGTCGCTGAATCCGGATACGGTGGTGGCGACCTGGCAGAGGTTGGCCATGCGCTGACCCGGCTGGGTCACCCCGGTAGAGCCGGGGTCCGGCGCTGTCAGATCAAGCCATCGAACGGCAATACGTCCACCAACTCACCCGCCTGAACATCACCCTGCTCGTGATGGAGCACCACCAGGCCATTCGCCTGGCTCATGCTGCGCAGGATTCCTGAGCCTTGGGCGCCGGTGATTTCCACTTGCCACTGCGCTTGCGAAGGGTGAGCCCCGGCTTGCGCCGGGGTGGCGAAGGCGGCGGGAACGATTCGCGTGACGATGCCGCGCTGGTATTCGGTGCGGCCGGGTTTCTTGCGGATCGCCGCCGTGCTCGCCGCGCGCAGCATCGGCAAGGGTTTCGGCGTCGCGCCGCTCATCGCAAGCAATGCGTCGCGCACGAAGGCGTAGAACGTGACCATCACGGCGACCGGGTTACCGGGCAGGCCGAACAGGATGGCGCTGTGTTCGCCGCTCTCGCCACCGCCGATGCGGCCGATCGCCATGGGCCGCCCGGGGCGCATCGCGATGCGCCAGAACAGCACGTCGCCAACCTTGGCCATCACTTGTTTGGTGTGGTCGGCTTCGCCCACGCTTACGCCGCCTGACGTGATGACAGCATCCGCATCGCGCGCTGCGGCGCGGAATGCGGCCTCCAACGCTGCCGGCTCATCGCGCACGACGCCGAAGTCGAGCACCTCGACGCCCAGGCGTTGCAGCATGCCCCACAGCGTATAGCGGTTGCTGTCGTAGACGCAACCTGCATCGAGCGCCTCGCCGATCGAACGAAGCTCGTCGCCCGTCGAAAAGAATGCGACGCGCAAGCGCCTGCGAACCGGCACTTCGGCCTGGCCGAGCGAGGCGAGCAGTCCCAGATCGGCAGGCGTGAGGATTCGGCCTGCCGCCAGCGCGGCTTCACCGGCGGCGAGGTCTTCCCCGGCAAGTCGCCGGTTGTCGCCGCGCCGCACCACGTTTGCGGGAATGGCGACGCGCGGCCCGTCGGTGCGAACGAACTCCTGCGGCACAACCGTGTCCAGGCCCGCCGGCATGACAGCGCCCGTCATGATGCGGACGCATTCGCCGGGTTGCACGCTGCCGTCAAACTGCTGGCCGGCGAAACCGGTGCCGACGGCCTGCAGCACGGTCTGGCCATCGGCGCGCAGGTCGGAGCCGCGCAGGGCGTAGCCGTCCATCGCCGAGTTGTCGTGTGCCGGCACATTGATTGCCGACACGATGTCGCGCGCCAGCACGCGGCCCAGGGCCGCGCGCAGTGCCAACATCTCAACCGCCTCGACGCGTGGCACGAGCCGCGCGATGAACTCCTGCGCCTGCGCCACCGGCAGCGCATTCGGGTCGTAGCCGCTGACGCACGACGCGATCTCCTGCAATGTCGGCGTCGTCACGGCGTGACCTGCGGCTGCTGAAGCTGCTGCAACTCGGCCAGGGTGTTCGCGTTGGCGAATACCTGCGCATCGTCGAACGGCACTTCGACACAGCGGTGCAGCGCGGTCCAGCGGTCAATCTTGCGCTGGCCTTCGCCGGTGAAGCGCACCAGGCTTTCCATCAACGCTGTCTTCATCATGCAGAACACGGGTTGGGTGCGCATCACGCCGTCTTCCAGGGTGGCGGCCATCGCGATTTCGGCGTCGTTCGCTTCCAGCGCCTGGGCCAGGCGCTGCACCAGGTCGCTCGGGAACTGCGGCGAGTCGCACGGCACGGTGACGAGGTAGGCCGTCTCGCATCGTTCAAGCCCGGCCAGAAAGCCCGCCAGCGGCCCGGCAAAATCGGGCAGGGCATCGGGCCAGACGGGGGCACCGAACGCTTCATACGCGCCGAGGTTGCGGTTCGCGTTGACCATCACATGGCCGACCTGCGGCCCCAGGCGCAGCAGCGCGTTCATCGCCAGCGGCATGCCGCGGTAGGTCTGCAAACCCTTGTCGACGCCGCCCATGCGGCTGCCGCGTCCGCCGGCGAGGATCAGGCCGGTGATGTCTTCGCGAAGGATCATCGCGAGCTACCCACCGATATAGTGCATTTCAACGCGCCGCTGGCCGCTCCCCGGATCGGCGGCGAGCGCGCCTCGCAACTCGGAGTAGCGGTCGTCGCGCCGCTGCCAGATCAGCCCGACTGCGGCGGCGATCTGTTCGTCGCTCGCGCCGGTGCGCAGCAGCGAGCGCAAGTCGTGGCCTTGGTTCGCGAACAGGCACAGGAACAGCTTGCCTTCAGTGGACAGGCGTGCCCGGTTGCAGTCGCGACAGAAAGCCTGCGTGACGCTGGAGATCACGCCGATCTCCCCGGCACCGTCGACGTAGCGCCAGCGCTGCGCGGTCTCGCCGGGCGCACTGGCCTCGATCGCTTCAAGAGGAAATTCGCGGTGAATGCGCGCCACGACTTCGGCCGACGGCAACACTTCGTCCATGCGCCAGCCGTTCGTCGCGCCCACGTCCATGTATTCGATGAAGCGCAGCACCGTGGCGCTGCCGCGGAAGTGGCGCGCCATCGCGAGGAGTTCATGGTCGTTCGTGCCACGCTTGACGACCATGTTCACCTTAATCGGCCCCAGCCCCACGGCCTGAGCCTGCGCGATGCCCTCGAGCACGTCGGCGACGGGGAAGTCGACGTCGTTCATGCGCCGGAACGTCGCGTCGTCCAGCGCGTCCAGGCTCACCGTGATGCGCTGCAAGCCGGCGTCTTTGAGTGCGCGCGCCTTCTTCGACAAGAGCGACGCGTTTGTCGTCAGCGTCAGGTCCAGCGCCTGGCCATCGGGCGTGCGCAACTCGCTGAGCATGCCGATCAGGACCTCCAGGTTCTTCCGCAGCAGCGGCTCGCCACCCGTCAGCCGGAGTTTGTGCACGCCGTGGGAAACGAAGATCTTGGCCAGCCGCGTGATCTCTTCGAAGCTGAGCAGCGAGCTGTGCGGCAAGAAGCTGTACTGCTTGTCGAACACCTCCTTGGGCATGCAATAACTGCAACGGAAGTTACAGCGGTCGGTGACCGAAATGCGCAGGTCGCGCAACGGGCGGCCCAGGCGATCGCCGAGCAAACCGGTGGGCGGCACCAGCACCTGCGGAATGCGCGGCACCGAGGAGGCGTAGCGGTGGTCCGCCAGGGGGATGACTTTTTCGGCCATGCGCCATTGTGCCTGCCGGTTTTGCCGAGGCGCATATCCCCCATGGCTTGAGGGTTCAGCCTGGTGGCTCGTAATGGCGCCCAGGCCCTTCGTCAGCCTCTTGTATGTCATCCCGGCGCACGCCGGGATCCACCTCAGCGCACGATCCTGGATCCCGGCCTTCGCCGGGATGACAGTTGCTCAGTCCGGCGTGGCTTCGGGTCGTGGCACGGGTGCCGGCGCGGGCGCGGCGGTTGGCGCCGCCGAGGCAAGCGGAGCTGCCCGCAGGGCTTGCGCGCTGGCTGCTTCAAGGGTTGCGGCATGCGAGCGCCGCGCCCCGGTGAATCGTTTGCTCCAATAAGCGACGTGCATGCTCTCCATGCGTACCGCGCCGCCGGTGCGCGGCGCATGAATGAACTTGCCCTCGCCGACGTAGATGCCGACATGGGAGAAAGTGCGCCGCAGCGTATTGAAGAACACCAGGTCGCCGGGTTCGATCTCGTGGCGCGCCACTTTCACGAGACCCGGCGCACTTGCTTGTTCGTCGACGCGGCGCGGCAACGGCAGGCCCAGGCTCGTCTGGAAAACGTGACGCGTGAAGCCGCTGCAGTCGAAGCCCGCCTCGGCGGAGGTGCCGCCGCGCCGGTAGGGCAGGTCGATGTAGGTCAACGCGGCGAGCACCATTTCCGTGGCTCGCGCTTGCCAGCCGGAGAGGGACGCTCGCGCCGCAGGGGCAGAACCCTCGACCAGGCCGTGCTGTTGCAGGTAGCGGCCGATCGGGTCGTCCTCGGCCGGCTCGGCCCATGTCGAGCCCGCCAAGGCCCCGCCAAGGTACACGGCCGACAGGGCGGCCCTGCAGTTCCTGGTGATGAGTTTCGACATGTCGCGCAGGATAGGCGCAGCCGCGCGACACAGTCAATCGGAAAAGGTATCGGTGTGTCGCTGCGCATCAGTGCGCTATCGTCTTGGCTGCCACGGCCCCAAGCCCGATTACGGAGACAAGATGTTCAAAGCCCTGCTGCTGGAAAAGCCCGAGTCCGTCTTCCAAGCGAGTATTCAGTCCGTCGATGACTCCCGGCTGCCGCCGGGCGACGTGCTGGTCAAGGTCGAGTACTCCACGCTCAACTACAAGGATGGTCTGGCGATCACGAACCGCGGCCCGGTGGTGCGCACCTGGCCGATGGTGGCGGGTATCGACGCCGCCGGCACCGTGCTCGAGAGCACGCACGCCGCCTGGAAAGCCGGGGATCGGATCGTGCACAACGGCTGGGGCGTGGGTGAGAACCGCTGGGGCGGCCTGGCCGAACGCGCGCGGTTGCAGGGCGACTGGCTGGTGGCGTTGCCCCAGGCGTTCACGACGCGCCAGGCGATGGCGATCGGCACGGCGGGCTACACCGCGATGCTGTGCGTGCTGGCGCTGGAAGATCACCTCGTCAGGCCGGGCGACGGTGACGTGTTGGTCACCGGTGCGACGGGCGGCGTAGGCAGCGTTGCCGTGGCGCTGCTGTCGAAGCTGGGATACGCCGTGACGGCGGCGACGGGCAAGGCGGCGCAGGCAGACTACCTGATGCAACTAGGCGCGAAGAGCGTCATCGACCGCGCCGAGCTTGCTTGCGCCGGCAAGCCGCTGCAGAAGGAACGCTGGGCGGGGGTGGTCGATGCGGTGGGCAGCCATACCCTGGTCAACGCGCTCGCGCAAACGCGCTACGGTGGCGTGGTTGCCGCGTGCGGGCTTGCGCAGGGCGCCGATCTGCCGGCCACGGTGATGCCGTTCATCCTGCGTGGCGTCACGCTGGCGGGGGTCGATTCCGTGATGGCGCCTTTGACGCGGCGCAAGCTCGCGTGGCAGCGCCTGGCGAAAGATCTGGACCCGGCCAAGCTCGAAGCGATGATCGAAGACGTTGCGCTGGACGGCGCGATCGAGCGCGCCCAGGCTCTTATGCAGGGCGAGGTGCGCGGGCGCATCGTCGTGAAGATTTGAAAGGCCAGCCATGAGCAAAACAACATTCGCCGACTTCCATCGCCGCTCCCTCAGCGACCCGGACGCCTTCTGGTCCGAACAGGCCAGGCTCATCGATTGGCACAAACCGTTCACCAAGGTGTGCGACTACAGCAAACCGCCGTTCGCGCGCTGGTTCATCGGCGGGCAGACGAACCTGTGCCACAACGCGGTCGATCGACATCTGCTCGCGCGCCCCGACCAGAACGCGCTGATCTGCGTCTCTACCGAAACCGGGCAGGAGAGGGTCTACACGTTTCGTGAACTGCACGCCGAAGTGCAGCGCATGGCGGCGGCGCTGCTGAGCCTGGGCGTTCAGCAGGGCGACCGCGTATTGATCTACATGCCGATGATCGCCGAAGCGGCATTCGCGATGCTCGCCTGCGCGCGCATCGGCGCCATCCACTCGGTGGTGTTCGGCGGCTTCGCCAGCGGCAGCCTGGCCGATCGCATCGACAACGCGACGCCAGGCGTGATCGTCAGCGCAGACGCCGGCAGCCGCGCCGGCAAGGTGGTCGCGTACAAGCCGCTGCTCGACGAGGCAATCCGCCTGGCCAGGCACAAGCCGAACAAGGTGCTGCTCGTGGACCGCGGCCTGAGCCCGATGCAGTGCACGCCCGGACGCGACGTCGACTATGCGGCGCTGCGCGAAAAGCACCTGAACGAGAAAGTGCCCTGCGTCTGGCTCGATGCCGAACATGTGAGCTACACGCTGTACACCAGCGGCACCACAGGCAAACCCAAGGGCGTGCAGCGCGACACCGGCGGCTATGCGGTGGCGCTGGCGGCGAGCATCAAGCACATCTTTTGCGGCGAAGCGGGTGAAACCTACTTCTCCACCAGCGATATCGGCTGGGTCGTCGGCCACAGCTACATCGTCTACGGCCCGCTCATCGCCGGCATGGCCACCATCATGTACGAGGGCCTGCCGATTCGCCCCGACGCCGGAATATGGTGGAGCCTGGTCGAGAAGTACAGGGTCAGCGTGATGTTCAGTGCGCCCACGGCGGTGCGCGTCTTGAAAAAACAAGACCCGCAGTACCTCAGGGCCTACGACCTGAGCTCGTTGAAGGCGCTGTTCCTCGCTGGCGAGCCGCTCGACGAGCCCACCGCGACGTGGATCGCCGACGCGCTGCAAAAACCCATCGTCGACAACTACTGGCAGACCGAGACCGGCTGGCCGATCCTGGCGCTGGCCAACGGCGTGGTTTTCGCGCCACAATGTCCGTCAGAGAATCCATCTATTTCCTGACCTGCACCTCGTGCCAGAAAACATACCCAGAGCAGTCCTCCCTGGAAGCGTTTGA
>JANNKM010000529.1:0-30849 GCA_031396305.1 Rhizobacter sp.
GCCGGCCCGGCCCTGGGGGTGCTCAGAACACGGCGCGCCTGCGCTCCCACGCAATCGTCTCGCCGAGTTCGATGACGGCCAGCGCGTAGTAGCTCGACCAGTTGTAGCGCGTGATGGTGTAGAAATTGTCGGTGCCGGCGACATAGCTCGGCGCGGCGTCGCCGTTGTGCAGCTCGACCAGCGCGAGCTTGCCCTCGAAGCTCATGATCTCCGCCGCCAGTACCGCGCCGCGACCAACCAGCTCTTGCGCCGTGAAGCTGGGCACGATGTCGGGCACCAGGAGTGCGGCACGGTCCGGTGTCTGTGTCGGTGGTGCGACGGGAAAACGCGGCGGCAGGCCGCGCTGCCAGCCGAATGCCGCAAGGTAGTGCGCGACGCTGCCGATCGCGTCGGCGACGCTGCCGTTCAAGTCGATCGATCCATCCTCATCAAAGTCCACCGCGTACTTCGAGACGCTGGAGGGCATGAACTGGCCCAGTCCCATCGCACCGGCATAGCTGCCGCGCGCCACTGTGGGGTCCAGCGCCTGCGCGTGGCACAGCAACAGGAAACTCTCGAGTTCGGAGCGGAAGAAACCGCTGCGGTCGCTGCGCCCGCTGGGGAAGTCGAAGCTCAATGTGGCCAGCGCGTCAAGGATGCGGTAGTTCCCCATGTGCTGGCCATACAGAGTTTCGATGCCGATGATGCCCACCACGATGTCGGCCGGCACGCCCCAGCGCGCATCGGCTTTTTGCAGCCACGCCTCGTGCGCACTCCAGAACGCCAGGCCGGCGCGAATGCGCACCGGCTCGATGGCGCGCGCCCGATAGGCCGCCCAGTTCTTCGCCGTTCCCGGCGGCGCGGGCATGATGAGGCGCTCGACGCTCGGTATGCGCCTGGCCTGGGCCAGCGCGGCCAGGGTCCACTGCGCGTCGAGTCCGTGGCGCTGCGCGACTTCGATCGCAAACGCTGCGACGTCGTCCCGGCCGCGGTACGGCACGGTGCCCGGTTCGCTTTCCGGGCGCTTGTCCCTGCCGTTGTCGCTGACTTTCCTGCGGCGCGCGTGAGCTGACGTCAGCGGGCTGAGCATCGACGCCGACCAGGCCGCGACGCCAAGTTGCTGGAGCAGTGAACGCCGTTGCATGGGCAAATCAGTTGTGTGGGGGGGAGCGGTCGGTTGCGGCGCGATTATCGAGTGGCGCTCATCGCCGCCTGGGCCATATTGCGCGCCTGTGCGACGAATTGCCGAGTCAACGCGTCGTGTGGCCGGGACCGAGCCTCACGGCTGTAGCGCTGTGCCTCTATCGCCAGCAGCAGCGCAATCAGCCCTTGCGCGGTGTCGCCGAAGCGCGCTTGGACGCGCAGTGCCAAGGCGCGCGGCGCCTCATGCGCCGCGCAAGGCAACCCGGCGCTGCGCAACGCTGCGCGCACCTTTTCCATTTGCCGCGTCCAAGGGTCGACGACATTGCGGTCGCGCCACGCCCACAGAGCGGCGAATGCCGCGAGCCCGCTGAGTGACGCCACCAGCAACAACACCAGGTCTTCCCAGCCCGGCGTCTGCATTCCCAGGTTGCGCAGAAGGTCGAACTGAGCACCGCGCGAATAGCCCAGCACCCACTGGTTCCAGCGGTTGTTCATCGTCTCCCAGCCCTCGCGCAGCCGGGCAAGCAATTCCGGGCTCAGGCTGCTCAAGGCGCCGGCCATCAGGCTGGGCGCAGGCAGCAGATTGCGGCTGCGCTCGATGCGCTCAGGCGCCACTGCCGCCGTGGGATCGGCGCGTTGCCAGCCCGAGCCCTCTTGCCAGTATTCGGCCCAGGCGTGTGCCGAACTCTGGCGCACGATGTAATAGCCGTCCACCGGCATCGGGTCGGTGCCCTGGTAACCGGTGACCACGCGCGCTGGGATGTCGAGTGCGCGCATCAGCACGACGAACGCCGCGGCGAAGTGTTCGCAGAAACCCGCGCGCCGGTCCAGCCAGAATTGATCGATCGTGTCCGGCCCGGGGTATTCGCCCGGCGCCAGCGTGTAGCTGAAACCCGCGGAGCGGATGTGTTGCAGCAGTGCGCGCGCCAGCGTGCCCGCGTCGGCGTTCGCGTAGCGTGATTCGGCACGCAGCGCGCGTGCCCAGGCGAGCGTGCGTGGATTGAAGCCCGCCGGCAGCGCCAGGGAGTCGAACAGGCTCGAATTGAAGCGTTGCGGCCCATGCGCGTAGGCCGTGTGGGCCTCGGCGTGGAAGCGCAGGCGTTGCAGGATCGGCCTGTCGGTGACGGCCTGCAGGTCGTCCTGCACCAGCACCTGGATGCCTTCGACCTGCGGCGCGCGTGGCGTGGCTTCCAGCAGCGGCAACAGCGACAGGCGCAACGGCTCGAGCGTCATTTCGTAGCGCACCTCAGGGCCCAACGGGCGCACTTCGCCCGGCGCGCGGCGCGGCGTCAATCCCGGGGTGGCAAACGTGGGCGGCAGCGGGCGCCATTCGGTGCCGTCAAAGCGCCCCAGCACCGGGCCGCGAAAGTACATGTCTTGCGGGCGCGGCGCGGCGCCGTCGAAGCGCACGCGCAATGCAATGCTGTCGTCCAGCGCCACTTCGGCGACCGAG
This sequence comes from Rhizobacter sp., assembly GCA_031396305.1. GTDB lineage: Bacteria > Pseudomonadota > Gammaproteobacteria > Burkholderiales > Burkholderiaceae_C > JAEMQF01. Next base: position 2,576 of record JANNKM010000529.1, read on the forward strand.
CCCATGCTCATGCGCAGCGACAGGCCGGTGCTCGACGTGCCGTCGTGCGGCACCCCCCACAGCGGCCCGATGCGCGGGAACAGCACGAACAGCAGCAGCATGATGGGCGCGCCGAGCAAGGCGGTGCGCGCCGAGAGCAGGCCGGCCTGGCGCAGGCTCGGCTGGCCGGCGGGCATGTGGGCGAGAACCAGCGCCGTCAGCAAGCCCCACACCGACACCAGCATCGCCGCGGCGACGAGCAGAGACTGGGAATACAGAAAGTGCGTCAGCACCAGGAAGAAGCCGAGGAAGAACACGACGAAGGCGTCGCGCCGGGCGCGCAGCTCCAGTGTCTTCAGCGCCATCAGCGTCACCGCCATCGTGATGCCGGGCGCCTTGCCGAGCAGGGTCTGGTACGACCACAGCGTCAGGACGATCGCGGCGCCGAGCACGAGCAGCACGACCCAGCGGCCGGGCAGCGCCGCCTGGCGCACCGCGAGCAGGGCGCGCCAGATCAGCACGGCTGCGGTGAGCGCACTGCACCACAGGGGCAGGTGCGCCACATGCGGTATGACGGTCCAGCCGATCACACCGATCAGGAACAGCGTGTCGCGCGTCTCGCGCGGCAGGTGGCGCCAGCCTGGCCACCTGAACCAGCGCGGCAGTCTGCGCGGGGCGGTCAGTTCCATGGTAACCCTTGCGTCATTTCCATAGCGCCAGCGCTTCCAGGCAACGCCGCCGATGCGGTTCGCCCTGGGCCGAAGCAATGCTCACTCCCGGCAATTCGAGCGCATAGTCCGCGGCGCTGCGCTCGGCCGCGAGGACCCAGGCGGTGAGCCGCTGCAGGCGTTGTTCGTCGGCCAGGCCAGGGCAGAGTGCCCAGTCGAGCTGCAACTGCCGGTGTACGGCGACGCGCGTGTCGCGGCTGACGAGCTCACCGCCGGACTCCAGCGCCTTGGCGGCCTTCTTCCAGAGCACGAGTTTGAGCGCGTCGCCGCGCTGGTAGGTGCGCACCCCTTCGGTTTCGCCGGTCGCTGCTGCGCGTTGCTCGAGCCCGCCTCCAGGCACCGGGCGTGCCAACGGCAGTGCCGGCGGGTTCGGCTCCGGACGTGGGTAGGCAAGCAGGTGAGACGCCGGGCGCCAGAAGGTCCAGGCGCAAAACAGCCCGAAAGGAAAGCGCGTTTCCACCCGGATCGCCGGCAGAGGGTGCAGGCCACGCTCCTCGGGGACGAAGCTGACCGTCGTTTGCGCCTGGCCGCCGCGGGAAACGTTGGCCCAGCTCAGGTTGCGCGAATCTCCGGAAATCACGTTCAGGCCGATGCCGAAGCGATCCCGGTCCGGGCTGGTAAGCACGCACTCGAGCAGGGCGGCATCGCCGGCGAATACCGGCGCGACCGGGCGCAGATGCAGCGTCAGTCCACGCAGCGTGCCGTGCGTGATGTGCAGCGACACGATGCCGCTGCCGGCGAGCAGAAACGTCAACACATAACCGAGGTTGAGCTGGTAGTTCAGCGATGCGACCAGCAGCACGGCCAGGGTGACGGCAAACATGAGGCCGGCGCGCGTGGGCAGGATGTAGACGTTGCGCTGCGTCAGCACCCGGGTGTCGGAGGGAGGCTGGCGCGACTGCGACCATGCGCGAAAGCGCATCCGCACCCAGTGCGCCGGCAAGCCCAGGGCCGTACTGGGCAGTGCGGGTTGGGCGCGCCGATCGCCCAAGGCGCTTGCGGGAGTCACGTTGCCGCGAGCCGGATTCGGGGATGAGTTGACGCGTCGCCGGTCAAGGCAGCGGAACCGCCTCGATCATCGCGCGCACCTGCTCGGCACGGCCGCGCCCGGCGCCCGCCACGGGGACGAGCCGGTGCGCAACCGTCTGCGGCAGGATCGCCTGGATGTCGTCGGGCGCGACGTAGTCGCGCTGGTCGAGCAAGGCGCGCGCGCGCGCCGCGCGCAGCACGCCGATGCCGGCACGCGGACTCAAACCCGCGACGAACCAGCGCCCGGAGCGTGTGGCGGCGATCAGCGCCTGCAGATAGTCGAGCAAGGCGTTCGACGCATGTACCGCCTGCACCGCCTTCTGCGCCGCGAGCATCTGCTCGGGCGACATCACCGGGGGCAGCGCGTGAATCGCCTCGCGCCGGTCCTGGCCGGCGAGCAGGGCGCGTTCGCTGGCCTGGTCGGGGTAGCCGAGCGTGATGCACATCAAGAATCGGTCGAGCTGCGATTCGGGCAGCGGGTAGGTTCCCAACTGGTCGCTCGGATTTTGCGTCGCGATCACGAAAAACGGCTTGGGCAGCGGGCGGGTTTCGCCTTCCACCGTGACCTGGTGTTCTTCCATCGCCTCGAGCAATGCGCTCTGGGTCTTCGGCCCGGCGCGGTTGATTTCATCGGCGAGCAGCACCTGGGCGAATACCGGCCCGGGGTGGAACACGAAGACCTCCTTGGCGCGTTCGTAGATGCTCACGCCCGTCAGATCGGCGGGCATCAGGTCGGCAGTGAACTGGGTGCGCGCAAAACGCAGGCCCAGCGACACCGCCAGCGCATGCGCCAGCGTTGTCTTGCCGACCCCGGGAACGTCTTCGATCAGCAGGTGGCCGCCGGCCAGCAGACAGGCGACGCAGTCTTCGATCTGGGTGCGTTTGCCCACGACGATCGTGCTAACCTGGGTGATCAATTGCGAGAGTCTGTCGGCCAGTGCTTTGCTCATGGGGTCGGCCGCAACACCGGCTCGCAGGACATGGGTTCGTACAAAATCATTCATCCGCCTCACGTTACCCGAAAACCCTGACCCCAAAAGCACGATGTCCACTGCCTTTTTCACGCACCTCGATTGCCGCGGCCACGACATGGGCCGCGGCCACCCCGAAAGCGCGCAGCGTCTGGCGGCGATCGAGGACCATTTGCTCGCGGTCGGGCTGGAGGCGACGCTGCTGCGGCGCGAAGCACCGCTGGTCGAACTCAAGCATGTCGAGTTCGCCCACAGTGCCGGATATGTGAACGAGTTGCGCGAACTGCTCGAACAAGTGGCAGGCAGTGGCACGCCGCGCGCGCTGGACCCCGATACCTCCGCCAGCGCGGGCACCTGGAATGCGGTGCGGCGCGGTGCAGGTGCCGCGGTGGCGGCCACCCAAGGCGTGCTGGCCGGGGAATTCGACAACGCGTTCTGTTCCGTGCGCCCACCCGGCCACCATGCCACACGCGGCCAGGCGATGGGGTTCTGCTTCTTCAACAACGTCGCGATCGCGGCACGTTACGCGCTCGACGTGGGGGGCCTGGAGCGCGTCGCGATCGTTGACTTCGACGTGCACCATGGCAACGGCACGGAGGACATCATCGCGAACGACGAGCGCATCCTGATGGTGAGCTACTTCCAGCACCCGCTGTACCCGGGCAGCGGCGTGCCGCCGCTGGGCAACAACATGGTGAACCTGCCGGTGCCACCGTACACCAAGGGCCCGGCGATCCGCGCCCTCATCGAGCAGCATTGGCTGCCGCGCCTGGACACATTCCGCCCGCAGATGATGTTCATTTCAGCAGGCTTCGACGCCCACCGTGAAGACGGTCTGGGCCAGCTCGGCCTGGTCGAAGCCGACTATGAATGGATGACGAAACGCCTGAAGGACGTGGCTGACAAACACGGCAAGGGCCGCATCGTGTCGTGCCTGGAAGGCGGCTACAACCTGAGCGCGCTGGCGCGCAGTGTGGCAGCGCATCTGCGCGTGCTGAGCGGCGGCTGATTGCCGCGCCTGCCCACCCTGATTCGCCTGCATGGCCCGACCCGCCGCGACGCGCGAACTGAGTGACCTGCTGGGCGCGCTGGCCCAGCCGACGGCGCTGACCGAACTGGCGGTGCTCGTCGGCTGCATGGCACTGGCCTGGGCGCTCGTGCGGCTGTGGCGTGGCAGCCAGGCGCCGGAAGGTTCGATCTGGTTCGGCAAGCATGTGGTCGACGGCGTGCTGTTCCCCTGCCTCGCGTTGGCCTTTGCCTTCGGCGCGAAGCTGGCCTTGAGCGGCAACGTGCCCCCAGCGGTATTCAAGTTGGCGATTCCAATCCTGCTGTCGCTGGCCATCATTCGCCTGAGCGTGCGCGTGCTCGGCGCCACGTTGCCGCGCGCACGCTGGGTGCGCGCCATCGAAAAGTCGATCTCCTGGCTCGCCTGGGGCGCGGTGGTGCTGTGGGTCACGGGCGTGCTGCCCTCGGTGTTCGACGCGATGGAAGAGGTGACCTGGAAGGTCGGCGCTGCGCGCGTGAGCCTGCGCAACCTTGTCGAAGGCACGGTGACTGCCGGTTTCGTGATTCTGCTCGCGCTGTGGGTCTCGGCGGCGATCGAGCGGCGCTTGCTGCGCGGCAGCGGTGATTCGCTGTCGTTTCGCAAGATGGCCGCCACACTCGTGCGCGCGGCGCTGTTGCTGGTTGGGCTGCTGCTCGCGCTGTCGGCCGTCGGCATCGACCTCACCGCGCTGAGTGTGCTGGGCGGCGCGCTGGGCGTGGGCCTGGGCTTTGGCCTGCAGAAGATCGCGGCGAACTACGTCAGCGGCTTCGTCGTGCTCGCGGAGCGCAGTCTGCGCATCGGTGACACCGTCAAGGTCGACGGTTTCGAGGGCCGCATCACCGACATCCGCACCCGCTACACGGTGATCAGGGCCTTGAATGGGCGCGAGGCGATCGTGCCGAATGAAATCCTGATCACGCAGCGCGTCGAAAACTCGTCGCTTGCCGACCCGATGGTCGCGCTGCACTGCAACGTGCAGATCGCCTACGGCAGCGACGTGCGCGCCGTGCAGCGCCGCCTTGAGGCGGCCGTAGCAGCAGTCCCGCGCGTGCTCGCTGACCCCGCGCCGACCTGCCAGTTCACCGCGTTCGCCGCTGACGGCATGGACCTGAGCGTTGTGTTCTGGATACGCGACCCGGAAAACGGGCAGGGCAACGTGCGCTCGGACGTGAACCTGGCGGTGCTCGATGCATTGAATGCGATGGGTGTGGACATCCCGTTCCCGCAGCGCGTGGTGCACGCCATCGCGCCGCGCGAAGCCACTTGAATCGCAGCCCGCCGATGGCGTCGCGCCGTGGGTGGCGCAGCGCGACGCTGTGGGTTGCTGCCGGGTTCGTATTGGCGGGGTGCGGGGTCACACCGACGCACCCGGCGAGCCCTGCGAGCGCCGCGACAACGACTGTTGCGCAGCCGCCTGAAGCCGCGAGCGGCTACACCGCCAAGGCGGGAGTCACGGCGCGCCGCTTCATCGTCGCCGCAGCGCACCCGCTGGCCACCGACGCGGGCCACGAGATTCTTGCGATGGGCGGCAGTGCCGTCGACGCCGCGATTGCCGTGCAAATGGTGCTGACGCTCGTCGAGCCGCAATCGTCGGGCATCGGCGGCGGCTTGTTCCTCGTGCACCACGACGGAAAGCAGGTGCGGACCATCGACGGCCGCGAAACCGCACCGGCGGCGGCAACGCCCGAGCTGTTCTTGCAGGGCGGCCAGCCGCAGCCGTTCATGCAAAGCGTCGTCGGCGGGCGTGCCGTGGGAACGCCGGGGGTGCTGCGCGCTCTCGCGCTGGCGCATCGCCTGCACGGCAAGCTGGCGTGGCGCGCGCTGTTCGAGCCGGCGATTCAACTGGCCGAACAAGGCTTTGCGATCGGCCCGCGCCTGGCCACATTGCTGCGTGACGATGCGGCGCAGATGCTGCGTCAAGACCCGCAGGCCGCGGCGTACTTCTTCAACACCGACGGTACGCCCAAGCGTGCCGGAACATTGCTGCGCAATCCGGAACTGGCAGCGCTGCTGCGCGACGTGGCCGACAGGGGCGACAGCGCGTTCTACGAAGGCGCGCTGGCGCAGGCGATCGCGACCAAGGTGCAGACGCACCCACGCAACCCTGGGGGTCTTTCGTTGGCCGACCTCACCGGCTACCGCGCCGTGCAGCGCGAGCCGCTGTGCTTTGACTACAAGGCCTGGCGACTGTGCGGCATGCCGCCGCCATCGTCAGGTGCACTTGCGATTGGGCAGATGCTGGGCATGATCGAACATGGCGGCTTGGAGTTGCCGGGGCCTGCAGCCACAGCGACAGGCCTGGAGCCGCACATCGACTCGGTACACGTATTCAGCGAGTTAGGCCGCCTGGCATTCGCCGATCGCGCGCGTTTTGTTGCCGACCCTGACTTCGTGCCGCTGCCGGGAGGCAGCGCCGCGGCGCTGCTCGATCCGCGCTACCTGCGTGGTCGCGCCGCGCTGGTCGGTGCGCGCAGCATCGGCGTGGCGACGCCTGGCGTGCCGGACCTCAGGGCCGCCGCGTTCGCCGACCACGCCGACGTCGAGCGCACCTCGACTTCGCATGTCTCGATCGCCGACGCGCATGGCAACACGGTGTCGATGACGACGACGATCGAGAACGCCTTCGGCGCGCAGATCATGGTGCACGGCTTCCTGCTGAACAACCAGCTCACCGACTTTTCGCATCAACCCAGCCTGAACGGCGTGCCGGTCGCGAACCGCGTCGAGCCGGGAAAGCGCCCGCGCTCGTCGATGACGCCGATGCTCGTGTTCGAGCGCGACAGCGGCAAGTTGATCGCGAGTCTGGGCTCGCCGGGTGGCTCGGCGATCATCAACTACACCGCCAAGACGCTGCTCGCGATGCTCGACTGGGGGTTCGATGTGCAGCAGGCGATCGCGCTGCCGAACTTCGGCTCGCGCAACGGGCCGACCGAGTTGGAGTCAGAGCGCGCCTCGTCGGCATTGATCGCAGGGCTCGAAGCGCGTGGCCACGATGTTCGCGTGATGCACCAAACCAGCGGAGTGCAAGCCATTCAGCGCGTCAGGCGCAATGGTCAGGACGTCTGGTCAGGTGGCGCAGACCCGCGCCGTGAAGGCACGGTGCGCGGCGAATAGTCAAGCGCGCCGACGTCGGGCGACCCCCGCTTCACGCTTCGCGGTTCGACTCGAAGAAATCGCAGTACCGCGCCACGCTGCACTGCCCACACAGCGGCTTCCTCGCCTGGCACACATAGCGCCCGTGCAGGATGAGCCAATGGTGTGCATCGACGAGATAGGGTGTGGGTATGCGTTTGAGCAAACCCAGCTCCACGTCGAGCGGCGTCTTGCCCGGCGCCAGCCCGGTGCGATTGGCGACGCGAAAGACGTGCGTGTCCACCGCCATTGTGGGCTCGCCGAACGCCACGTTGAGGACCACGTTCGCCGTCTTGCGGCCCACGCCGGGCAGGGCTTGCAGCGCTTCGCGCGAGCGCGGCACTTCGCCGCCGTGCTCGCGCACGAGGATCTCGCAGGTCTGCATCAGGTGGCGTGCCTTGCTGCGATACAGGCCGATCGTGCGAATCTTCTGCTCCAGCCCCTGCAGGCCGAGCGCCAGCATCTTCTGCGGCGTGTTTGCCAAAGGGAACAGGTTGCGCGTGGCTTTGTTGACGCCGCTGTCGGTCGCCTGTGCCGACAGCAGCACCGCGGCGAGCAACTCGAACACGCTCGTGTATTCGAGCTCGGAGCGCGGTTGCGGGTTCGCTGCGGCGAGCAGCGCAAAGAAGGGTTCGACGTGCTCGGTGCGCATGTCGGGTCGATCAGGCCGCGGCGTTGAGCCGTGTCGACGCTTGTTCGATCTGCGCCAGCAACTCCGCATAGCTGTTCGTCACGGCGAACTGCGGAAAGCGCGGCGGAATCGTCGGCGGCGGGTGAATGAAGAAACCAGCGTGCGCTGCCTCCAGCATGCCGATGTCATTGAACGAATCACCCGCGGCAATGACCTGGTAGTTCAGGCTCTTCAACGCGTTCACTGCGGCGCGCTTCTGGTCGGGCTGGCGCAACTTGTAGTCGCGCACGAAGCCTTGCGCGTCGATGACGAGCCGGTGGCAGAGCAGTGTGGGCCGGGCGAGCTGGCGCATCAGGGGGTCGGCGAATTCGTAGAACGTGTCCGACAGGATGAAGACTTGAAAGCGCGAGCGCAGCTCGTCGAGGAAATCGCGGGCGCCGGGCAGGGAACCCATGCCTTCGATGACACGCTGGATGTCCACCAACTTCAGGCCGTGCTTGGCGAGAAGCGCGAGCCGGTAGCGCATCAGCTTGTCGTAATCGGGTTCGTCGCGCGTCGTGCGCGAAAACTCCGCAATGCCAGTGCGCTTGGAGAACTCGATCCAGATTTCGGGGACCAGCACACCCTCGAGATCAAGGCAAATCACCTGCATCTTTTCGGCTCCCGTTCTGGTGCGGCGCGCGGCGCGCGCATTGCGGGGCGGGATGGTAACCCACGCCCGACGGGCTACCATGCGCGCTGTTGGCGCGCGACGCGGCCCCACTCACGGGGTCGAGGCTGCGCCGACTGGGGGAGCGCCATGGCGATGAAACCCTTGCCCACTTCGCGCACGCGCGAGTCGATCGGCTCCGTCGAACATGGTGCGATGGGCGCGCGCGCGGTGCACTCCACCCAGGGCGTCGAGTCGCCGGCGCAGAAGGACGGTGCTTCCGCGAGGCAGCACGGCGAGGGCGGCGCGCAGCGCCCGCGCGAGGAGCGTGAGCTTGATGAACAGCGCCGCGCCCTTGCGGCGTTGATTCTTGGTGTGTTCGAAGCCGACCCCCACGGTGCCGGCACCGCGCAAGCGCACGCCGGCGCAGCGCCGCAAGGTGGGGCCACGACACCGCAGGCGGCGCGCAACCCGCTGCTGGAACCGGCGATCGTCGAATTCATGTACGCCCTGTTCCACGCGCTGGACGAGATTGACGACGCCGAGCCGACCCTGGCGTATCGAGTCGCGGCGCCAACCCACGGCGCGACCAGCGGGCGCAGCGCCTTCGGCGAGCGTGTCGACCTGCTCGCCGGTCGCATCGCGGCGTCAAGCCACCCGCCGCCGCGCCTGGAGCGCGCCTATGCAGGCGTGCTGCGCGCGATCCACGGCGACGCCGCCGCATTCGTGCTTGCCAGCGAGCCGCGCCACGCGCTGGCAGCGCTGTTGCGTCGCCTGGCCAATGCGATGCATGTCGCGCCGACGCTGGGCTACGGTACGTCGGCCAACGCCGGGGCACTGTTGCGCGTGCGCGCTTGATTGGATCCGGGCGCGACGTCGCCGCTACCATCGAGCGATGAGCAACAAACTACTGATCGGTTTTCACGCAGTCGGGGTGCGCATCAAGGTGCACCCGAAGTCGGTGCTCGAGCTCCAGCTCGACACCGCGCGGCGCGACCAGCGCATGCGCCAGTTTGCACAGCGCGCCGAAGAAGCGGGCATCCGCATCGTGCCAAGCGACGACGCGCGCCTGACCAAAACCTGCGGCACGCCGCGCCACCAGGGCGTGGTGGCACGCGTGCAGCCGTTGCCGATGAGCCATTCGATCGATGACACGCTCGACGCGGTGCCAGGCGATCCGTTGCTGCTCGTGCTCGATGGCGTGACCGACCCGCACAACCTGGGCGCGTGCCTGCGCGTTGCCGACGGTGCCGGCGCGAATGCGGTGATCGCGCCGAAAGACCACGCCGTGGGCGTGAACGCGACGGTGGCCAAGGTGGCCAGCGGCGCCGCCGAGACGGTGCCGTACTTCATGGTGACGAACCTGGCGCGCACGCTGGGTGAGTTGAAGGAGCGCTCGATCCGCATCGTCGGGCTTGCTGACGATGCGCCTGATTCGCTGTACGCGCTGGACCTGCGCGGCCCGCTCGCCCTCGTCCTCGGTGCTGAGGGGTCCGGCATGCGCCAGCTGACGCGCAAGACCTGCGACGCGACTGCCCACCTGCCCATGCTCGGCGCAGTGGAAAGCCTGAACGTGTCAGTCGCCAGTGGCGTGTGCCTGTACGAGGCGCTGCGCCAACGGGGCGGCCGACACGACGAGTGACAGCGCGCTCACGCCAGCCAAGGGGAAAAGCATGCCGGTCATCGAAGTCAAACATCCGCTGGTCAAGCACAAGGTCGGCCTGCTGCGCGAGGAACCGATCTCGACCAAGGATTTCCGCGCCTTGACGCACGAGCTGGCGCGCCTGCTCGCGTACGAAGCCACGGCTGACCTGCCGCTGGAGACCGTGACGATCGACTGCTGGAGCGGGCCGACGCCAGTGCAGCGCATCAGCGGGCGCAAGCTGACGATCGTCCCGATCTTGCGCGCCGGCTTGGGGCTGCTCGACGGTGTGCTCGACCTGGTGCCCAGCGCCAAGGTGAGCATGGTGGGATTGAGCCGCAATCATGAAACGTTGCAGCCCCATCACTATTTCGAGAACTTCGTCGGCCACCTCGAAGAGCGCACCGCGATCGTCATCGACCCGATGCTCGCCACCGCCGGTTCAATGATCGCGACCGTCGACCTGCTCAAACAGCGCGGCTGCAAGGACATCCGCGCGTTGGTGCTGGTGGCGGCGCCGGAAGGCATCGCAGCGCTTTCCAAGGCGCATCCGCAAGTGCGCTGCTGGACCGCGGCGGTCGACAGCCATCTCAACGAGGTGGGCTACATCATTCCAGGGCTGGGCGACGCGGGCGACAAGATCTTCGGCACGCGTTGAGCCCACTCCTGCCCGCCCGGCTACCACGCACGCGCACGGCGCGCCCGTGAAATATGTCATTCGGTCAACAAGAGTTACACGTGTTGCCGTGTATTGACCGACGTCAATGCGAATATCGTTGCGCCCAACGCACAACAATTCCACGCTTCAACCATGAACACACAACACAAGCCGCATCGTCTGTGGATGACGGAGAGCTTTGCGGTCGTCATGGCCGCGTTGAGCTCGTCGCGTGAGCGCAATGCCAGCGCGCGCATCCTGCGACGTAGCCCCTACAGCGTGGGCGAGACCCTGTTGCGAATCGAGGCCGAGGCGCTGAACCAGGGCCTGTCGGTGCTGGTGGAGTGGAATGGCGCGCACCCGGTGATCGTGCTGGGCTCGTCGATCGGCGGCACACCAGTCATGATGAATCGAGCCGACTCGGGGCCCTCCATTCCGTTGAGCGTGGGCATTCGCGAATGCGCCGGCGGGGCTGAGGTCATGCTCATCGACCCGGACGCTTCCGACACCGATTGGGGCGACCTGCCCACTGCGGTGGCCGATGACATCGCGGCATTGCCGAAGTGGGTGGAAAGCGCGCTGGAGTAGACACCGCGCGCCGTGTCGGCGCACTTCTGCGCGCGCGGCGTGTCAGATCGCGCCGAGCACGCCTGCCAATGCGCCAAGCGCCACCAGCCACATCGGGCTGATCTTGCTGCGCAGCATCACCACGAGCGTCACGCCGATCAAAGCCAGCGCGCCAATGCGCTGCGACGGTTCGCGCACATAGGGCTCGGCGAGGATCCAGCCGGTCGCGCCGAGCAGCCCGAGCGTGAGCGGCGCCATGCCCGCCGTGAAGGCACGCATGCTGCGGCTGTCGGCGCGCCGCGCACCCCAGCGCGCGAAGTACAGCGTCAGGACCGTCGAGGGCAGCAGGCAGCCGGTCATGGTGGCGGCCACACCCGCCAGGCCGGCGACGTTCCAGCCAATGACGGCGACGAACAGCACGTTTGGCCCGGGGGCGGCCTGTGCGATCGCGATCGACGCGCTGAACTGCGCATCCGTGATCCAGCGGTTTTCCAGCACCACATAACGCTGCATGTCCGGTGCGGTCGTGATCGCCCCGCCCACGCCGAGCAGGCTGAGCATCGCGAAGTGCAGCGCCAGCCACAGCAGCTCGGGCGCGCTCAAGGCACTGCTGAATGCTGTCATGACGTCACCTGATTAGCGACAAAGCTCAGCATGCACACGCAAGCGACCGTCATCCCGGCGCACGCCGGGATCCACTGGGTGAACGCAGCGGACCGCGCACCGAACGCGCGACGCGCCAACGAGTGGATACCGGCCCCGTGTCGAGCACGGGGTGGCACTTTCGCCGGTATGACAACGGATGGCTGAACCATGTCACTAATCAGGTGACGTCAAGACGGCCGAGTCAGAGGCATGATCGAACAACTCTCAGCCTCTCAGCTTGACCCAGGCCAGCGCGACGGCCGAGCTGCCCAGTACGCCAAGCACAGCGATCAAGGGCCAGCGCAGCAGCGCGATCGCCACGAACCCGAGTGCGGCGATTCCCATGCCGAGCGGCAGACCGAGCGAGCTGGTTTTCAACGATCCCATCAGTTTCGCCGCCGTGGCGAGCAGCAGCCCAGCGGCGACCGCACCCATGCCGCGCAACGCCCCGGCGAGCAGCGGCTCGTGCGCGAAACGGCTGTACAGCGCCGCCAGGGCCAGCACGATCAGCAGCGGCACCGTCAGCAGCCCGGCGACGCCGGCGCACGCGCCGCGCAGGCCGAAGTAGCGGTAGCCCAACGCCAGCGCCAGGTTCACGATGTTCGGCCCCGGCAAGATCTGGCTGATCGACAGCATCTCGACGAACTGCTCGCGCGTCAGCCAGCGCTTGCGCTCGACCAGTTCGCGCTGCGCCACGGCCAGCACGCCACCGAAGCCCTGCAGCGCCAGCCAGTTGCAGGCCCAGAACAGCTCGCGCGGCGTAGCGGGCCCCGGCGATTCCCGCATGGCCCTCGCCGGGGGCGCCGGCGCGCTGCTCATCGAAGTGCCCGCAAGGCCTCGGGGTTGACGATGTTACTTGGCTGCTGGTTCACGAAGTTCAGCACGTTCTCGAACGCACTGCGGAAATACAGCTCGTAGCTGTCTTGTTCGACGTAGCCGACGTGCGGCGTGCAGATCGCGTTTTCCATGCGCAGCAAGGGGTGGCCTTGCAGTACAGGCTCGGCTTCGAATACGTCCACGGCCGCCATGCCCGGGCGCCCGCGATTCAGTGCGGCGACGAGCGCGTTGTCTTCAATCAGCTCGGCGCGCGAGGTGTTGACAATGATCGCTGTCGGCTTCATTCGTGCCAGCGCATCGTGCTTGACGATGCCGCGGGTTGCGTCATTCAGGCGCAAATGCAGCGACAGCACATCGCACATCTCGAAGAAGGCCTCGCAACTCGGCGCTGCGACAACGCCGTCCGCGACGGCGCGCTGGCGCGATGCCTCGCTGCCCCATACCACGATGTCCATGCCAAAGGCCCGGCCGTAGCCGGCCACCAGAGCGCCGATCTTGCCGTACCCCCACACGCCCAGCGTGCGCCCGCGAAGCACCTGGCCCAGGCCGAAGTTCGGCGGCATCGACGCGGATTTCAGCCCCGCCTGTTGCCACACGCCGTGTTTGAGGTTGGCGATGTACTGCGGCAGGCGGCGCATCGCCGACATCACCAGGGCCCAGGTCAGTTCCGCTGCGGCGTAAGGCGAGCTCACGCCTTCCGCCACTGCAATGCCCAGCTGCGTGCACGCCGCCACGTCGACATGCGGCCCGACGCGCCCGGTCTGCGAAATGAGTCTGAGCTTGGGCAGCTTTTCCAGCAAGGCCCGAGGAAACTGGGTGCGCTCGCGAATCAGAATCAGGATTTCGGCATCGCGCAGGCGCACTGAGAGTTGGCCGATGCCCTTGACGGTATTCGTGAAGACCTTCGCATTCAACGACGCGAGTAACGACGCGCAGGTCAGTTTGCGCACGGCGTCCTGATAGTCGTCGAGGATGATGATGTTCACGTCTTGGGGGATCGCAGAGCAGGGGCAGCCGCCATTGTGTAGCATGCGACCCTCGTCAAAAATCAAGGAGACCCCCCATGGCGATCTCGATGTATTCCGCCAGCGTGCCCGTCCTTGAGCGCGCGCTGAGCAACCTTCAGGCCTGGTTCGACAAGGCCGAGGCGCACGCCGTGGCCAAGAAATTCGAGCCCCAGGTCTTGCTCAATGCGCGTCTCGCGCCCGACATGCTGCCGTTCACGAAGCAGGTGCAGATCGCCTGCGACAGCGCCAAATTCGGCGTCGCCCGGCTGTCAGGGGTTGACGCACCGAAGTTCGACGATACCGAGGCGACGTTTGCCGAACTGCGCCAGCGCATCGCCAAGACGCTTGACTACGTGCGTTCGGTGCCGGCAGCGAAGATCGACGGCACCGAGACGAAAGACGTGGTCGTGCCGCGGCGCGACGGTTCAATGCCGCTCAAGGGCGAGTTCTATCTGAAGCACTACGTTCTGCCGAACGTCTTCTTTCATGTCATGACGGCGTATGCGCTGCTGCGCCACAACGGCGTCGAGCTCGGCAAGGCGGACTACCTCGGCGCCATGCCCTGAGGACTCGAGCCGCCTGGGGCGCCCGGGTAGGCACAGGAGCTGCATGCGATGAGAGTTCTCAAGTGGATCGCGTCGACTGTCGGCGTGCTGGCGCTGGCCGGCTTGCTCGCCGCAGGCGGCTACGTGTGGCTGGTAGCGCCCCGGGTCGAAGGCACGATAGAACTCGCGGGCGTGCGCGGCACGGTGCGCATCGACCGCGACGCCAATGGCATCCCGACGATTCGCGCGCAGTCGAGCGATGACGCGGTCTTCGGGCTGGGCTTCGCGCATGCGCAAGACCGGCTTTGGCAACTCGAGACGCACCGGCGCATCGGCTCGGGGCGCCTGGCGGAGGCATTTGGCGTGCCGGCCGTCGAGTCCGACAAGTTCCTGCGGGCGCTCGGCGTAAAACGCGCAGCGCAGGCGCAATGGAACAAGGCTAGCCCGCCGTTGCGCGACGCGATGACGGCCTACGCCGCGGGCATCAATGCGTATGCGACGCAATCGATGAGAGCCCGGCCGCCGGAATTCGTCATGCTCGGCCTGCCGTTCGAGCCGTGGACGCCGCAAGACAGCTTCGCCTGGGCGATCATGATGGCGTGGGACCTGGGCGGCAACTGGCGCACCGAGATGCTGCGCTTGCGCTTGGCGCTGAAGATGCCGGTCACGCGGATCAACGAGCTGATCCCGCCGTACCCTGGCGACCAGCCGCTCGTCACAACCGACTACGCCGCGCTGCTTCGCGGCCTGCGCCTGGACGGCAAACTTGGCGACCAGGCGCTGCTGCACGCGCCGCCCTCCGGCGTTGAAGGCGTGGGCTCGAACAACTGGGTGGTGAGCGGCAGCAACACCGACACTGGCAAGCCTCTGCTCGCGAACGACCCGCACCTGAAACTCAGCGCCCCGGCGCTGTGGTACTTTGCGCGCCTGGAGGCACCGGGTCTGCGCGTCGCGGGCGCGACGATGCCGGGCCTGCCTGGCGTCGTGCTCGGCCAGAACGAACACATCGCCTGGGGTTTCACCAACACTGGCCCCGACGTGCAGGATTTGTACATCGAGCGCATCAATCCCGATGAGCCGGCGACGTATCAGACGCCGCAAGGCTGGGCACGTTTCGAGACGTTCAACGAGACCATCAAGGTCAAGGGACAAGCGGATGAATCGTTGGTCGTTCGCGCCACGCGCCATGGGCCAGTGATCTCCGATGCCGGAATCGCCGAAGGACTGACCGGCCGCAAGGACAAACAGAGCTACGCGCTGGCGTTGCGCTGGACAGCGCTGGACGCCGATCCGGGAACGATGGAGGCGTCACTGGCGCTGAACCGCGTGACTTCAGTGGCGCAGTTCATTCAGGCCTTGGCACCTTATGTCGCGCCGATGCAGAACATGGTCGTGGCCGATCGTGAAGGCCGCATCGGCGTGGTCTCCGCCGGCCGCGTGCCGTTGCGCAAAGCGGCGAACGACTTGAAAGGCCAGGTACCCGCGCCGGGCTGGGACGCACGCTACGACTGGGACGGTTTCCTCGACGCGGCGTTGACCCCGCGTGAGGTCGATCCGCCGCGCGGCTGGATCGCCACGGCGAACCAGCGCATCCATGCGCCCGACTATCCGCACTACATCACCAGCGAATGGGCCGTGCCGTACCGGCAGCAGCGCATCGAACAACTGCTCGCCGCGAAACCGCGCCACAGCCTGGAAAGCCTGCGCGAGATTCAGTCCGACGTGGTGTCGCTCGCGACGCAACGGCTGTTGCCGCAGCTGCGCCGCGCGCAATCAAAGCACGCGCTGGCCGCTGCCGCGATGCAGCAGCTCGGCGCCTTCGACGGCACGATGCGCGCCGACGCGGCGGCGCCCCTCATCTTCTGGGCCTGGGCGCGGCAGTTGACGATCGCCGTGTTCGGCGACGACGTCGGCCCCGTGATGTTCGAGCGCACGCTCGAGAACCGCAGTTTTCGCGACGCCCTCGAGCTCGTGCTGGAGGGCAACAACGCGCACTGGTGCGACCAGCAGGGCACGCCGACGGTGGAAACCTGTGCGCAGCAAAGCGACGCCGCGTTCACGCGCGCGCTTGACGAGTTGCAGAGCCGGCATGGTTCGGATGTGGCGAAGTGGCAGTGGGGCCATGCGCATGTGGCGCGCAGCGAGCACCGTCCGTTCAGCCAGGTAGGCTTGCTGGCGCGCTGGTTCGAGTTGCGCACGCCGGTGGGCGGTGACACATACACCGTCAACGTGTCGCGCGTCGCGTTGAAACCGTTTGCGAGGACCGGCGAGCTTTACCTTGACGAACACGGCCCCTCGCTGCGTGCCCTGTACGACCTGGCCGACCCGTCGAAGTCGCGCGTGATGCATTCGAGCGGACAGTCGGGGATCGTGTTCTCGCCGCTGTTCCGTAATTTCGTCGAACCCTGGGCTCGCGCGGAATCGGTGCCGTTGTGGAGCGACGTGGTGCAGCACAGCCTGACGCTGTCACCGAAGCGCTGAGCGGCGGAGAGTTTTTCGATCATGCCCGCTGATCACGCCAAACAGCGCCCGCTCGTCGTGCAAATGCTCGCCATAGCCCGAACCATGGCTGCGCTTTGCGCCGAGATCGGCCGCCGTTTGGCGCGCTACTCGGCAAAGGCCTGAAGGGGCTTTGCGGCCTGCCAGGCTGAGCAACGTTGTCATCCCGGCGAAAGCCGGGATCCAGCAATCGCCACGCGTGGATCCCGGCTTTCGCCGGGATGACGTGAACCTGTCGGCGACTACATCAGCATGTTGTTGCGGATCAACCCCACGGCCAGGCCTTCGAGTTCGAATTCCTGGTCAGGCGCCACGAGCAGCGTCTGGAAGTCCGGGTTTTCGGGGATCAGCTCAATGCCGATGCGCGTCTTGCGAAAACGCTTGACGGTGACTTCATCATCGAGGCGGGCGACGACGATCTGGCCGTTCTTCGCTTCCTTCGCCTTCTGCACGGCGAGCAGGTCACCGTCCATGATGCCGGCGTCGCGCATGCTCATGCCGCGCACTTTGAGCAGGTAGTCGGGGCGCCGTGGGAACATGCCGGCCTCGACCTGGTAGGTCTGTTCGATGTGCTCGAGCGCGAGAATCGGGTGGCCGGCGGCGACGCGGCCCACCAGTGGCAGCGACAACTGCGCCAGCCCGGGCAGGGGCAGACTGAACTGTTTGCTGCGCAGTTCGTTGAGCTTGCGCAATGTGTCAGACTTCAAGCGAATCCCGCGCGACGTTCCGCTCACGAGTTCGATCACGCCCTTGCGTGCCAGCGCCTGCAAATGCTCTTCGGCAGCGTTGGCCGACTTGAAGCCGAGTTCGCTCGCGATTTCGGCGCGCGTGGGCGGCGCGCCGGTGCGCTCGATCGCGCTTTGCACGAGTCCGAGGATCTGTTGCTGGCGGTCGGTGAGTTTGGGTGTTTCGGTCACGGCGGCCTCGATCTGAACTTATATCCAGTACCTGTAGTTTCATCCAGTTCAAACAAAAATGCAAACAAACAAACAAGGGCCTGCGCCGATCGTGGTGATCCTCGGTACCGGCGGCACGATTGCGGGAACGTCGGACATGCCTGGCGACAACGTGCGCTACCGGGCGGCTCAGCTTGGCATCCAGCAACTCATCGACGCGGTACCGGCCTTGGCCGGCCAGGCGCTTCAGGCCGAGCAGGTGGCGCAGATCGACAGCAAGGACATGGAGCATTCGATCTGGCTTGCGCTGGCCGGTCGCGTCCAATTTCACCTGGCGCGCGATGAAGTCACCGGTGTCGTGGTGACGCATGGCACCGACACGCTCGAAGAGACCGCGTACTTCCTGCAGCGCGTGCTGGCGCCGCGCAAGCCGGTCGTGATGACGGCCGCGATGCGTCCGGCCACAGCGCTACTGCGCGACGGGCCGCAGAACCTGCTGGATGCCGTCAGCGTGGCGCGCACGGACGGCGCGTGCGGCGTGGTCGCGGTGCTCGCAGGCCAGGTGCATTCAGCCTTCGACGTGCGCAAGCTGCACAGCTACCGCGTCGATGCCTTTGGCAGCGGTGACGCAGGTGCCTTGGGGCGGATGGAGGAGGGGCGCTTGTGCCAATGGCGCGCTTGGCCGACGGGCGCGGCGGTCGGCCTGGAACGTCTGCCGAACGATCCCGCGTCGTGGCCGGCGGTCGAGATCATCACCAGCCACGCGGGCGCGGGCGGGGCGCTGGTGCAAGCCGCGCAGGCGCAAGGCGTGCGCGGGATCGTCGTTGCGGGCACAGGCAACGGCCATGTGCACAATGCACTGGAGGCGGCGCTGCGCCGGGCTCAACAGCAGGGAATCTGCGTCTGGCGTTGCACGCGCTGCCTCGACGGGCCGGTGTTTGCCGCACCGGACGACCCGCTGCCATCGGCGGGACCGCTGACGCCGGTGCAGGCGCGCATCGAGATGCTGCTGGAGCTGCTGGCAGCTTCCTCCTGACACGCGGGCGGCTGCGCGCGGTGGGTCAGTCCACTGCCGCAGTCAGCTCGTCGATGCGCGTTCCCAGTTCCAGCCAGCGCATCTCAAGTTGCTCGATTTCCTCAGCGACGGCCTTCAGCCGCTTGCCGGCCTCTGCCATCTTTTCCGGAGCCAACGCTGCACCAGAAAACCCGGCTTCCAGTTTGTCTCGCTCATTGAACAGCACGCCCAGGCGGTTGTCGATGCGGTTTTGCTCGACGCGCAGCGGCTTCGCATCGTCGGCGCGTCTCTGGCGCGCGGCGGCGGCTGCCTTGCGCCCGTCGCGCCGCCCACCGGGTGGCGGGGTCTGCGGCGACGTGGGCGTGGCGTCACGCGCCGCCGGCGCCGCCTCGGCGGGACGGCGTGACGCCTCCCGGGCTTGCTCGCGCGACTGCTCGAGCAACCAGCGCTGGTAGTCGTCCAGATCGCCGTCGAAGGGCTTGATGGCGCCTTCATGAACCAGCCAGAATTCGTCGCACACCTCGCGCAGCAGCGCGCGGTCGTGGCTGACGAGCATGACGGTGCCTTCGAATTCATTGAGCGCCATGCTCAACGCCTCGCGCGTCGTCAGGTCGAGGTGGTTCGTCGGCTCATCCAGCAGCAGCAGGTTCGGGCGCTGCCACACCAGCATCGCGAGCACGAGCCGCGCTTTCTCGCCACCGGAAAGCGTGCCCACCGCCTGCGTGACCATGTCGCCGACGAAGCGGAACGACCCCAGATAGTCGCGCAGCTCCTGTTCGCGCCCGGGCGGGCCGACGTCGCGCGCCAGGCGCACCATGTGCATCAGCGCGCCGTCGTCGAGCGACAGGACGTCGAGTTCCTGCTGCGCGAAGTAGCCGATGCTCAGCCCTTTGCCTTCCGTGATGTGCCCTGCCAGCGGCGGCAAAGTGCGTGCAATCGTCTTGACGAGCGTGGACTTGCCGCGGCCATTCGCGCCCAGGATGCCGATGCGCTGCCCGGCGAGCACGGAGCGATCGATTCCCTTCACGATCGCTTTGGCGTGGCCGGCGCCGTCGCGGTAGCCGCAGGCCACGCCTTCGAACGCGAGCATCGGGTTGGGCAGGCTCGCCGGTTCGCGGAATTCGAACTGGAAGTCGCCACTCGTCAACACCGGCGCAATGCGCTCCATGCGCGCCAGCGCCTTGACGCGGCTTTGCGCCTGCTTCGCCTTGCTCGCCTTGGCCTTGAAGCGGTCGATGAACTTCTTCAGATGCGCGATGCGCTCCTGCTGCTTCGCGAAGTTGGCCTGTTGTTGCATCGCCCGCTCGGAGCGCATTTCCTCGAACGCGGTGTAGTTGCCGGTGTAACGCGTCAGCTGCGTCTCATCGAGATGCAGAGTCGTGCGCGTGATCGCGTCGAGGAACTCGCGGTCGTGGCTGATGACGATGAGCGTTCCCGCGTAGCGCAGCAACCACGCCTCCAGCCACACCAGCGCATCGAGATCCAGGTGGTTCGTCGGCTCATCCAGCAGCATCAGGTCCGCCGGGCACATCAGCGCACGGGCGAGCTGGAGGCGCATGCGCCAGCCGCCGGAAAAGCTGTTCACCGGGGCCTCGAGCTCGTCGCGTTTGAAGCCCAGGCCGAGCAACATGGCCTGGGCCCGGGCGCGCGCGTCGAAGCCGCCGGCTTCGTCAATCGCCTGGTGCGCATGCGCCATCGCTTCGCCGTCGTCGCTTGCTTCGGCGACCTCGAGTTCAGCCTGGGCTTGCATCAGGCGACTGTCGCCTTGCAGAACGAACTCGGTGGCGGCGTCACCCGTTTCCGGCATTTCCTGCACCACTTCGGCAAGGCGCCAGCGCGGCGGCCATTCCACGGAACCCGCGTCGGCATGCAGCCTGCCCGTCAGCAGCGAGAACAACGAAGACTTGCCGGCGCCATTGCGCCCGACCAGGCCGACTTTCTCGCCCGGCTGGAGCGTCACGCTGGCCCGCTCCAGGACCACCTTGACGCCGCGGCGCAGCGTCACTTCACGCAACTGGATCATTGCGAACCCCAGCGCTGCAGGCTGTCTTGCGTGACGAGCAACACCTGGTCGTGCCCGCCGCTGGTGTCCAGCCAGGCGACTTCCAGGCGCGGAAATGCGCTTTCAAAATGGGCGCGTTCATGGCCGATCTCGATCACGAGCACGGCGTCGGCGGTCATGTGGCGCGCGGCATCAACGACGATGCGCCGGATCAGGTCCATGCCGTCGGCGCCGCCTTGCAGCGCCAGTGCGGGCTCGGCGCGGTATTCGTCAGGCAGGGCAGCCATGTTTGCCGTATTGACGTATGGGGGATTGCACAGAATCAGGTCATAAGGGCCGCGCACGTTGCTGTACACGTCGGATTGCAAAAGCTGGATGCGCTTGGCCAGGCCATGCTTGTCGACGTTGATGCGCGCCACTTCCAGCGCGGGCGCCGAAATGTCAGCCGCGTCGACGACGACTTCGGGATAGGCCAGCGCGGCGATCACCGCCAGGCAGCCGCTGCCGGTGCACAGGTCGAGAACGCGGTGCGTTCGGTCCGACAACCACGCGTCGAGCGTGCCGTCGCCCTCGGCGTCGGCGAGCAGTTCGGCGATGTAAGAGCGTGGCACCAGGACTCTTGCATCGACGAAGAACGCGACGTTTTGCAGCCAGGCTTCGTTCGTCAGGTAGGCCGCGGGCTGACGAGATTCGATGCGTTTGCCCACCAGCGCTTCGGCCTTGGCGAGTTGTTCGGGCTCGAGCGTCTGCTGCGCGCGGGTTTCGAGGGATTCGAGCGGCAGGCCCAGCGCCCACAGCACGAGCCACGCCGATTCGTCAAAGGCATTCGTCGTGCCGTGCCCAAAGCAAACGCCCGCCTGTTTGAGGCGGGCGCTTTGCGCGGTGATGAGGTCGATCAGGGTCATGCCAACAGCCGCTCGAGGGTCGAGCGATAGATGTTTTTCAAGGGCTCAATGCTAGCGACTTCCACGTTCTCGTCGATCTTGTGGATGCTCGCATTCACCGGACCGAATTCGATGACCTGCGGGCAAATCCCGGCAATGAAGCGCCCGTCGGAGGTGCCGCCGGTGGTGGACAGCTCCGGGCTGAGGCCGGTGTGCTCGCGAATCGATTCCGTCAGCGCCTGACTGAGCGTGCCTGCGGGCGTCAGGAACGGCTCGCCGCCAAGCGTCCAGGTCAGGTCGAAAGGCAGCTTGTGCCGCTTCAGCACTTCATGCACGCGGGTCTTGAGCGAATCTTCGTTGGCTTCGGTCGAGAAGCGGAAATTGAAATCAACGACCACGCTGCCCGGGATCACGTTCGTGGCACCCGTGCCGGCGTGGATATTGGAGACCTGGAAACTGGTGGGCGCGAAGTGGCTGTTGCCACGATCCCACTCCATGGCCGCGAGTTCCGCCAGCGCCGGCAGCGCCAGGTGGATCGGGTTCACTGCCAGGTGCGGATAGGCGATATGGCCCTGCACACCGTTGACCGTGAGCTTGCCCGACAGCGTGCCGCGCCTGCCGTTCTTGATCATGTCGCCGAGCTGCCTGACGCTAGTGGGTTCACCCACGATGCAGTAGTCGGGCGCGATGCCTTGTGCTTGCAGCCAGTGCACGACCTTGACGGTGCCATCGATGGCGGGCCCTTCCTCATCGCTGGTGAGCAACAGTGCCAATGAGCCCTGTGCCTGCGGGTGAGCCTGGGTGAACTCCTGTGCTGCCACCACCATCGCGGCGAGTGAGGTCTTCATGTCCGCCGCGCCGCGGCCGAACAGGAAACCCCCTCGATGCGTAGGCACAAACGGGTCACTCGTCCAGCACGCGAGCGGCCCGGTGGGTACGACATCGGTGTGCGCCGCGAGCACGAGCAACGGGCCCTTGGCGCGGCCACGGCGCAGCGCCCAGAGGTTCTGCACCTGCGCTTGTGCAGGGCCGCTCGGGCGATGTTGACACTCGAAGCCCGCCGCCAGCAGCGCCTGCGCGACCAAGGCCTGGCAGCCGCCATCGTCAGGCGTCAGCGAACGGCGCGCGATGAGTTGTTCGGTGAGTGCCAGCGTCCGCGACATGAGCCCCTGTCTATCGCGCGTCAATAGCTGGTCAGAGGGGCAGATCGCGTGGTACGGGACTCGGGCTGAACGTCGAGCGTTATCTCGGTGAAGCTCGGTTCGTCGCTGGTGTCTTCCTTTTTCTCGACCAGGCGCGATGCGGGCGCCACATCGTTGTCCAGGCGCCACATCAGGTTGGTCGGCGAATCGGCGAACGCCAGGCCTTCGTCGCGGGTGATTTTCCCCTGCGCGATCAGGCGCGCGAGGTCCTTCTCGAAGGTCTGCGAACCTTCGCTGAGCGACTTCTCCATCGCCGTGCGCACGCCCATGAAATCGCCCTGTTCGATCAGGTCGGACACGAGCTGCGTGTTCAGCATCACCTCCACCGCGGGAATGCGCCCGCCGGCAGCGGAGCGCACGAGGCGCTGCGAGATCACCGCGCGCAGGCCGGCTGCCAGGTCGGCCAGCAGGACGGGCCGCGCCTCGGGGGTGTAGAAGGAGAGAATCCGCCCCATCGCGTGGTAGCTGTTGTTCGCGTGCAGTGTCGACAACACGAGGTGGCCCGACAGCGCATACGAAATCGCGGCGGTCATCGTTTCGCGGTCGCGGATCTCGCCGATCATCACGCAGTCGGGTGCCTGGCGCATCGCGTTCTTCAGGCCGGTTTGCAGCGACTGGGTGTCGCGGCCCACCTCGCGCTGGTTGATCACCGACTTCTTGTTGGTGAACAGGAATTCGATCGGATCTTCGACCGTCAGGATGTGGCCGGCGAGCACCTGGTTGCGCTGTTCTAGCATCGACGCCAGCGTCGTGCTCTTGCCGGTGCCTGTGGCGCCCACCATCAGCACCAGGCCGCGCTTTTCCATCACCAGCGACGAAAGAATGTCCGGCAGGTTGAGCGTGTCGAGCGATGGAATCTCGAACGGAATGCAGCGGAACACCGCGGCAATCGTGCCGCGCTGCTTGAACGCGCTCAGGCGGAAACTGCCCAGGCCGGTCAGGCCGATACCGATGTTGAGGTCGCCGGTTTCCTCGAGGTCCTCAAGCTGGCTGGGCGACAGCAATTCGGCGAGCAACTGGCGCGGCTGGTTGTGCGTGAGCGGCTGGTCGCTCAGCTGAATCACATTGCCATTGATCTTGATCAGAATCGGCGAGTTCGCCGACAGGTAGACGTCGGAGGCACCCTTTTCCGACATCAGGCGCAGCACGCGCTCCATGTTTCCGCCACTCATGACTCGGCCCCCCTGCGATACAACGAAAAACGATTGTCGGGGCTCACGCGCAGCCCTCAGGCACGCAACAGCTCGTTGATGCTGGTTTTTGCACGGGTTTGGGCGTCGACGCGCTTCACGATCACTGCGCAGTACAGGCTGTACTTGCCGTCCGCGCTGGGCAGGTTGCCGCTCACCACCACCGAGCCCGCCGGAATCCGACCATAACTCACCTCGCCGGTGGCGCGGTCATAGATCTTCGTGCTCTGGCCGATGTACACGCCCATCGAGATGACCGAGTTCTCTTCGACGATCACGCCTTCGACGACTTCCGAGCGCGCGCCGATGAAGCAGTTGTCTTCGATGATCGTCGGGTTCGCCTGCAACGGCTCGAGAACGCCGCCGATGCCCACGCCACCCGACAAGTGCACATTCTTGCCGATCTGGGCGCACGAGCCCACGGTGGCCCAGGTGTCGACCATCGTGCCCTCGTCGACATAAGCGCCGATGTTCACGAAGGAAGGCATCAGGATCACGCCTCGCGCAATGTACGAGCCGCGGCGCGCGACTGCAGGCGGCACCACGCGCACTCCGGTCTCACGCATCGCGGCTTCGTCGAGGTGCGCGAACTTGGTCGGCACCTTGTCGAAAAAGCTCAGGTCGCCGGCGCGAACGGCTCTGTTCTCGTTCAGGCGAAAGCTCAGGAGGACAGCCTTCTTCACCCACTGGTTCACGCTCCATTGCCCCACACCCTGCTGCTCCGCGACGCGCAGACGGCCCTTGTTCAAGTCGGCGATCACTTTCTCGACGGCGCTGCGCACTTCGGGCGAGTTGGTCGGCGTGAGATCGGAGCGGCCCTCCCAGGCGATTTCGATCGTGTTCTGCAAGGGGTGGGTCATGGTGCAATTCAATCGCATTGAAGAAAAGAGGAAATACGCTGTGCCGCCTCCACGCACTCGTCGAGTTCGGCAACGAGGGCCAGACGCACCCGGCCGGCGCCCGGATTGACGCCTTGTGACTCACGCGCCAGCAAACGGCCAGGCAGGACGGCGACATTGTATTGAGCCAGCAATCCGCGGGCGAAGGCCAGGTCATCGCCGCCGGGCACCTGGGCCCAGAGATAGAACCCGGCATCGGGCAGTGCCACTGGCATGGCCCGCGCGAGCAACGGCGTGACCTGCTCGAACTTGGCGTGGTATTTGATGCGGTTCTCGATCACGTGCTGCTCGTCGTTCCACGCCGCGATGCTCGCTTGCTGGATCGTCGGGCTCATCGCGCTGCCATGGTAGGTGCGGTACAGAAGAAACTGCTTCAGCAGTTCGGCGTCGCCGGCGACGAAGCCGGACCGCATTCCCGGCACGTTCGAGCGCTTCGACAAGCTCGTCAGGGCCACCAGGTTGCGAAAACCACTCCTGCCGAGCTGCGTGGCGGCCTGCAACGAACCCAGCGGCGCCTGGTCACCGAAGTAAATCTCGGAGTAGCACTCGTCAGAGGCAATGATGAATCCGTAACGGTCGCTCAGATCGAACAGATGCTTCCATTCGGCCAAAGGCATCACCGCACCGGTGGGGTTGCCCGGGCTGCACACGTAGAGCAACTGCGTCTTGCGCCAGACTTCTGGCGCGACGCTCGCCCAATCGGCGGCGAAGTTTCGCGCTGGGTCGCTGTTGACAAACGCGGTGCTCGCACCCGCCAGCAGCGCTGCGCCTTCGTAGATCTGATAAAACGGGTTCGGGCAGACGACGCAGGCGCCCGGCCGGCTTGCGTCGATCACGGTCTGCGCAAGCGCAAACAGCGCCTCGCGCGAGCCGTTCACCGGCAACACCTGCGAAGTCGGATCGAGCGCGACGCCATAGCGGCGCTGCACCCAGTGACCGATGGCCTGCCTGAGCGCCGGTTCGCCGGCCGTGGCGGGGTACTTCGAAAGCCCGCCCAGATTGGCGCTGATGGCTTGCAGAATCAGCGGCGGCGTCGGGTGGCGTGGCTCGCCGATGCCCAGCGCGATGGGTGTGTAGGCCGCGTTGGGCGTGATATCCCGGGTGAGTTCGCGCAGCCGCTCGAAGGGGTAAGGGTGCAGGCGGGCAAGAAGGGGATTCATCGGCGAGATTATCCGTGGCCGGGGTGCAACGCCCCGCGCCGCAGCTGGCGCAACGTAACGTGCACAAAATTACACCATTGCACGGCACCCACCCCGACTTGGGTACAGAATTGGCGCCAGCAGAACTTCGAACGCTCCAACGCTGCATGGCGATGATGAAGGTCAAGAGCAAACCAGCGCCGGTGAAGAAGATCATTTGGCGCATGTCGGGCAACGCACCCCTGGGCGAGTACCTGTCCGGCGCGGAGGCAAACAGTCCGGCGGCGGCTGCCCATTCCGGTGATTCGATCAGCTCGCAATCGAGCTGGCGGCTCTCTTCAGTGGAATTGCGCGACGGTTTGCAGGTGAGCGAACAACCCCTGGACACGCTTCCGGGCGAGTTGCTGGACGAATTCTTCAAGCGGTGACGACCCCAAGCCGGACGGGCCAGCGCGAAGGAGCGTTGCGTATGCCCCCGGTGAGTCATGTGCTCGTCGTCAGTGCCGACGACGCGCTGCGTGAGCGAGTCGTTCAGGGCCTCAACGCGGCTGCCGCCCGGCTCGACAACCCACTGGGCGTCTTCGCAGTCGGCGCCATGACCGGCCAGGCCGCGCTGGCCGCGGTACTCGCTGACGGCGACATCCAGATCGTGCTCGTCGACCATGGCGATCACCGCGTCACTGACCACGGCAGCACCGCGCCCAAAGCACCAAACCGCGCCGCGGTACTGACGCTGCAGCGCATCATCGAGCTTCGCCCCGAGCTGTCCCTTTACATGATGCTGGAAGACGACGACACCAAACTACTCGTCGAAGCCTTGGCCAGCGACGCCGTCGATGGGTACTTCTATCGCGACGAGGAAGACCTGAGTGGGTGGTTTCGCATCCTTGCCGCCGAAGTGGCGCAGAAATCGGACACGCCGTTTTACGATCAACTTCGCGAGTATGTGGCGCTTGCCAAGGACAGTTGGCATACACCCGGGCACGGTGGCGGCGATTCGTTCAAGGGCAGCAGCTGGGTTGGTGATTTTTACGACTTCGTCGGTGAGGAAATGCTGCGCGCAGACCTGTCGGTGTCGGTGCCGATGCTCGACTCTCTGTTGCATCCGACCGGCGTGATCGCGCAAAGCCAGCGCCTCGCGGCGAAGGCCTTCGGCGCGCGCGCCACGTTCTTCGCGACGAACGGTACATCAACGTCGAACAAGGTGATCTTCCAGACGCTGCTGACACCGGGCGCGAAATTGCTGCTCGATCGCAATTGCCACAAATCGGTGCATCACGGCGTCATTCTTTCCGGCGCGCGGCCCATTTACCTGGACTCTTCCGTGAATCAGCAGTTCGGCATCTTCGGGCCGGTGCCGCGCGCGACGCTGCTGGCCGCCATCGAAGCACACGCCGATGCGCGCGTTCTGATCCTCACGTCGTGCACCTACGACGGGCTGCGCTACGACCTGCGGCCGATCATCGATGCCGCGCACGCCAAGGGCATCAAGGTGGTTGTCGACGAGGCGTGGTATGGCCACGCCAGGTTCCACCCCGAGTTGCGCCCGACCGCGCTGGAATGCGGCGCCGACTACGTGACGCAGAGCACCCACAAGGTGCTGTCGGCTTTTTCGCAGGCGAGCATGATCCACATCAACGATGCCGCGTTCGACGAGCACCTGTTCCGCGAGAACTTCAACATGCACGCGTCGACGAGCCCGCAGTACAACCTGATCGCGAGCCTGGACGTCGCGCGCAAGCAGGCCGTGATGGAGGGCTACCGGCTGCTCGACCGTTCGCTCAAGTTCGCCCGCGAACTTCGCGAGAAAATCAACTCGACCGGGGCGTTTCGGGTTCTCGAACTCGAGGATCTGCTGCCGCCCGAACTGCGCGATGACGGCATCCGTCTGGACCCGACGAAGTTGACGATCGACATTTCGGCAAGCGGCTTCTCGGCCGACGAGTTGCGCAAAGCATTGATCGAGCGCTTCAACATCCAGGTCGAGAAGAACACCCACAACACGCTCACGCTGCTGCTGACGATCGGCACGACGCGCAGCAAGGTGTCGCGGCTATTCGACGCAATGCTGCGCCTGGCCAAGGAGCGCCGAGCGCCGCGCACGTATGCGCGGATCCCACAGGCGCCAGGCTTCTCGCAACTCGCCTGCCTGCCGCGCGACGCCTTCTACGAGGCCGGCGAGCGAATTGCCTTGCTCGGCGAGGACGGCCGGCCGAACGCCCAGTTGATCGGGCGCGTCTGTTGCGATCAGATCGTGCCGTATCCGCCGGGAATTCCGCTACTCGTGCCGGGCCAGTTGATCGACGCTGCGGTCATCACGTTTCTGGCCCGGTTGCTGCAAACGCAGAAGTCGATTGACCTGCACGGCCTGGCGGGTGGCGACGGCGAGGGGCCGTTGGGCGTGCTCACGCCGCGAGAGAAGCAACTGGTGACCGAGCGCGCGCGCCACTCAACGCCGTGCCGCGCGTGCCACCGCGCGAAGG
>JANNKM010000536.1:0-2501 GCA_031396305.1 Rhizobacter sp.
GCAGTTGATCGTCGCCCCCACCTTCGCGTACAAGCTGAATGCCCAGCATGCGGTGGGCGTGTCTGTCTTGCTCGGTTATCAGCGCTTCAAGGCGCAGGGCCTGCAGGCGTTCGACAACGCCCCCGGCTTCCCGCCGTTCACCGGCGCACCCGGCAGCGTCACGAACAACGGCTACGACAGCTCCACCGGCTTTGGCCTGCGCCTGGGCTACCAGGGGCGCATCAACGATGCATTCACGATCGGCGCGGCCTACGCGCCGAAGATGAACATGGGCAAGTTCGACAAGTACAAGGGCCTGTTCGCCGAAGCCGGCGACTTCGACATTCCTTCGCACTACAACGTCGGCGTCGCATTCAAGCCGACACCCGCCTGGACCATCGCTTTTGACGCCGGGCGCATCAACTACAGCGATGTCGCCGCGGTGAACAACCCCAGCTCGAACCAGGCTCCTTTGGGCGCCGCCAACGGCCCGGGCTTCGGCTGGAAGGACATCAATGTGTACAAGCTCGGTGTGGCGTGGAGCGTTTCGGACGCGCTCACGCTGCGCGCCGGCTACAACAAGGGCGACAACCCGATCACGTCGAACGACGTGAGTTTCAACATCCTGGCGCCGGGCGTGATCACCGAGCACTACACAGCCGGCTTCACTTTTGGCGTCGACAAAGACAGCGAGATCACCGGCATGTTCATGGTCGGGCCGCGCCAGAGCGTCAGCGGCCCGTCGTTCCTGAACGGCTTCGCGCCCCCCGGCAGCAGCGGCGGCAATGAAACGATCGGCATGAAGCAATCCAGCTTCGGCTTGGCCTGGGGCCGCAAGCTCTGAGTCGCCTCTGTCCGGTGGCCGGTGCGAAGGCCACCCGCTTCACTTGCCCGCCGCCTTGCCACCCTTGAGGATTGCATCCACGGGCTTTTCGAAGCCAATGAATATCACGCACGGCTCGCCGTCTTCGCAGCGGGCAGAATGCGGCACGCCACCGGGGATCAGCGTGTACGCGCCTTGCGAAACTTCGGCGCGGCGGCCACCTTCGAAAGTCACGCTGAACTTTCCTTGGACGAGTACCACGTGCTCAGGAGAATTGTGGAAGTGCGGGGGCAGGTCGAAATTGGCCGGGGTGCGCAAGAACACGTCCGACGCCCCCTTCGCCGGATTGCCGCTGAGCACGGCCACCTCGCAGCCCTTGGCGAAGATCGGCGGGCACGGACCCCACTTGAGGGTCGAGCTGTTCGGAGCGGTCGTGATCAGTTCCCCCTTGGCCTTCTCCTTGGCCTGAGCATGCGCGGTCCACAAGGCGCAAACCGCAAGCGCGCCGCCGAGAATCAGCAGCCTGGTCATGCCAGTGGCCCAGGGAACGCCACCGACTTGCGGTGCTACGCCGTTGCTTCGATCACGGTTCATCGTCTGCTCCTTTGAAAAACATGGTGTCATCGATTGGATGCCACTGAGGGTGTGCCCGAATAGGCGTGGAAGTACGTCAAAAGGCGTAGTTCCACGCGGTAGGTCATGTGCATGGTCGGCGCCAAGCGCCGTGGATCGAACCGCCGACTCAGGCACTCGAACGCGCGCCCTGCTGCAGGTGCGACGCATCGAGGAACTTGTCAAAGAAGATGCGTTTGTCGGCCACACCCAGCAGTTTGAGTTGCGCGATCGCCGCGTCAATCATCGGCGGCGGCCCGCACAGGTAGGCTTCGGCGTCGTCGGCCACGAGGTTGTCGCGGGCAATGAAGTCGGAGACGAACCCGCGCGCCCCGGTCCAATCGCTGCCTGACGGCTCATTCGACAGAACTGGCATGAACGCAAATCTGCCCGCGCCGCGGCTTTGGATCGCATGCATTTCGCTCAGACAGTAGAGGTCCTTCTGCGTGCGGGCACCGAACAGATACACAACCTTGCGAGGGAAGCCCGCGTCGCAGAGGTCTTCCAGCAGCGCCTTGATCGGCGCCATGCCGCTGCCTCCGGCGATGCACACAATCGGTGATTCGGAATCACGCAAATAGAAGTTGCCAAGAGGCCCCTTCACATCGATCGGATCACCGACGCGCGCACGGGTGTGCAGCCACGTACTCATTGCGCCCCCTGGCACGAGCCGAACGTGGAATGTCGCGCAGTTCTTGGCTTCATGTGAAGGCGCGCTGGCGAACGAGTACGAGCGCGGTCGATCGAGGTCAGGCCGCGTCATTTCGGCGAACTGCCCCGCCACATACGACTCCAGGGGTTCATTCAAACGAATGCGAACTTCCTTGATGTCGTGAGTCAGGTCGGACAGCCCCGCCAGCGTCCCGGCAACGGCCCTGGCTTGGCTTGATGGCGCGTTCGCATCGCCCAGCGCGACATCGATTTCCACGTCGCTGCGCAGCGCTGACTGGCAAGCGAGGATGCAGCCCGCGTCGAGTTCGGTTTCGTTCAGCACATAGCTGAAGTCGTTCAGAGGCTTGATCTTTCCGCTGACCAGGCGCGACCGGCATGTGCCGCAGCTGCCGACGCGGCAGCTGTTCGGCCATGC
>JANNKM010000013.1:0-30549 GCA_031396305.1 Rhizobacter sp.
CGCGCCGAAAGCCGCGGGTTCTTCGACGCGGCCTTACCTGATCCGCGCCTTGCACGACTGGTGCACTGACAACGGCTTCACACCCTATATCGCGGTGTTCGTTGACGCGCAGGTTCGCGTGCCCATGGAATACGTCAAGGACTCCGAGATCGTGCTCAACCTGGGGTTTGAGGCGACGACTTCACTGAAGATCGGCAATGAGGTGATCGAATTCAAGGCGCGCTTTGGCGGGGTTTCTCGCGAAATCGTCGTGCCGGTGGACCGTGTGATTGCCATCTATGCGCGCGAGAACGGACAAGGCATGGCGTTCCCCTCGCCGGCGAACGCTCGCGGGACAAGCGAAGCCTCTGCCGTTGAAGGAACTTCTCCCTCCCTCGCCCCGGGACCGCGGCTTGCGTTGATGGATCTGGATGAAAGCGCGGCGGCACCCGATTCAAGCGCGACCGACGCTGACCCTCCGGAACCCGCCGGCGGCGGCCGACCATCACTAAAGCGCGTCAAATAGGTCATAACTTGGCGCAAAATTCAGACGACGGTAGTCAATCGCTGATTCCCCCTCACTGTTCATGGGTTCAATGCGGAGACAGTTCGCCCTGGAAGCCGCCGGCTTAGCTCAGTTGGTAGAGCACCCGCCTTGTAAGCGGAAGGTCGTCCGTTCGATTCGGACAGCCGGCACCATTGCACGCATAGAAGCCTGCATCGGGGTCAGTTCGGTTGAACCTTGATCCTTATTGAGCTAACCTGCCAGCCCCGCTCCTGCAATATCTGCTCGAGTCGGGGTTGCAGCTGGCGCAGTTTTGCGGCCACTGACGCGTTCGAGGCCAGGAGCGACCAACCGAGATCGTCAACGGGGCCTGCTTTGATTTGCGCAGCCAGGATGGCCGGCAAGTGGGGGCGAATAGCGTCGAAACGGGCCGATGAGTCCCGCATGAGCTGCTGCAACCTGGTCAAGGCAGTGCTGCTTTTCAGCACCGTCTCGATCGGCAGCGCGTTCGGAGTGACCGGGGTCGATTTTGAATTCACCCGACGGAGTGTAATGAGATGCAGATTCTGATCACGAACGGAAGCTTGGCGCGAACGCGGGTACTGCGCTTGAATCGCTGGCAGTTGGCGCTCGCGGCAACGGGGTTCGCGATCCTGTTGACATTGCTGTCGGGTCTGGCCTACCACTACATTTTCTTGAAGGCGGCGCGCGAGGGTTGGCCTGTGGTGAGCCAGATCATGCGTCTCGTAGTGCGTGATGAGTTCGCCCAGCGAGACCGATTCCTGCGCGAGAACCTGGACGCGATTGCCCAAAAGGTGGGCGAAATGCAGGCCAAACTCGTTCAACTGGAGGTGATGAGTGAACGCGTGTCCAGCATGGTGGGTGTGAAACCCGAGGACATCAGGCCGGTCGTGAAATCGGGTCCTGGTGGGGCACAGGGGGGGCCTTTCTTGCCCGCACGCTCCGTGTCAATGGATCAGCTGCGCGGCATCGTCGATGCCATGGACGTTCAAACCGACCAGCGAACGGACCTCTTCACCATGATCGAGTCGCGTCTGTTTGAAAGCCGTCTCCAGGCATTGATGATTCCAAACAGCAAACCTGTCGATGTTCCAATGGGTTCCGGTTTCGGCTTCCGGCCCGACCCGTTCACCGGAGTTGCGGCCCTGCATGCGGGCCTGGATTTTCCGGGCGAGATCGGCACTCCTGTCGTCGCCGCGGCGGGTGGGGTGGTGCTGTTGACCGAGCAGCATCCGCAGTACGGGAACGTCATCGAACTTGATCACGGCCAAGGCGTCGTCACACGATACGCCCACACGTCCCGAATACTGGCCAAGACGGGGGATATCGTCAAGCGAGGCCAGAAAATTGCTGAAATCGGCAACAGCGGCCGCTCCACCGGTCCGCACTTGCACTTCGAAGTGCGGTTAGACGGCGTGCCCCAAAATCCCGCGAAGTTCCTCGCCAGCCGCGGTGCCGCGCCGGTGCCCGCAGTCCCTACGACCGTGAGGTCGATCGCTGCTGCGGGCTTGCGCAAAGAGTCGCGGCCCCAGACGACCGCAGCATCGCCTCAGGTGCGCGGCGCCCCCGCGTCTGCTCAGCCTGAACCGGTACGCACAGACGCTGCAGCCGCTGCTGTTACCGCATCTGGAGCGACGGGTGAGCCTTGAGGCGCAGAGCGTACGCTGTCGGCTTGTCGGGGCAAGCACGGGGCCGATGCTAAACTTTCGGGCTCCTGTAGACCGGTAGTCACCCAGCAACGGCACGCCCGGCACTGGCTTCATCGGGCTCCACTGGGTTGTGGCGAGCGCTGGCGCTCTCCCTGGTTCGCTCTGTTGGGTCGCGCACGGCCTGAAGCGCGAATGCGCCCGCACTGAAACTCACCGACCCTGAAATGCCGCAATGTTGCCCAAGCTTCTCACCTCGATTTTCGGTAGCCGCAACGAACGTCTGCTGAAGCAGTACAGACGGATTGTTGAGCAGATCAATGCGCTCGAAGGCGAACTTGAGGCCCTTGACGACTCAGCGCTGAAGGCGAGAACCGGGCTGCTGCGTGAACGCCTGGGCAAAGGTGAAACTATCGATGCACTTTTGCCGCAGGCCTACGCCACGGTGCGAGAGGCCAGCAAACGCACCCTGAAGATGCGTCACTTTGACGTCCAGCTGCTGGGTGGAATAGCCCTGCACAACGGCAAGATCGCCGAAATGCGCACCGGCGAGGGCAAGACGCTGGCCGCCACGTTGCCGGTCTATCTGAATGCCTTGACGGGCCGCGGCGTGCATGTCGTGACCGTGAACGACTATCTGGCGCGGCGCGACGCTGAATGGATGGGGCGTCTGTACACCTTTCTCGGGCTGTCGGTGGGTGTCAATCTGCCGCAAATGTCGCGCGAAGAAAAGCAGGCGGCCTACGCCGCCGACGTGACCTACGGCACAAACAACGAATTCGGCTTCGACTATCTGCGCGACAACATGGTCCAGGACACGGCCGACCGCGTTGCGCGCGGCCTAGCCTATGCCATCGTTGACGAAGTTGACTCCATTCTCATCGATGAAGCCCGCACACCGCTCATCATCAGTGGCCAGGCCGAGGACCATACCGAACTCTACGTGCGCATCAATGCAGTGGTGCCAAAACTGAAGAAGCAAATCGGTGAACTTGATCTGCGTACGGGCGAAGGCGTGATCGAGCCGGGTGACTTCACGGTCGACGAGAAGACGCATCAGGTGTTTCTCACCGAAGATGGCCATGAAAACGCGGAACGGCTGTTGTCGGAAACGGGTCTGCTCGCAGAAGAAGCGAGCCTTTACGACCCCGCCAACATCACGCTGATGCACCATGTCTACGCGGCGTTGCGCGCCAAGCACCTGTACAACCGCGATCAGCACTACGTGGTGCAGAACGGCGAGGTCATCATCGTCGACGAATTTACCGGCCGACTGATGACGGGCCGGCGCTGGTCTGATGGGCTGCATCAGGCTGTCGAGGCCAAGGAAGGCGTGCAGATCCAGAGTGAAAATCAGACCCTCGCGTCGATCACGTTCCAGAACTACTTCCGCATGTACGGCAAGCTTGCGGGCATGACGGGAACCGCCGACACCGAGGCCTATGAATTCCAGGAGATCTATGGGCTGGAGACCATCGTCATCCCGCCCAACAAGCCGACGATCCGCCGCGACGAACTCGACCTTGTCTACAAGACCAACCGCGAGAAATACGAAGCGGTAATCGAGGACATCCGCGATTGCCATGAGCGCGGCCAGCCGGTGTTGGTTGGAACCACATCGATCGAAAACTCCGAACTGGTGTCGGGGCTGCTGGAAAAGGCCAAGTTACCGCATCAGGTGCTCAACGCCAAGCAGCACGCCAAGGAAGCCGAGATCGTCGCGCAGGCGGGTCGCCCCGGTGTGATCACGATCGCGACCAACATGGCCGGCCGTGGAACCGACATCGTGCTGGGTGGCAACGTCGAGAACCAGATCAAGTTCCTCAATGCCGACGAGGCAATTTCTCCGGCGGAAAAGGAAACGCGCGCTCGGCAATTGCACGACGAGTGGCAGGGCCTGCACGACGCGGTGAAGACGCAAGGGGGGCTGCGCATCATCGCCACTGAACGCCACGAGTCGCGCCGCATCGACAACCAGCTGCGAGGCCGTTCTGGTCGGCAGGGTGATCCAGGTTCGTCGCGGTTCTATCTGTCGCTCGACGATTCCCTGATGCGGATCTTCGCGGGAGACCGCGTGCGCGCCATCATGGATCGCCTGAAAATGCCCGACGGCGAGGCCATCGAGGCCGGCATTGTGACGCGCAGCATCGAAGGTGCACAGCGCAAGGTCGAAGCGCGCAACTTCGACGTGCGCAAGCAACTGCTCGAATATGACGATGTCGCCAACGATCAGCGCAAGGTCATCTACCAGCAGCGCAACGACATCCTCGAGGCGAAAAGCCTGACCGCGCAAATTGCCAGCCTGCGCGAAAGCACGATGGCGGACGTCGTGCGCACGTTTGTTCCGATCGAAAGCGTCGAGGAGCAATGGGACTTGAAGGGGCTGGAGCGAGTCCTGCATGACGAATGGCAACTCGACCTGCTCCTGGTCGAGGAGGTCGAAAAGAGTGACGCCATCGCCGACGAAGACATCGTCGCGAAAGTCGTCGCAGCGGCGAATACGGCCTTTGAGGCCAAGATCGAACGCGTCGGGGAGGAGCAATTCACGCCGTTCATGCGGATGATCCTGTTGCAGTCGATTGACTCGCATTGGCGCGAACACTTGGCGGCTCTGGACTATTTGCGCCAGGGCATTCACTTGCGCGGCTATGCGCAGAAGAACCCCAAGCAGGAGTACAAGCGCGAGGCATTCGAGCTGTTCTCGCAGTTGCTCGACGTCGTGAAGATGGACGTGACGCGCCTCTTGATGAATCTGCGCATTCAATCCCAGGAAGAGGCAGCGCGCGCCGCCGAAGCGATCGAAGAGCGTGCCGAGCGCATCTCCAACGTTCAATACACGCACCCGAACGAAGACGGCAGTGTCTCCCAAGACCCTGACCCCGCAATGTTCGCCTCGCAGGTGCCAAAGGTCGGGCGCAATGAACCTTGTCCGTGTGGTAGCGGCAAGAAGTACAAGATGTGCCACGGGCGATTGGCCTGAGCTGTCGGCGCGCAGGCAGATCTGCCCAAGGCGCCGCGACACTGGCTCGTCAGCGAGTGCGCCGGGGCGGCGGCCGCCTGGAAACTCTGGCGCCCGTGAGGCTCAGCTCACCCGGCCGTAGGTGTCTTCGAAGCGAACGATGTCGTCCTCGCCGAGATAGCTTCCCGACTGCACCTCGATGATCTCCAGCGGCACCTTGCCGGGATTGGCCAGGCGGTGCTTGTGGCCAAGGGGAATGAAGGTGCTCTCGTTTTCGCTGAGCAGAATCACGCGTTCGCCGACCGTCACTTCAGCCGTGCCTTTGACGACGATCCAGTGCTCCGCGCGGTGGTGATGCATCTGTAGACTGAGTGATGCGCCGGGCTTGACCATGATGCGCTTGACCTTGAAACGCGGCCCTTCATCGACGCTGTCGTACCAGCCCCAGGGCCGATGCACCTGGCGCGGCAGCACGTGTTCGCTGCGCTTGGCCGCCTGCAACTGCCCGACAATGTGCTTCACGTCCTGGCTGCGGCTGCGATCGGCAACGAGTACGGCATCCGACGTTTCGACGACGATCACATCGTCCAGGCCGACAGTGCTGACAAGGCGGGTCGTCGCATGCACGAGCGTGCCCCGACAATCCTGGAGCAACGCGTCGCCTCGACTGGCGTTGCCGGCAGCGTCTTTGTCGCTGACCTGCCATACCGCGTCCCAGGCACCGAGGTCGGACCATCCGGCCTGCAGGGGCACCATTTGCACCGCAAAGCGTGGGGGCGCGACGCCGGCGGACGTGGCTCGTTCCATCACGGCGTAATCTACCGACTCCGAGGCGATGGCTGCGAATTCGGCGCGACCCGGCCGGATGAAGCTTGCGTCGATGCTGCGCGCGCCCCAGGCGGCACGCGTCGCGGCGTAGATGTCGGCGCGGAAGTGCTCGATTGCCGCTAACCACACCGAGGCACGCACGACGAACATTCCGCTGTTCCAGAAGTAGCCCCCCGCGTCGAGGTAGCGTTGCGCCGTGGCGAGATCGGGTTTTTCGACAAATTGTTCGACGCGCAATGCACCATGCGCATCCGAGGGCGCCGACGCGCAGCGGATGTAGCCGAAGCCGGTTTCGGGACGATCGGGCACGACGCCCAGCGTCACGATGGCTCCGCCCTGCGCTGCGCGTACCGCGCCCTGCAATGCCAAGGCGAAGGCGGCTTCATCAATGACCGTCTGGTCCGCTGGAGTGACCGCAAGAACCGGGTCCGCGCCACCTTCGATGGCGTGCAGCGCGGCCAAGGTCATCGCCGGTGCAGTGTTGCGCCCGGAGGGTTCAAGCAACAGGGTGGCTGCGGGAAGATCGAGTTCGCGAAATTGATCGAGCACTAGAAAGCGATGCTCCTCGTTGCAAACGATGCTAGGCGCGCTAACGTCAAAGTCCGCGCTGTGC
Source organism: Rhizobacter sp. (assembly GCA_031396305.1). GTDB lineage: Bacteria > Pseudomonadota > Gammaproteobacteria > Burkholderiales > Burkholderiaceae_C > JAEMQF01. The sequence continues at coordinate 6,552 of JANNKM010000013.1, forward strand.
AGCCCGGCGACACGGTGCGCAGCCTGTTGAAACAGGCTGCGATCGCCATGCAAGACCAGAAATTGTTTGGGGTGCTGGGCACGTGACAATGGCCACAACCTCGTCCCACTGCCTCCGGCCATGATGACGGGGCGCACGTCAATGCCTGCCAATGGATGCTCCTGATTCCCGATCGGGAGAGTTTGTCAGAATGCGCGCCAATCCCGGGTACCCGTTCAGCCGGCCATGCCGTCTGGGTTCAGACGCTGCCAGCGCCAAGCATCGACGCATATCGTGTCGAGGTCACGCTGCCCGTGCCAGCCCAGGACTTCCCGTGCCAACGAGGGGTCAGCGTAACACGCATCGATGTCACCGGGACGACGCGCCACGATGTCGAACGGCACGCTGCGCCCGCTCGCTCGCTCGAAGGCATGGACCAACTCCAGCACGCTGTAGCCACGGCCCGTGCCCAGATTCGCCGTGATCGACCGCCTTGCGTCGAGCAGATAGCGCAGTGCGGCCACGTGGCCTTCGGCGAGGTCGAGCACGAGGATGTCGTCGCGTACGCCCGTGCCGTCAGGTGTGTTGTAGTCATTGCCGAAGACTTGCAGGCGTGCTCGCTTGCCCACGGCAACCTGACTGACATAGGGCATCAGGTTGTTGGGCGTGTCACGCGGGTCTTCGCCGATCAGGCCGCTTTCGTGGGCGCCTGCTGGATTGAAGTAACGTAGCAACGCTATGGCCCAGGCGGGATCGGCATGCTGCAAATCTCGCAGGATGTTCTCGCCCATCAATTTGGTGGCGCCGTAGGGATTGGTTGACGACAGCGCAGCGTCTTCACGGATCGGCAGTTTTTCAGGCTTGCCATAGACGGTCGCACTCGAGCTGAACACCAAAGTCTTGCAGCCGCGGCGCTGCATGGTCTGGCACAAGGTGAGCAGGCTTCCAAGATTGTTGGCGTAGTACTCCAACGGTTTGGCGGCACTCTCGCCGACCGCCTTGTGGGCGGCGAAGTGCACCACTGCCGCAATACTGCGCCGCTCGAAGACCGCGTCCAGTGCGCCGCCATGGCAAACGTCGGCCTGTACGAATTCAGGCTTGAACGCGGCGATCCGCGTGAGTCGGTCCAACACGCGTGGCGAGCTGTTGCTGAAGTTGTCCACGCCGACAACGTGAAAACCCGCTGCATGCAGCGCCAACCAGGTGTGGGACCCGATGTAGCCGGTCGCGCCGGTCAGCAAAATCGTGGGCTGGGTCATCGGATCGTGAACTGAACGTTGCAGCTTGCCTGGGTGGCACTGTACCGGGTCGAGACGCCCACCGTGTTGTTCAACGGCTTGCTATCGTCCTGGGTAGCATTGCAGCCAAGTTGCCAACTGCGCGACGCAGCGTAACTTGCTCCCAGCGAGTAGCTGGAAGTGCTGTCCCGACCGATGATGCTGCCGCTGACGAGTTGGCGCCGCGCGTGTCGGGCGCCAAGCGTCGCCCGGATCTTCGCGCTCGCCTCGTACGTCGCGCCGAAACCGAAAGCGTTCGTCAGCACGCTGTTGTCTCCCACAGCACTGCCCAGGTTGTTCGCCAGCGCATAAAGGGCCGTTTCGGTTCCCGAGTCACGGCTGAGGGAAGTGTTGAACGCCAATTTGCCGGTCGCCTTCCAGTCCCAGCCGAGCGAGCCGGTGACACCCTTGACGTTGCGCAGGGTTTGCCCTTCGAATTTCGAGCGTCCGTAGCTCAGGCGCGCAGTGATCGTGCTCAGGCCACTGGCGACCCATATGGATGTGAGGTCGACGTCGTTGCGATCAAAGCTCTCCTTCTTGCCTGTGCCGGGTATGACGATGTTCGGGTACTCGCCGCGCGTCACGCGGTACGAACCGCCCAAGGTCAACAACCCGCTCGGGCGGTAGGTGATGCCGATCGCCCCGGCGTTCTGCCGCACTTCCGACGTCTGGTACTCGGGCGCGGTGTACGAAATCTCGCTGTGCGACAACGCGGCGTTCAGCGACAGCAGCGAGGCCACGCCGAGCTGCGCGCGCAGATTCGCCTGGCTGCTTGTCTCCAGGTTGCGCTTTGTGAGCTGCACCTGGTCGCCCGAAGCGCCGTAGTTGGCAAGAGCCCGGTTTGACGAAAGGCCAAGGCTGCCCGACAGCCGCTCAATCGTCGACCAGTCCAGTCCGGCATTCACGCCGTAGCCGGTGTTGTCGAGAGTGCGAATGTCCTCGTAGCGCGTCGCACGTATCGACGTATTGGCAAAAACTCGTTGCCTGCCGATCGGCTGGTCAAAACCGAGGTTCAGGCTGGTCACCGCGAACTTGTCGGGCGTCTCATTGCTGGTGGTTCGGTACAAATTGGAGTTGTGGCCCAGGGACTGGCCCACGCCCAGATAGTATGGGTTGGCTTCGGCGCGAACGCCCAGGCAAACGCAACCCAGCAGCGACGCGATGGCCAGTCGTGCCACGCGTCGGGAAAGGATTTGCAGGGGCAGTCGCTCCATGAAGATCTCCGGATGTGCAGGCCGTGCGGGGGCGTTCAGTACGCCTGCTTGTCGAAGAACAGGAATCGCACGCTGCGCGCGATGATCTGCAGATCCAGACGCAACGTCCAGTTGCGCAGGTACTCGAGGTCGAATTCGACACGCGACTGCATCTTCTCGATCGTATCCGTTTCGCCGCGCAGTCCGTTGACCTGTGCCCAGCCGGTGATTCCCGGCTTGACCTTGTGACGCACCATGTAGGCCTTGATCACCTGGCGGTACAGCTCATTGTGAGCGACGGCATGCGGCCTCGGGCCGACGATGCTCATGCTGCCTTGCAGCACATTGAAGAATTGCGGCAGTTCGTCGAGCGATGTCCGGCGGATGAAGGCACCGAACGGCGTGATGCGCGGGTCGCCGCGCGTTGCCTGCGGCACTTCGGCGCCATTGTCCTGGGAAGTCATCGAGCGAAACTTGTAGACGGTGATCTCGCCGCCATCCAGGCCGTTGCGGCGCTGAGCAAACAGCACCGGTCCCGGCGAGCTGAGCTTCACGCCGAGCGCCACCATCAGCATCAGCGGCGAAACGAGCGCGAGAATCAGCAAGGACAGGAGCACATCACTGGCGCGTTTCACCAGTTCGTTCGTGCCGGTGAACGGTGTTTCGCAGATGCCCACGACGGGCACGCCATTCATGTCCTGAAGGCGACCCTGGATGATGCTGATGCCGAATACGTCGGGCACGAAATACAGCGACGCGGTCGTGCCCTGCAAGCGCTCGAGCAATTCGACGATGCGCGGCTGCGAGCCCAGCGGCAAGGTGATGTAGACCTCGTGCACACCGTGGGCGGAAACGAATGCTCCCACGTCCACCAATCCGCCGAGCCGTTTTGGCAAGGCCTCCCGATGGACGCGGTCGTCGGCGCGGTCGTCGAAAAAGCCGACGAAATCGACCCCCGAGTCCTTGCCGTGGCCCGAGCCGAGCGCCTTGGCGACCTTGACCCCCAAACTGCCCGCGCCGACCACTACCGCCAATCGGCGGGACGAGACTCGGGCAGCCAAACCCGACACGACTGCCTTGCCGGCCAGGGCTGCCAACCACTGCAGAACGGGAGTGATCGTCAGCCAGGCGATCAGCACCTCCAGTTCGAAGTAGTGCAGGCTGCGCGTCGCGTAACCGCACAGCAGGAGAATCGCCGCGAGCATCACCCAACTGCTCAGCACATCCACTGCGCTGGCCATGGGCGTGTCGCGAAACCGGTTTGGCCCCGGGAAGGTGAGCGCGAACACCAGCAGGCAAAGGGTCAGCGCGGCGCGGTCCAGCGGCTCGTCAAACGCGGACATCGCGGCGAGAAACGTGAGGACCGTGATGCCCGGCTCCAGAAACGCCGCGACAAGTGACGTGACGGACTGCGGTGCCTGGAAAAACGTCCGGGTGCGGGTGCGCTCTTCGAACATTGTTGACGGAGACTCTTTTCCCAATTTGACCGCGACGTGCGTAGCCGGCGGCGGTGTGAGTCGGGAATTCTGTACCAAGTCCGGGTATTGCCCCCTCTGCCATTGGCCTTGGAACCGGGGGAGGGCGCGTGATCACGTCCCTACAATCCGTGCATGTTTCGCGCCTTTCACACGCTCGCTACAACGGCTGCGATGGATCGAGCCACGCTGCTCTTGAACCATGTCCTGGCGAGCGAAGCAGCGGCCATGCAGCGCTTGCGCGTCCACCACGGACGCTGCATCGCGGTGCAGGCCACGGGGTGGCCGAGCCTGTTGCCGGCGCTGCCCTCGGTGGTGTGGCGGATCACGCCGGCCGGGCTGCTGGAGCGGTGCGACGAAACCGAAGTCGGTCAGATCGCCTTGCGGATTGACATCGACGCTTCTGATCCGGCGAAGTTCGCGTTGCAGGCCCTGGCAGGAGAGCGACCGCGCATCGAAGTGGCGGGCGACGCGGCGCTCGCGAGCGACGTGAACTGGCTGTTCGACAACCTGCGCTGGGACATCGAAGACGACCTCGAGGCCCTCGTCGGGCCCGCCCTGGCGCATCAGCTCGGTGCGCTCGGGCGAACGATTGCCGGCGCAGTGCGCGCCATGGCGCAGACTCTGGCCAGTTCGGGTCGCGGCAGTCCAAAGCAGAACGAGCGATGAGGCGCGTCCTGCGTCTGGTCCGGATTCTCCTGACAGTGCTTCGCTACGGGCTCGACGAACTGGCGCTGTCCAGCTTTCGCCAGCCCTGGGTGCGGGTACTGGTGCGCCTGATGACAATCGGCCGGCGCCTGGACGCGCCACGGGGCGTGCGCCTGCGCGAGGGGCTGGTGCGGCTCGGCCCGATCTTCGTCAAGTTCGGCCAAGTATTGTCCACGCGCCGCGACCTGCTGCCCGACGACTTCGCCGATGAGTTGGCACAACTGCAGGACCAGGTACCGCCGTTTCCCGCCGACGTGTCGCGCGCCATCGTCGAGCGCGCGTTCGGTCGGCGCATTGACGATGTTTTCGCGCGGTTCGATGTCGAAGCGGTGGCCAGCGCATCGATTGCCCAGGTGCACTTCGCGGCGCTCAAAGACGGTCGGGAAGTCGCGGTCAAGGTGTTGCGCCCGGGCATGCTGGAGGCGATCGAAGCCGACCTGGCCCTGATGCGCACGCTCGCGCACTGGATCGAGAGGTTGTCGGCGGACGGGCGTCGCCTCAAGCCACGTGAAGTGGTCGCCGAGTTCGACAACTACTTGCACGACGAACTCGATCTGGTGCGCGAGGCCGCCAACGCCTCGCACCTGCGGCGCAACATGCAGGGGCTGAACCTGGTGCTCGTTCCCGAAATGGTGTGGGAGCTGTGTACCCGCGATGTGATCGTGATGCAGCGCATGAATGGCATTCCGATTGGGCAGACGCAGCGCCTCGTCGACGCCGGCGTGGATATTCCAAAGCTCGCGCGCGACGGCGTGACGATTTTCTTCACGCAGGTGTTTCGCGACGGTTTCTTTCACGCCGACATGCACCCGGGCAATATTCAGGTCTCGATCGAGCCGGCGACCTTCGGCCGCTACATTGCGCTCGACTTCGGCATCGTGGGCACACTCACCGAGTCCGACAAGCAGTACCTCGCGCACAACTTCATCGCGTTCTTTCGGCGCGACTACAAACGTGTCGCCGAACTGCACGTCGAAAGCGGCTGGGTGCCGGCGGGTACCCGCATCGACGAACTCGAGGGTGCCATTCGCGCGGTGTGCGAACCGCACTTTGCTCGGCCGCTGAAAGACATCTCGCTCGGACAGGTGCTGTTGCGCCTGTTCCAGACCTCGCGTCGATTCAACGTCGAGATCCAGCCGCAACTGGTGTTGTTGCAGAAAACGCTGCTCAATGTGGAGGGGCTGGGTCGGCAACTCGACCCGGAGCTGGACTTGTGGAGCACCGCCAAACCATTTCTGGAGCGCTGGATGGACGCCCAAGTCGGCTGGCGCGGCTTGGTGGCCCGATTCAAACATGAGGCGCCGCGCTACGCGCAGCTCCTGCCCGAGCTGCCCAGGCTGCTGCATCAGGCGCTGCGCCCCCGCGAGGAGCACCAGCAATTGGTCGCCGAATTGCTTGCCGAACAGCAACGCACGAACCGGCTGCTGCAAGGGCTGCTTTACTTCGTCGCTGGCGGAGTGGTGGGCGCGCTCATCGTGCTGGCCTTGATGGGGCGCAGGCTCTTCTGAGCGCCGCAAGGCCGCCGCCTTGCGGCGCCCCTCGCCGCGGGCACCGAGGAAGTGGCAGCGCCGCGTTTCCTCAAGAGGTGGCTACACTTCGCGCGATTTTCCTTCCCCAACCCACAACCCACCGAGGATTGCGGCCATGTTGATCACCTTTGTTGTTCTGTACATGGCGGTCACGATCGCCATCGGTCTGATTGCCGCGCGCCGCGTTCACAACGCCAAGGACTACCTGGTCGCTGGGCGCAGCCTGCCGCTCTACATGAACGTCGCGACCGTGTTCGCCACCTGGTTCGGCGCCGAGACGGTGCTCGCGGTGTCGGCCACCTTCGCCAGAGACGGCTTGCACGGCATCCCGGGCGACCCCTTCGGTGCGTCGGTCTGCCTGGTGCTGGCGGCGCTGCTGTTCGCGCGGCTGTTCTATCGCATGAACCTGCTGACGATCGGCGATTTCTACAAACATCGCTACGGCAAGTCGATCGAGGTGCTGACCAGCGTGGCCATCGTCGGCAGCTACCTCGGCTGGACGTCGGCGCAGATGACGGCGCTGGGCCTGGTGATCCACGTGCTGTCGGGTGCGGCGGTCGATCTCAATATCGCCATCATGCTCGGCGCGGGCATCGTGGTCGTCTACACGATTTTCGGCGGCATGTGGTCAGTGGCGTTCACCGACCTGTTCCAGACCGTCATCATTCTCATCGGCTTGACCCTGGTCGCGGTGTTCGTGGGCGACCTCGCCGGCGGCGCATCCAAGGTCATCGAGCAAGCCGCCGCCGAAGGCAAGTTCACGATGTTTCCGGCCGACATGGACTCCGCCGCTTACTGGGCGATGGCCAGCGCATTCTTTGCCTTTGCCTTCGGGTCGATTCCGCAACAGGACGTTTTTCAGCGAATGACCAGCGCGAAGAATGAGAAGACCGCCGTGCGCGGCACCGTCATCGGCGCTGCGGTTTACTTTTGCTTCGCCTTCGTGCCGATCTTCATCGGCTACGCGGCGCTCGTTGCCGAACCATCGCTCCAGGAGCTCTTCGCCTCTGACGATCCACGCCAGATCCAGCGCATCCTGCCCGATCTGGTGCTCGGCAGGATGCCGTTGTGGGTGCAGATCATGTTCTTCGGCGCGCTGCTGTCGGCGATCTTGTCCACCGCCAGTGGCGCCTTGCTTGCGCCCACGGCCTTGTTCACCGAGAACGTATTGCGCCCCTTTGTGCCGCACATGGGCGATCGACAATTCTTGCTGACGCTGCGCATCGTTCTTGTCACATTCACTTGCGGCGCGCTGCTGTTCGCGCTCAACAGCAAGAGCACGATGTATGAGATGGTGCAAAACGCCTACAACGTGACGCTCGTCGGCGCGTTTGTACCGCTGTTCGCGGGCGCCTACTGGAAACGCGCGACGACGCAGGGCGCGCTCGCCTCGGTTGTCTTCGGCGTCGGCACATGGCTCGTTGCAACCCAGCTCGGCGAGGCCGTGCCGATACCGGCCAACCTGCTCGGTCTATTCGCCGCGGTCATCTTCATGGGGCTGGGCTCGATCGCGCCGCAAGTCGTGCGCCACCACGGCCACAGCATCGCCCACACGTCACAGGCGGCGGCTCGGCGCGGCTGAGCGCGTGCCGACACGCTGCCGGCGACTTACAATCGTCGGCTTTGGATTGCGAGGCGAGCAGCGATGCCGATCTATGCCTACCGTTGCGAAGCTTGCGGTCACGCGAAAGACGTGCTGCAGAAGGTTTCCGACCCTGTGTTGAACACTTGCCCGGCGTGTGGCGCGCAGGCCTTTCGAAAGCAACTCACCGCGGCGGGTTTCCAGCTCAAGGGATCGGGCTGGTACGTGACCGATTTCAAAGGCAATGGCCAGAAGCCTGCGAGTGGTGACAAGGGTGAAGGTGCCAAGGCCGACGGCGCTCCAACCGGAAAGGCCGAAGCCCAGGCAACGGACGGCAGCGGCGGCAAAGGCGCGAACGCCGCCGCGCCTGCTGCCGACAAACCCGCCGACAAGGCATCTGGCAAGTCAGCCGCCCTATCGGCCGTCAAGGCGGCGGACAAGCCGCCGCCACCTGCCGGTAGCGGCAGCACGCCGCCGTGACGAACCGGATGGGCGCGTAGCGTACGCTTGGAGCGGAATTGAAAAAGTACCTTATTGCCGGACTCCTGGTCTGGCTACCGATGGCCATCACGATCTGGGTGCTTCAGGCAGCGCTCGGGGTGATCGACGGCGTGTTCGGCTGGCTGCTGAGTGCGTCGCAGGCGGTGCTGCCGGAAGCCGCGCGCAGCACGCTGGAAACGTTGCGCCGTGTGCCGGGACTGGGTGCGCTCGTGTTGCTGCTCGGCTTGCTGCTGACCGGCGCATTTGCCGCGAACATCGTCGGCCAGTGGTGGCTCAGGCAGGGGCACCGCCTGCTCATCAAGATTCCGATCGTCAAGTCGATCTACAACTCGGTCAAGCAGGTCTCGGATACTCTGTTCTCCAGCAGCGGCAACGCTTTTCGCGAGGCCGTGCTGGTGGAGTACCCCCGCGCGGGGGCCTGGACCATCGCTTTCGTCACCGGCAAGCCCAGTGGCGAGGCCGCAGCTCATCTGGGTGGCGACTTCCTGAGCATCTATGTCCCGACCACGCCGAACCCGACCTCGGGCTTTTTCCTGATGGTGCCGCGCACCGAAGTCATTGCCCTGCGCATGACCGTAGACGAAGCCTTGAAATACGTGATCTCGATGGGCGTGGTGGGCCCCGCCAACAACGTCGTCACGCTGCCGCAGGCGTCGCGAAATTGACGCGCGCTTGATGCGCGGCGCGGCGTGCGCCGCACCCAGGGCCCACGCCGGCAGATCCCGCAAGCCCGGCGAGGCCTTCGAGACACGATGCAGCCAATCTGGAGCGAACAATGAGAACGACATACTGTGGCCTGGTGAACGAAACGCTGCTCGGGCAAACTGTCACGTTGATGGGTTGGGCACACCGCCGCCGCGACCATGGCGGTGTCATCTTCATCGACCTGCGCGACCGCGAAGGTCTGGTGCAAGTCGTGTGCGACCCGGACCGCGCCGAAATGTTCAAGGCCGCCGAAGACGTGCGCAACGAGTTCTGCCTGCGCATCATTGGCCGCGTCCGCGCCCGCCCCGCGGGAACGGAAAACTCCAATCTCACGAGCGGCAAGATCGAAGTGCTGTGCCTGGAGATCGAGGTACTGAACCCCAGCATCACGCCGCCGTTTCAGCTCGACGACGACAACCTGTCGGAGACGACGCGCCTGACGCACCGCGTGCTCGATCTGCGCCGCCCGGCGATGCAGCGCAACCTGAAGCTGCGCTACCGGGTGGCGATGGAGGTGCGCAAGTTTCTCGACGCGAACGGTTTCATCGACATCGAGACGCCGATGCTGACCAAGAGCACGCCCGAAGGTGCGCGCGACTATCTGGTGCCCAGCCGTGTCCACCCGGGAGAGTTCTTTGCGCTGCCGCAATCGCCGCAACTCTTCAAGCAGTTGCTGATGGTCGCCGGCTTTGACCGCTACTACCAGATCGTCAAGTGTTTTCGCGACGAAGACCTGCGTGCCGACCGGCAGCCCGAATTCACGCAAATCGATATCGAAACCTCGTTCCTCACCGAGGAAGAGATCCGCACCATGTTCGAAGGCATGATCCGCAGTACGTTCGAACATGCCATCGGCGTCAAGTTGCCGCCGTTTCCAGTCATGTTGTATGCCGACGCGATGGCGCGTTACGGCTCCGACAAGCCCGACTTGCGCGTCAAGCTCGAGCTCACGGAGCTGACCGACGTCATGCGCGATGTCGACTTCAAGGTGTTCTCCGCCCCGGCGCAGGCCCCCGGCGGACGCGTCGCGGCATTGCGAATTCCGGGTGGCGGCGAAATGAGCCGCAGCGAGATTGACGGCTACACCGAGTTTGTGAAAATCTATGGCGCCAGAGGCTTGGCGTGGATCAAGGTGAACGATTCGGCCAAGGGCCGCGAAGGGCTGCAGTCGCCCGTTGTGAAGAACCTGCATGACTCAGCGCTGGCGAAGATCCTGGCGCGTACCGGCGCGCGCGATGGCGACTTGCTGTTCTTCGGCGCCGACAAGGCCAGCGTCGTTAACGATGCGCTGGGAGCGTTGCGGGTCAAGGTCGGCCACAGCGATTTTGGCAAGGCGCGTGGCCTGATGCAGGGCGATTGGGAGCCGCTGTGGGTGGTGGACTTCCCGATGTTCGAGTTCGACTCCGCAGCGCAGCGCTGGAACGCTGTGCACCACCCGTTCACGGCACCGAAGGACGGCCATGAAGACTGGCTGGAGACCGACCCGGGGCGCTGCATCGCCAAGGCCTACGACGTCGTGCTCAACGGCATCGAACTCGGCGGTGGCTCGGTGCGGATTCATCGCGAGGAGGTGCAGAGCAAGGTGTTCCGCGCGCTGCAGATCGGACCTGAGGAGGCGCAGCTCAAGTTCGGCTTCCTGCTCGACGCGTTGCGTTACGGCGCGCCGCCGCACGGCGGCATCGCGATCGGCCTGGACCGTTTCGTGATGCTCATGACCGGTGCCGAGTCGTTGCGCGACGTGATCGCCTTCCCCAAGACACAGCGCGCTCAATGCCTGCTGACGAATGCGCCGAGCGGCGTTGACGAAAAGCAGCTTCGCGAGCTGCACATCCGGCTGCGCACGGCGCAGGCGACCTGAACATGCCAGCCCACGAGTCGCCGTGTACGAAACGATGAGCCCGGCGCAACGCGCAGCGCAGCGCCGCCCGCCGAAGATTCCGGTTTCGGTGCTGGTCGTGATTCATTGCAGCGCGCTCGACGTGTTGCTCATCGAGCGTGCCGACAGCCCGGGCTATTGGCAAAGCGTGACCGGCTCGAAGGACAATGTCAACGAGTCGCTCACGCACACGGCGGTGCGCGAAGTCGCTGAAGAGACGGGCATCGTCATCGGATCGCCGCTGGTGCCGCAGGAAGCCCTGCGCGACTGGCGCCTGAGCAACGTTTACGAGATCTATCCGATCTGGCGCCATCGCTATGCGCCCGGTGTCACGCACAACACCGAGCATGTGTTCGGTCTGTGCGTGCCACGCGACGTAGCAGTCAGCCTGTCGCCGCGCGAGCACTTGCGCTACGAGTGGCTGCCGTGGCGCGAAGCGGCAGAGCGCTGTTTTTCGGCGTCCAACGCCGAGGCGATCCTGCACCTGCCGCGATTCGTCGAATGACACACTCGCCGTCCACCCTGCAAGGCGGGCACCTGTTGCGCGTGGCCACCTACAACATCCACAAAGGCGTGCGGGGCCTGGGCCCACGCAAGCGGTTGGAGATACACAACCTCGTGCTGGGCATCGAAGCGCTCGACGCCGACATGGTGTTTCTGCAGGAAGTGCGGCACTCGAATCGCGCCGACGCGAGGCGCTTCCCGGACACACACATCGGCTGGCCGCGCTTGCCGCAGGCCGATTACCTGGCGCCCGAGGGTTACGCCGTGGCCTATCGCACGAACGCGGTGACGCGCTTCGGCGAGCATGGCAACGCGCTGCTGTCGCGCTGGCCGCTCGGTGACCCGGGGCACCACGATGTGTCGGACCATCGCTTCGAGCAGCGCGGCCTGCTGCATGTGCCGGTGCGATGGCACGACACCACGCTGCACGCCGTGGTGGCGCATCTCGGCCTGATGCACTCCGGCCGGGTGCGACAGGTGGAACGCCTGGCGCGCTTCGTCGAGGCCGAGGTGCCGCACGACGCACCGCTGATCGTCGCCGGTGAATTCAACGACTGGGGCGAAAAGCTCGATGCGCCGATGCGCCACTGCGGCTTGGCGCGCGCCGCCGTCGAGGGCGCGCGCGGTTCGCGGGTGAACACGTTTCCGTCGCGAGTTCCCGTGTTCTCGCTGGACCGCATCTACACGCGGGGCCTGCGGTGCGTGTCGACTTCGGTGCCGCGCGGCGTGGCTTGGGCGCGGATGTCGGACCATCTGCCGCTCGTCGCGGAGCTCGAGTTGACCTGAATCCGCCGTGGCGCCTCTTGCACCACGCCCAGGCATGCGCGGCCAAGCGCTGCGCCCCCATCATGGCCTGACCCTGCTCAAGGGAGGCGACGAACTCTTCCCGGCGCTCGTCACGGCCATCGACGCCGCACAAGACGAGGTGTTGCTCGAAACCTATATCTTCGACTTCGCGCGCTCCGTGATCGCGGTCGCCGAAGCGTTGGAACGCGCGGCCGCACGCGGTGTGAAAGTCTGCGTCATCGTCGACGGCATCGGCACCGACGACATTCCCGACGCGTGGCAGCGGCGCTGGGCCACGGCGGGCGTACGCTGGCGCATCTTCAACCCCGCCCGGGGTTGGCGCCTGCTGGTGCCGCGGCGCTGGCGACGGTTGCACCGCAAGCTGTGTGTCGTCGACGCGCGGACCGCGTTTTGTGGCGGCATCAATCTGCTCGACGACCACTTCGACCCGAACTACGGCGAATTGTCGTTGCCGCGCCTGGATTTCGCGGTGCGCATCACCGGGCCGCTGGTCGCTGACGTGCACGACACGATGACGCGCCTGTGGTGGCGGGTGCAATTTGCTCGCGAGACTCGCAGGGCCGACCTGGAAGGCGCGATCCACGCCGCCCGCGAGGCCGCTGCGGCAGGTGTGGACATGGTCGAGAGCCGCAGCGACAGCGCGGCGATGTCGGGCCTGTCGGACATGCCCGACAGTCAGATCAGCGAGTCGACGCTCGGGCCCCTGGCCGCGCTTGTGCTGCGCGACAACGTGCGGTTTCGGCGCCGCATCGAAGGCACCTACCGCGTCGCCATTGCCCTGGCGCAAAGCGAAATCCTGATCGCCAATGCCTATTTCGTTCCTGGCGTGCAGCTCCAGCGCGCCCTGCTGCGTGCGGCACGCCGCGGCGTTCGCATCACCTTGCTGCTGCAGGGACGTTATGAATACTTCCTGCAGCACCATGCCAGCCGCGCCGTGTACAGCGTGTTGCTCGATGCAGGAATCACGATCTACGAGTATTCGCCGAGCTTCCTGCACGCCAAGGTCGCGGTGATGGACGCGCAGGGCGGTGCGTTGGCCACGGTGGGCTCGTCGAACCTCGATCCCTTGAGCCTGCTTCTCGCGCGCGAGGCGAATGTGTTGGTGCGAGACGACGCTTTCGCCGCCGAGCTGCGAGCCCATTTGCTGCGCGCGGTCGACGAGGGCCATCGCGTCGAGCGCGAGGTGCACATCAACCGGCCGTGGCTGGCGCGACTGCTGAATTGGGTGGCCTACGCATTGATGCGGATCGCGATCTTCATCACCGGGAATCGCTACTGATCTGCCGCAACCACCCGGGACGGGTGGCGGCGATGATGACGCGCGGGGACGGGCCCCCCCACGGATGTGGGAGGCGCGCGCTGCGACCGGGCCTGCACAATCCGGCCAGACGCATACACCATGGACCGACACAGCGCCGCGATCGACCACCGCATCGTTGCACGCCCCGAGACCGGCGTGTGGATCGGCGCCGTGCGCCGCATCATCGGGCCGATTGCCCAGGTGATCCAGACCGATCAGGGCGACGCGATCGAGACGCATCCGCCTCAATATCTGGTGGCGATGTGGGCGCCGCTGCGCGACGACGAGGCGCATTTGCGGCGCTGGCCGGATTCAGTGTCAGTGGCCTTGAGCGACCATGAATCTGCAATCGCCGAACTCCTGCACAACCTGCCCGAGGGGGCCAGGGTGTGGGTCACGTCACAGGAGATCGACTGGGCGGTGATCGCCGAGATCGCCCTGCTCAGCGAAGGCCAGAACTTCACACCCGACCACTACCGTGAGCTCGAGCGATTCATTGCCCAGGAGCGAGAAAAAACGCTGGCGACGATCAGCGCCAACTACACCGACCGTGAGTCGGGTTTCGAGGGGTTTCTCGGGACGGTGCGGTCGCCTTTTGCTTGAACTGCCGTGCCATGCTCTGGGGCAGCTGAGGTCACTGATCGTTCTGCGACTTGACGAATGCGCGCAACTGCATTGCCATGCGTGCGAGCGACGCCTGGTGGATGTACATCATGTGTCCGGCTTCGAAGTAGTTGACGCTGATGTTTGCCGCTTGCGCATCGCGCAGCCCCAGGTGGCTCAGCGTGTAGTCGGCTGCGGCGTGCGGCGTGGCCAGGTCGTAGAAACCGCTCGCCACGTACACCCGCATGTGCGGATTGGCCTGCATCGCGCGGCGCAGGCTGGTGCCGACGTTCACATACTTGTTCTCGAAGTCCTTCCACATCCATTTTTGCCACAGCGGTGCGTGCACGACATAGGGCGCGTCGCTCTCGTACTTGAAGGTTGAGCGCAGCAAGCGGTTGATGCCCGCCGCGTAGGCGCCCGCCAGGTTGCTCATCGACGCGTCGGCTTCGGGTTGCTCGCCGGCGTCGTCGCGGTCCTGGCCGACGAAGCGCGAATCCAGGCGCCCCACCGTCTGGCCGCGTTGGCGCAGCAGTTCCTTGCAAAAGCGTGAATCGAGCGGACGCAAATCGCAGCGCAGCACATAGTCGATGGAAAGACCCGTGAAGCGGGCCACCTGCGAGGCAATGCGCTCGCGCTCGGCCGGCGACAAGCGCGAACCCTGCATCAAGGCCAGGCTGTATTCGGCGTTGGCAAAGGTTTCCGCCGCGGCGATCACTTCGCGCAGGGCCTTGCGCTGCATGTCCAATGGCAACGCTCGGTGGTACCAGGCCGTCGCGGCATAGCTAGGCAGGAACAGCGCATAGGGCAGGTCGTTCGCGTGATCGAAGCTGAGTGTCTGCATGTCGATCGCGAGTGACACGAGCATCACGCCGTTCAAAAAAACGTCGTGCTTCTCCTGCAACAGTTGCGACAGCCCGGCGGCTCGGGTCGTGCCGTAGCTCTCGCCGATCAGGTACTTCGGGCTGCCCCAGCGGTCATAGCGCGTCAGATACAGGCGCATGAATTCGCTCACCGAATCGAGGTCGCGCTGGTATTCGTGGAACTCCGTTGACTTCTCGCCGTCGAGCATGCGCGAAAGGCCGGTGCCGACGGGGTCGATGAAGACCAGGTCGCTGTGCGTGAGCAATGTGTGCTCGTTGCCGCGCAATGCATAGGGCGGTGATGGTGCGAGGCCGGTGTCGTCGGTCGCCACCACTTGCGGCCCGAGCAGGCCCAGGTGCAGCCACACGCTGCTCGATCCCGGGCCGCCGTTGAAGGCGAAGGTCAGGGCACGGGGTTCATCGGCCGACGCGCATTTGAGCGTGTAGGCGATGAAAAAGAACTCAGCGCGCGCCTTGTGTGGTGTCTGCAGGGACGCATCGGCGATTTGGTTCGGCCCGTCCGCTTTGGTGTCCGGTGTTTCGTTGTACAGGCGCAGCAGCAGCGTGCCGCAAGTGACCGTGTATTCGAGAGTGTGGCCGCCGACCGTGATGCTGTGGTCGGTGCTGACGATATGTTCGCGCGGTGGTGGCGCCTGGCTGGATGGGGCTTTGTCCGTGGGCTCGGGCATGAGGGATTGTTATCGTCGAAGTTGTCGCGGAAACTTGAGGATGCAGAGCAGCCGTGACTCTAACGCCATCGATGCAAGACGTCCCTCGCGATTTTCCCGTGTTGGCCGGCGTCGACTTCACGAGTCGCCCCCGGCC
This sequence comes from Rhizobacter sp., assembly GCA_031396305.1. Lineage (GTDB taxonomy): Bacteria > Pseudomonadota > Gammaproteobacteria > Burkholderiales > Burkholderiaceae_C > JAEMQF01. Next base: position 22,279 of record JANNKM010000013.1, read on the forward strand.
GGTCAAACCCATCACCTTGGCGCTCGGCCACGCCGTCGCCGGCGGCGTGGCCCTGGATGCGCTGCATCTGCTGCCCGATTTCGATGCGCTTGCGCAGTGGCTGCGCTCGCCCGGTTCCTGGCTCGGGGCGTTCGATTTCCCGTTCGGACTGCCGCGTGAACTGGTGGTGCACCTGGGATGGCCGCTGACGTGGCCGGCGCTCATCACGCACTACGCGGCGCTGCCGCGCGAGCAGATTCGCGCGACTTTCGCAGCCTTTTGCGCGGCTCGGTCACCCGGCGGGAAATTCGCGCATCGCGCCTGCGACCGGCCGGCGGGGTCGTCGCCGTCGATGAAATGGGTGAACCCGCCAGTGGCTTACATGCTGCATGCCGGGGCCCCGGTGTTGCTCGCCTCAGGTGCGCACCTGCCAGGCCTGCATGCGGGCGACCTTCGCCGCGTCGCGTTGGAGGGCTATCCGGGAATGCTGGCGCGCGAATTGATCGGGGCGCGGTCCTACAAGAGCGACACCAAGGCGCGCCAGGACGAAGCGCGCCGGACGGCGCGGGCTGACCTGATCGACGCGCTGGAACAAGGTGACAGCCGTCTCAAAGTGCGCCTGGTGCTGAGCCGAACACAACGTGGTGCGCTGCTTGATGATGCCAGTGCCGATCGGCTCGATGCGGTTCTGTGCATGGTGCAGGCGGCGTGGGCTGCGGTACGGCCGAACTTTGGGCTGCCAGAGAACGTCGACCCGCTGGAAGGCTGGATCGCCACCGTGTTACCCGGCGTCACGCAGGGCGCCGCGCCGCCCACCGCGCAATGAAATCGCGCTGCTGCGCTGTCTCGGGTGAATGCGGTGCGGCGGCGAGTTTCGCCATCACTTCCCACTTGTCGCGAATCACGGCCAGGGCCTGCGCGTTGTCCAGGCCCTGCTCCACGAGCAGGCAGCCCGCCGCGGTACCGGTGCGGCCGATGCCAGCACGACAGTGCAGGTAGACGTTGGCGCCTGCGCCAAGCGCCGTGTCGATGGCGTCCAGCGTCGCGCGCATGCCGGCCACCGAGGGCACACCGAAGTCCGCCACTGTGTACCGTTCGCTGCGTGCGTCGAGCCCGCGGGCGGTGCCGGCCTGGGCGAATGCTGCCGCGTATTCCGGCAGGGCTTCCGCCTCATGCGTGAAATCGAAGCAGCGGGTGATGCCCGCGTCGAGCAGCGCCTGCATGCGTTGCCGCATCAGCCCGCTGTCTGCGGCACCCGGGTACTCGCCGGCCAGCACGCGGCCCGTGACCAGCCAATAGCAGTTGCGGTGCGGGCGTGGCGCAGCATCGCCTGCGGCGCGGATCAGCGTGGGTTCGAACCGTGTCTTCACACCAGGGTCGGGCCGCGCGCGCGAATCGGTCAGTGCGCGAGGATCTTCGACAGGAAATCGCGGGTGCGATCGCTCTTCGGATGATGGAAGAACTCTTCCGGCGTGTTCTCTTCGATGATCTGCCCCTGGTCCATGAAGATCACGCGGTCCGCCACCGAGCGCGCGAAGCCCATCTCATGCGTCACGCACAGCATCGTGATGCCCTGGCCGGCGAGTTCTTTCATCACGTCGAGCACTTCGTTGATCATCTCCGGATCGAGCGCCGACGTGGGCTCGTCGAACAGCATGATCTTCGGCGTGAGACACAAGGCCCGGGCGATCGCGACGCGCTGCTGCTGCCCACCGGAGAGCTGCAGCGGGTATTTGCTGGCCTGTTCGACGATTTGCACGCGCTGCAATTGCTGCATGGCGCGCTCTTCGGCCTGCTTCTTGGGCATCTTGCCGACCCACATCGGCGCCAGCGTCAGGTTTTCAAGCACCGTCAGGTGCGGAAACAGGTTGAACTGCTGGAACACCATGCCGACCTCGCGGCGGATCGCGTCGATCGCTTTCACGTCGTCTGTCAGTTCGACGCCGTCGACGATCAGGTGCCCGGTCTGGTGTTCCTCGAGCCGGTTGATGCAGCGGATCAGCGTCGACTTGCCCGAGCCCGACGGCCCGCAAATGACGATGCGCTCGCCGCGCGCGACGTCGAGCTTGATGTCGCGCAGCACATGGAACTGGCCGTACCACTTGTTCACGGCGTCGAACTTGATGATGGGAGCTTCAGTGGCCATATTCATTGCCTGCGCATGCCGGTGTTGAGATAGGCCTCGACCCAGCGGCTGTAGCGCGACATGGCGAAGCAGAACACGAAGTACACGCCCGCGACGAAGAGCTGTCCTTCGAGGAAGAACTTGCGCCAGTCAGCGTCGCCCAGGGCGAGCTGCAGCGCGCCGGTCAGGTCGTACAGGCTGACGATGGTGACGAGCGAGGTGTCTTTGAACGTGCTGATAAAGGTGTTGACGATCGCCGGCACCACCAGGCGCAACGCCTGCGGCAGCACGATCAAGCGCGTCGCCTGCCAGTAACTGAGGCCGAGCGACTGCGCCGCTTCGACCTGGCCCTTGGGCAAGGCCTGCAGGCCGCCGCGCACCACTTCGGCGAGGTAGGCTGCGGCGAAGAGCGTCATGCCGGCAAGCACGCGCAACAGCACGTCGATCGTCATGCCCTGCGGCATGAACAACGGAAACATGAACGACGCCATGAACAGCACCGAGATCAACGGCACGCCGCGGATCAACTCGACGTAGAGCACGCAAATCGTGCGGATCGCCGGCAGCTTCGAGCTGCGCCCAAGCGCTACGAATATCGCCAGCGGGAAGCCGATCGTCAGGCTCACCACGGAAAGCGCCAGGGTCAGTGGGAATCCACCCCAGCGCGACGTATCCACCGGCGTCAATCCCCACACGCCGCCGTGCATCAGCAGGAGGAACAGCGCCAGCACGCCGACCCACAAGGCGGCCAGCCAGTCATGCCAGAACTGGCGCAGGCAACTCGCCACCAGGAGCGCGATCACCACGGCGCAGGCGAGCAAGGGCCGCCACTGCTCGGCGTACGGATAGCGGCCGAACAGTATCAACCGGCCTTTCTCGGCGATCACGCCCCAGCAGGCACCTGTCTCGTGGGCGGCGCGGCAGGCGGCGTTGTCGGGCGCGAACACCGCATTGAGCACGCTCCAGCTGAACAATGGCGGCAACAACCAGGCCAGCACGAGCAGCGTGACCACCGTCGCCAGCGTATTGCCCCAACCGTCGAACAAATTGCGCTTGAGCCACGCCACGGGTCCTTGCGTCGCGACCGGCGCGGTGCGTGCGGCGATGGGGGCGAAGAGTGCGCCGCTGGGCGGTTGGGCGGCACTCATCAGCGTTCCTTGATCGCCGCGCGCTTGTTGTACGCGTTCATCGCCGCCGACGTCAACAACGACAGGGTGAGGTAACACGCCATCACGAGCGCGATGCACTCGATCGCCCGGCCAGTCTGGTTGAGCGACGTGTTGGAGATCGATACCAGGTCCGGGTAGCCCACCGCGACGGCGAGCGACGAGTTCTTCGTCAGGTTCAGGTACTGATTCGTCATCGGCGGAATGATGACGCGCAGGGCCTGCGGCAACTGCACCAGCCGCAGCGCCTGGCCGCGCGACAGGCCGAGCGCCGCGCTCGCCTCATGCTGGCCATAGGGTACCGACAGGATGCCCGCGCGCACCACTTCGGCGATGTAGGCCGCGGTGTAAATCGTCAGGCCGAGCAACACCGTGAGGAATTCGGGCGTGACGGCGCCACCGCCGACGACGTTGATCTCGGTCTTCTCCGGCACGTCCAGCCCGGCCGGCGCGCCGCCGATCAGCCAGCCCAGCGCCGTGGCCGCGGCCAGAACGAACAGCGAGGGCAACAGCACCGGAACAATGCGGCCGGTCGCCTCACGGCGCAGGCGCGCGAAGCGCGCCCACCCCCAGCAACCCACCCCACCCGCGGCGAAGCCGAGCACCGTGAAGGCATGACCCGGGCTCCACACTGGGTGTGGGAACTGCAGGCCGTTCTTGCTGAAAAACACATCGGGCAGCGGCGTCAGCGCTTCTTCGATGCTGGGCAGCAACTCCGTCATCACGAAGTACCAGATGAACAATTGCAGCAGCAGCGGCACGTTGCGCAACAAGTCGACGTATGCGCTGCTCAGGGTGCGCACCAGAAAGTTGCGCGACAGGCGGCCCACGCCGATCAGCGTGCCCAGCAACGTGGCCATCAGGATGCCGAGAATCGCGACGCGAAACGTGTTCGACAGGCCGACGAGAAACGCCTTGCCGTAGCTCTCGGCGGAGTCGAACGGAATGACGCTCTCGCCGATCGAGAATCCGGCCGGCTGCGAGATGAAATCAAAGCCGCTCTTGATGCCGCGCGCGCGCATGTTGTCGAGCGTGTTCGACAACAGGTAGGCCCCCGCGGCGACGATCAGCGACACCGCGATCACCTGGTACAGAACGCCCCGAAAGGCCTTGCTGCGCCAGTGGAAGCGGCGTCTTGCGGGGGCTGCGGCCACGGGGGAAAGCCGTCAGGCGTGAGGCGTCAGGGCGGCCCTCCTCAGCGCACTGGCGGCGCGTACATGAAACCGCCCTTGCTCCACAGGTTGTTCGCGCCGCGCGGCAATTTCAGCGCCGACTTCGGACCGACATTGCGCTCGAAGATTTCACCGTAGTTGCCGACTTCCTTGATCGCGCGGTAGGCCCAGTCCTTGTCCAGGCCGAGCAGCTTGCCGGTGTCTTCGGAGGTGCCTAGGATGCGCTGCACCACCGGGTCTTTGCTTTCGGCCCTCATCTTGTCGACGTTGTCCTTGGTGATGTCGTATTCCTCGGCCTCGATGAGCGCGAAAACGACCCATTTGGCGATCGCAAACCATTCGTCATCACCGCGGCGGACTGACGGGCCGAGCGGTTCCTTGGAGATCAGCTCGGGCAGGATCACATGGTCTTCGGGGTTGCCCGCTTCCTTGTTGCGCACCGACGCCAGGCCCGACGCATCCGTCGTATACGCCTGGCAACGCCCGGAGAAGTAGGCCTTGTTCGTCGCCTCCTGGGTTTCGAATACGACTGACTTCATGTTCAGGCCGGAGGCCTTGGAGTAGTCGGTCAGGTTCTTCTCGGTCGTCGTTCCCGACTGCACGCACACTGTCGCGCCCTTGAGCTGCTTCGCCGAGGTGATCTTGCTCTTCTTCGTGACCATGAAGCCCTGGCCGTCGTAATACGTCGTGCCGGTGAAGTGCAGGCCAAGCGACGCGTCACGCGTCAGCGTCCAGGTGGTGTTGCGCGACAGGATGTCGACCTCGCCGGACTGCAGCGCCGCAAACCGCTGCGCCGCGTTGAGCGGCACCCACTTGATCTTGCTCGCGTCGTTGATCGTCGTCGCGGCGATCGCCTTGCACACGTCGACGTCCAGGCCGGCCCAATTGCCCTGGCTGTCGGCGGAGGAGAATCCGGGCAGGCTGGGGTTGACGCCGCAGATCAGCTGGCCGCGCGCCTTGATGGCGTCGAGCGTCTTGCCGGCGTGCGCCGGCAGTGCTGCGCCCAGCAGGGCGGCCGCGCACAAACTGAACAGAGTGGTCTTCGTGTTGACTGCAATCATGATGAGAGACTCCAAAAGCGAGATCGATGAATCCGTGCCGGGGCGACCCGACACGCTGACCGCGGGCAGTCTAGGCGCGCCGTTCGGCACGGTGCATGCTCGATTTCCCTCGGGCTGCCGCCGCTTCGCTGCAAAGACCCCCATCGCAAGTACCATGCCGGCGCACATCCGTTCGAAACCCCTCACACGCTCCACATGAGCTGGTTCTCGCGTTTGGCCAGGCGTGGTGCGGTGGTCCAGTTGCGGGTTCGCCTGCTGGCCGTGTGGAAGCTCATGCGTCACCCGCAAACGCCGCGGGCGGCCAAGTGGGTCGCGATCGCCGTGATCGCCTACGCAGTGAGCCCGATCGACTTGATCCCCGACTTCATTCCGGTGATCGGCCTGCTTGATGACCTCTTGCTGCTTCCCTTGGGAATCGCCCTGGTGGTGCGTTTGACGCCAGTAACGCTGTGGCAAACCTGCCTGCGCGAGGCGCAGGCCTCGAACGATCGGTTGCCGCGCCTGTGGTGGGGTGCGCTCGGCGTGGTCGCGATCTGGCTGATTCTGGTGGTGCTGCTCGCCTCCTGGCTGATCAGTCTGATGACGGCGGCATGACCCGCGCCCGGTTCGTCGCGCTTGCCCTGGTCGTGCTGCTGCTTGCGGCACACCGGCCCGCGCATGCGCTTAGCGGCACCGTCACGCTCGTCACCGACGGCGACACGCTGTGGATACGCCTCGACGCCGGCTCCGGCGGTGCGCCCAAGCCGCGCGCGTTTCGACTGAACGGAATCGATGCGCCAGAAATCTGCCAGCCCTGGGGCCGAGAGGCCCAGGCCGCGCTCGAAGCACGCGTGCTGCGGCGCCGGGTGCTGCTGCACGACACCGCAACTGACGACTACCGGCGTGGCGTCGCAACCTTGGCTCTTGACGGTGAAGACATCGGCGCCTGGATGGTTGCCCAGGGCCACGCCTGGAATGTGACGTTCCGGCACAACCCGGGGCCCTATGCGGCACAGCAGCATGCGGCGCTAGTGGCGCGGCGCGGCTTGTTTGCCCAGACCGATGCGCTCGAGCCGCGCCGGTTTCGCAAGGCCCACGGGTCGTGCCGCGGGCGCTGAGCCGACGCGATTACTTGCGCATCAAGGTGCTCTTGCCGAACAGGCTCTCGATCAGGTCCACCGCAAGCTCGGCGGTGCGGTTGCGTACGTCCAGCGCCGGGTTCAGCTCCATCACGTCAAGTGACCCCAGGCGTCCGGTGTCGGCGATCATCTCCATGCACAGCTGCGCTTCGCGATAGGTCGGCCCGCCGCGCACGGTGGTGCCCACGCCGGGGGCGATGTCGGGGTCGAGAAAATCGACGTCAAAGCTCACGTGCAGGTGCGTCTGGGCGTCGAGTGTCGCCAGCGCCAGCTCCATGGTGTGGCGCATTCCCATCTCGTCGATGTAGCGCATGTCGAACACGTCGAGGTCGGCTTCATGGACGAGCCGCTTTTCATCGTCGTCGACGCTGCGAATGCCGATCTGGTACAGCGCTTTCGGGTGCAGCGCCGGCACGGCGCCACCGATCTCGATCAATTCCTGCGGCCCCTTGCCGCACAGGCAGGCCACCGGCATGCCGTGCAAGTTGCCGCTCGGGGTGAGGACGTTGGTATTGAAATCTGCGTGCGCGTCGAGCCACAGCACGCGCAGGCGCCGGTTTGTTTCTCGGCAATGGCGGGCCACGGCGCCGATCGAGCCGATCGCCAGGCAGTGATCACCGCCCAGCAGAATCGGCAGCCGGGCGTTGCGCAATTCGCCGTGCACGGCGTCGTGCACCGCCTGGTTCCACTGCACCACCTCGGGCAGATGGCGATACCCGTTGAGCGGCTCTTGCCACGGATTGGCCGGGCCCGACAGGTTGCCCCGGTCCGCGACGTCCAGACCACGGCGCCGCAGCACCGGCACGATTCCGGCCACGCGCAACGCCTCCGGCCCCATGCTGGCGCCGCGCGTGCCCGCGCCGATATCGGTGGGCGCGCCGATCAAGCTCACTTTGCGCGTCATATGTCGACCGCGAACTCGCCCGTTTGCGTCTGCGGCAGATCAAAACCGTATTCGGCTTCCAAGTGGCTCCACGCCTCTTCGGCGCTCTCGACGAAGTGGAACAGATCCTTGTCTTCGGGGCTGATCATTCCCGTCTCGATGAGTAGGTCGAAGTTGATCAGGCTCGTCCAGAAGTCGCGGCCGAACAGCAGGATGGGCCGGCGCCGGCACTTGCCGGTCTGGATGAGAGTCATCGTCTCGAACAACTCGTCCAGCGTGCCGAAGCCTCCTGGAAAACACACCAGGGCGATGCTGCGCATCAGGAAATGCATCTTGCGCAGCGCGAAATAGTGGAACTGGAAGCACAGCTCGGGCGTGATGTAGTCGTTGGGCGCCTGCTCGTGCGGCAGCACGATGTTCAAGCCGATGCTCTTCCCGCCGACTTCAAACGCACCGCGATTTCCCGCTTCCATGATGCCCGGGCCGCCGCCGGTGACCACATAGATCGGCGTTTCCAGGTCGCGTGAACGCGTCGTCACCAGCGCGGCGAAACGCTGCGCTTCTTCGTAGTAGCGCGACATGAGCATCTTCGTTTCAGCCACGCGCAGCGCCTTGGTGTTGCCAGCGACTTGCGCCGCCGCCAATTCGCGCGCCGCCACATCTGGAGGCGCGATGCGCGCACTGCCGAAGATGACGATCGTCGACTTGATGTCGTGCTCGAGCTGCACCATCTCCGGCTTGAGCAACTCGAGCTGCATGCGCACCGG
>JANNKM010000543.1:0-2925 GCA_031396305.1 Rhizobacter sp.
GTCAGCGCGGTGTTCTTCGTGATGTTCGAAGTCTGGTTCAAGGTGCCGCTGTACAAGGGCACGCTCGAACCCTTGCGTTTCCTCGGCTACTGAAGCCGCAGCGCCATGCAAGAACTCAATTCATTGATGCAGGGTTTCGCCGTCGTGCTGACGCCGGTGAACATCGGCCTGATGTTCGTCGGCATCATTCTGGGCGTGTTGATCGGCGTGTTGCCGGGCCTGGGCGGGGCGAACGGCGTGGCGATCCTGCTGCCGCTGACGTTCACGATGTCGCCGACTTCGGCGATCGTGATGCTGTCGTGCATCTACTGGGGGGCCCTCTTCGGCGGCGCGATCACGTCGATCCTGTTCAACATTCCCGGCGAGCCCTGGTCGGTGGCGACCACGTTTGACGGCTATCCGATGGCCCAGCGCGGCCAGGCCGGGCAGGCGCTGACGGCAGCGTTCACGTCGTCGTTCGTCGGCGCGCTGATCGCTGTGATCATGATCACCTTCCTCGCGCCGCTGGTCGCGAAGTTCGCGCTCAAGTTCGGCGCGCCGGAATATTTTTCCGTGTACCTGCTGACCTTCTGCAGCTTCGTCGGCATGGGCAAGGGCTCGCCCTTCAAGATTCTCGTCGCAATGGCGCTCGGCTTTGCGCTGGCCGCCGTGGGCATGGACACCGTGACCGGCCAGTTGCGGCTGACGTTCGGTCAGCCCGAACTGATGCGGGGCTTTGACTTCCTGATCGCCGTGATCGGGCTGTTCGGCATCGGCGAAATCCTGTTGTCGATGGAAGAAGGGCTGAAGTTCTCCGGCAAGTCGGCACGCATCAATCCGAAAGTCGTGTGGGAAACCTGGAAGGAACTGCCCAAGTACTGGGTCACGTCGTTGCGCAGCTCGCTCGTCGGCATTTGGATGGGCATCACGCCGGGCGGCGCGACGCCGGCGTCGTTCATGAGCTACGGCCTGGCGAAGAAGATGTCGAAGAACGGCGCGAACTTCGGCAAGGGCGAAGTCGAAGGCGTGATCGCGCCCGAGACCGCAGCACACGCTGCCGGCACGAGTGCGTTGTTGCCGATGCTGGCGCTGGGAATTCCCGGCTCGCCCACTGCCGCGGTGCTGTTGGGCGGGCTGTTGATCTGGGGCCTGCAGCCCGGGCCGCTGCTGTTCGTCGAACAGAAGGATTTCGTCTGGGGCCTGATCGCCAGCATGTACCTGGGCAACCTGGTCGGGTTGATCGTCGTGCTGACCACAGTGCCGCTGTTCGCGTCGATCCTGCGCATCCCGTTTTCCATCATCGCGCCGGTCATCATCGTGATCTGCGCGATCGGCGCCTACACCGTGCACAGCGCGATGCTCGACGTGTGGTTCATGCTCGGCTTCGGTGTCGTCGGCTACGTGTTCAAGAAGCTCGACTATCCACTCGCGCCGCTCGTGCTCGCGCTCGTGCTGGGCGACAAGGCGGAAGATTCTTTCCGCCAGTCGATGCTTGTGTCGCAGGGCGAAGTCGGCATCATGTGGTCGAACCCGCTCGTGGGCTCGATCACGACGCTGGCGCTGGTGATGCTGTTCTGGCCGCTGATTTCGAGGTTGATCGCCGCGGCGCGCGGGCGTTAGAAGAAATGCCGATGGCGGCCGCGCAGCGCGCCGCCTTCTCCCCTCATATTTTCCCGCGCTGCTTCAATCGGCTCAGCGTCTCAGCCGACAAGTTGAGGTAAGCCGCGAGCTCTTTCTTCGGTATGCGGTCCGCCAGGTCGGGATGCTTGCGCTCGAAGCGGCGCACGCGCCCTGGGGCGTCGAGCAGGTGCAGCGTGATCGTGTGCGCCATGATTTCGCTCATCAGGTGCATCACTTCGTACTCGAACGCCTGCTTGAACTTGGGGTGCTGGTCCATGAACGACACCCACACCGGCATCGGCAGCTTGGCGACGCGCGCTTTCGTCACGCAGACGATGGAGTAGGGCGTGGGCGTGTTCAGGCGCCACGCGGCGTAACTGGTTTCGATGTCGCGCGCTTCGGCAAAGCGCAGGATCATCTCCTTCGCGTCGGCATTCGTGACGACGCGCTTGAGCAGGCCGTCGAGCACGAAGTACTGTTCCATCTCGTGCACGCCCTGGTGCAGCAGCGTGTCGCCCTTGCTGCAGTCGACGACGAGCAAATTCGGCTCGAGCGCGCTGCGCTCGGCGTCGGTCATCTCCTTGAGAACGATGTTCTGCTTCAGCTGAACGCGAATCACGTTGCGTTCAGTGTGGGTCTCAATCGAGGTCGGAGTCATCGGACGGTTACAGAAAGCGGTGCGACGCCTTCAAACATCGAAACTTGACCGTGGTCAACGGCGAATGGGCGTATCGCTTCCTATGATAAGTCCGACCCGACCGCCCCCGTAGCGCGCATGGCAGCGCAGAAAGACCTCCACATGAGCACTGACACCCCATCCGCCGCACAGACCGACGGCTTTCACCTCGTCATCGACGCGCTGAAACTGAACGGCATCGACACGATTTTCGGCCTGCCCGGCATCCCGATCACCGACCTGACGCGCAAGATGCAGGCGCAAGGCATGCGCGTCATCTCGTTTCGCCACGAACAGCACGCCGGCAACGCCGCCGCCGCGGCAGGTTTCCTGACGCAAAAGCCCGGCATTTGCCTGACGGTCTCGGCGCCGGGCTTCCTGAATGGCCTGACCGCGCTGGCCAATGCGACGGTGAACTGCTTCCCGATGATCCTGATCAGCGGCTCGTCCGAGCGCGAGGTCGTCGACTTGCAGCAGGGCGACTACGAAGAAATGGACCAGCTCGCGATCGCCAAGCCCTTGTGCAAGGCGGCGTATCGCGTGCTGCATGCGCAAGACATCGGAATCGGCATCGCGCGCGCGATCCGCTCGGCGGTGTCGGGCCGGCCCGGCGGCGTGTACCTCGATTTGCCGGCCAAGCTGTTCGCGCA
>JANNKM010000168.1:0-2947 GCA_031396305.1 Rhizobacter sp.
GAAGTGCTGCCCGGCCAGAAGGCAGCCAAGATCAAGGAACTTCAGGACCAGGGCGACAAGGTCGGTATGGTTGGCGACGGCATCAACGAGGCCCCGGCGCTGACCCAGGCCGACGTGGGCTTCGCCATCGGTGCCGGCACCGACGTGGCGATGGAAAGCGCCCAGGTCGTGCTGATGAAGAGCGACCCCTATGACGTGGTCGGCGCCATCGAACTGTCGCGCGCCACGCTGCGCAAGATGCACCAGAACCTGTGGTGGGCGGTGGGCTACAACGTGATCGCGTTTCCGCTGGCGGCGGGTGTGTTCTATCCCTTCACGCTGTCGCCGGAGATCGCTGCGCTGTCGATGTCGGGGAGCTCGGCGGTGGTCGCCATCAACGCGCTGATGCTCAAGCGCACCAAGCTCGCCGGCATCAAGAGGGCGGGATCGCCAGATGCGCCGGCGACCGGCGCGAGCGTTGCCGCTGGGGCACCGGCGTAAGTGACATGAGCGATCTGACGCGTGCCGCAGACCTGAACTCGCCGAGCGAGCTTCGAGGTGCGTCGGTGCATCGCGGCCTCGACCAGACATCGAATCTCTTGACGCGGCTGTTTCGCAGCTTCGACGGGAGTCTCGCGCTGCGCTTGTGGAACGGCACCACCTTGACACTCGGCAAGGGGGCTGCACAAGCAACCGAGCCGCTGTTCACCCTGGTGTGCCACCACCCGGGCTTCGTCCGTTCGATGGTCTTTGGTCGCGATCCCCTGCGTCTGGCCCAGGCGGCCTGGCCAACCTGCCGGCTTACCTGGCGACTGCGATGAGGGTTCTGCGCCCGGGTGGGTTGTTCCTGAATCACGGCATCACGCACGATGAAGAGGGATGGAACAAGTCATTGGCCACCGAGTTCATCAATCGCTACGTCTTCCCCGACGGCGAACTCGACTGCGTCAGCAACATCCAGCTCGGCATGGAGCGTGCGGGCTTCGAGATTCACGACGTCGAAGGCCTGCGCCCACACTATGCGCTGACGCTGCGGCACTGGGTGCAGCGCCTGGAAGCCAACCGTGACGCGGCACTGCGCGAAGTGGATGAGCCGACCTATCGCGTCTGGCGCCTGTACATGGCTGCCTGCGCGCTGGACTTCGAAGCCGGAACCACCGGCGTCTACCAAATCCTGGCCTCCAAGCCCAACCGCGGTGAGTGGCCGCTTCCTCTGTCACGGGGCGACCTCTACGCCGTCGACACTGGCACTCGGGAAAGGGGACACTGAGTGTGCTTCTCGGCCACGGCCAGCTTTTCGGCAGGTGCCGTGCTGCTCGGGATCGGCACGTTAACGTTGCGGTCAGCGCTGGCCCTGCACCGGCGACGCGACTTGCCTTTCGCAGCGATCCCCCTGTTGTTCGCCGTCCAGCAGTTGCTCGAAGGTGTCATCTGGCTGACCTTCAGCGACGAGGCCCCGCAGCTGAACTCGGTGATGACCCATGTGTACTCCTTCTTCTCGCATGTGCTGTGGCCGGTCTACGTGCCCGTGGCCGTCGCGCTGATGGAGCCTGCGGGGTGGCGTCGCAGGGCTTTGGTCGCGTTCGTTGCGGCCGGTGCTGCGGTCGGCGCCTACCTGCTGTATGTCTTGGTGGCGTTTCCGGTCGCATCAAGGCCGACGGGCCCGCACATCGAGTACGACTCACCGCACTTCTTCGCGGCCGTGACGATGACGCTGTACCTGCTGTCGACCGCGATCAGTCCACTGCTGTCCTCTCACCGAATGGTGGTTGTCTTTGGGGTTCTTGCGCTGGGGTCGTTCAGCGCGGCCTACGCTTTCTACGCGACGTGGTTCATCTCGGTGTGGTGCTTCTTCGCAGCGCTATTGAGCGCAGTGGTGTACCTCCACTTTGGCGTGCGAGAGCTCGGACGCCGTCGACCAGACGACAACAGCTTGTCGGCGCATCGCTCACGGGAGGCATGAATGCTGCCACGTCGCCACGCAAGCAGCGGTTTCGTGCAGTCCCCAATGGATCAGGTCTTTGCGCACATTGACGACGGATTTCTCGTCGTGGCGCATGGCTCTGCGGAAGAGATGGCCAAGTCGAAGGCGATTCTGGAGGCGAGCAATCCGTCGCGCGTTGATTTGCACGAGAACGTCAAGGCCCAGGCCTCGGACGCTGTCATGGCGGGCATGGCGGGAAACCGCGACTCGCTCGTTGCAACCCCGAGGCCGGTCCTGGGCAAGTAAGGAACAAGAGACATGTTGAACATCAAGGTCGTGAGCTGGTCGCTCGGAATCTTCACCGCCTTCAGCTTCGTGCTGTGCGTGGTCTACGGCTTGGCCGCGCCGCCGAGCCTGCACATGGCACCGTTTTTGGAGATGGTCTTGCCGGCGTTCAAGTGGCTGACCTTCTGGGGCTTCTGTCTGGGGTTGCTCGAGAGCTTTCTCTACGGGGCTTACGTCGGTCTCGTGTTCGTGCCCATCCACAACTTCCTCGCGCGCCGTTGGGGCGGGCCGGACATGCGCGCATGACGCAGGCAAAGGCTGCGGGCGGGCAGGGGAGGTCGGGGATGGCAGCCGGACCCGCCGGGCTGCGGCCTATCCAGGTGGCATGGCTGGCGGGCTCCGTCTTCATCGTCTCGGTCGGGTATGGGGCGCTTTTGCCCGTACTGCCTGGGTGGCTGGCTTCGTTGATGCCCGCCGCCAGCGCCGCTGAGGTCGGCCGCCATGTCGGCTTTCTCAGCAGTGTTTACGCGGGCGGTGTGCTTCTCGGGGCGCCGCTGTGGGGTGTTGTGTCGGATCGGGTGGGGCGCGGACGCATCCTGATCATTGGGCTGGTCGGCTATGTCGCCAGTCTGTTGCTCTTGCTCATGCCGTCCATGGCCAGTCTGTGGGGCATCTACACGCTGCGCGGTACGACCGGCTTTTTCGTCGCCGCCGTCGTCCCTGTGGTGGCGGCGCTGGTCGCAGAACACACCCCCGAAA
>JANNKM010000022.1:0-33108 GCA_031396305.1 Rhizobacter sp.
CCTCGGCCACCACCTGCGTCAGCAGGGTCGACGAGCCCTGGCCGATGTCGGACGCGCCGGTGAGGATGGTGATGCCGCCGTCGAAGTCGAGCTTCAGGTTGATCACCGCATGCGGCTCGCCGCTCCAGTGCACCGGCTTGGCCGAACCCGAGACGTAGTGCGAGCAGGCCATCCCCAAGCCGCGTTTGAGACCGTCCTGCTGCGGCAGCTTGCCGTGTCGCCGCTTCCAGCCCGAGGCCTGCTCGGCCCAGGCCAGGCAGGCAGGCAGGCCATAGGAGTTGACCTGCAGGTCGTTGAGCGTGCGGTAGGGCGCGGCGATCAGGTTGGCGCGCCGCACGGCGAACGCATCCAGGCCGAGCCGGCCGGCCATCTCGTCGAGCAGCGATTCGAAGGCATGCCGCGCATCGACCGCGCCGTGCCCGCGCATGGCGCCGCAGGGCGGCAGGTTGGCGTAGACGCGAAAGCCCCGGTAGCGCACCGCGCCGACGCGGTACAGCGCGTGCAGCAGCGCGCCGGCATACAGGATCGTCACCAGGCCGTAGCCGCCGTAGGCGCCGCCACGCTGCACGATCTCGCAGTCGACGGCGGTGATCTCGCCGCTGCGCTTCATGCCGATCTTCAGCCGGATGTCGGTCGCCGGCCGGCCGCGATGGGTGAGGAAACCTTCCTCGCGCGTGAGCTGCATGCGCACCGTGCCGCCGGCCGCGCGCGCCAGCGCGGCGGTGACCATCTCGAAGTTCAGCGGCTCGACACGATGGCCGAAACCGCCGCCGACGAAGGGCTTGACGACACGGATGCGCGAACTGTCCATGCCCAGCACCTGCGCCAGCGTGAGGTGCAGGTAGTAGGGCACCTGCGTCACCGAATGGGTGGTCAGGCGGTCGGCCTCGGGCTCGTAGGCGGCGACCGCGGCGTTCAGCTCGATCTGGCCATGCGCCACCTCGGCGTAGCGGGTGCAACGCTCGAGCACGAGGTCGGCCGCCGCGAAACCGGCGTCGACATCGCCGAAGTCCTGCTCGACCCGGCGCTCGATGTTGCCGGCCTTCTTCTCGTGCAGCAGCACCGCGCCGTCGGCACGCGCCTCGGCGGCGTCGAAGTACGCCGGCAGGGGCTCGATGTCGAGGCGGATCGCACGCAGCGCGGCCTCGGCGCTGGCCTCGTCGACGGCCGCCACCGCGGCCACCGGCTCGCCGCGGTAGCGCACCTTGTCGCGTGCCAGCGGCCATTCGTTCTGCGCGATCGGGATCACGCCATAGGGCGCGGCGAAGTCGGCCCCGGTGATCACGGCACGCACGCCGGGCAGGGCACGCGCGGCCGACGTGTCGATGGCGCGGATCACGCCATGGGCGACCGGGCTGCGCAGGATGCGGCCGACCAGGGCCTGGCCGAACGGCAGGTCGGCGGTGTAGCGCGCGCGGCCGGTGACTTTCTCGACGCCGTCGATCAACGGGGTGCGCACGCCGACGGCGCCGCCCGGGTGCGTCGGGTGGGTCGGCGCCGCTTCGCCATGCGCCGAGCCGCGGCTCGTCGCCGCGCTCATCGCTCGGCTCCCGCGGCGCTGCGCACCGACTCGATGATCTTCACGTAGCCGGTGCAGCGGCACAGGTTGCCGGCCAGCGCCTCGCACACCTGCGCCTCGGTGGGCTCGGGATGGCGCCGCAGCAGCGCCTCGGCGGCCATGATCATGCCGGGCGTGCAGAAGCCGCACTGGGTGCCGAGATGCTCGTGGAACGCTTTCTGCAGCCGGCTCATGCGACCGTGCGTGGACAACTGCTCGATGGTCTCGATGCGCCGGCCTTCGCAGGATGCCGCCAGCGTGATGCAGGCCAGTTGCGGCTGCCCGTCGACGAGCACGGTGCAGGCGCCACACTCGCCGCCGTCGCAACCCTGCTTGGTGCCGGTCAGGCCGAGGGTGTCGCGCAGCACGTCGACCAGCAGCGCGTTGTCCGCCACCGCCTGTTGCTCCACACGCTCGTTGACGGTCAGGGTCAGCAGTCTCTTGCTCACGGTGTCGTGCTCCTGGTGGCCGCCACGCTCGCCTGTCCGCCACCTGTCCGGTCGGCCTGGGCAGAGGGATTGCGTCTCAATGTATTATTCTGGTACCGGAATGCCGAAATAAACTTGACCCAGTTCAACTTATCCTCCGAGCCTTGCGCAGTCAGGGCCGCAGGCTCGGCTGCCGACGCTGCCGGAGACCGACCTTGACGCCTGACTGCCGAACTGCTGCCTGGAGCGGGCTCGCCCCTCGAGGAAATGTGGCTTTGCCACTTTCCTTGATCCCCGCGGGGGACGGCCGGCTTTGGCCGGCCTGGGGGCGCTGATGAGACTGCAGACCAACACATCGCTCGCGCTGTACAGCGTGCTCGAGTTCGTCAGCGACCCCGAACGCCACATCTCCGCGGCCGAGATCGCCCACAAGTACGAGGTGTCCCCGCACCATCTGGCCAAGGTACTGGCCGCGCTGGCGCGCTCGGGCATCGTGGAGTCGGTGCGCGGCGCGGGTGGCGGCTATCGCTTCGCAGGCAACGCGCGGCGCCTGACCTTGATGGACATCATCCAGATCTTCGAGGACTTCGCGCCGGCACAGGCGCTGCGGGACACCGGCGGTGCGGCCACGCCGGTCGAGTCCGCGCTGGGCGCGGTGCTGTCCGAGATCGACGCCAATGCCAAGGCCACCTTCAGTTCGATCACGCTGGCGACCATGCTGCGCCTGATCGAACGGCAGAAGCGGGAAGCGGCACTGCCGAAGTGACCCCTGCCCAGGGTCGGTCGTGAACGGCAGGCGCCTGAGCCATCATGAGTTTCGGCGGCCAGGCCAGGCAGTTGGTCGTGTCGCTCAAGCATTTCGCGCCCGAAGCGCGGTAGCGGACCGTTTCGGTAAGCTTGCGCGCGTGAGCGGGGCCTTCGGACGTGCGGGCGATCGCGGCGGACGCCCGCCTATCGCCGGGCGTACTGCTGTTCTCCGAACAGCACGTCGCGCGCCTGGTCATCCAGCAGCGGCTTGCGCAGATTCGCCAGCACCTGAACGCCACGCTGCACCGCGGGTCGAGCCTCGATTTCGTCGAACCAGCCCCTCAGGTGCGGATAGTCATTCCAGTCGATGCCCTGGTTCTTCCAGGAACGCAACCACGGGAAGATGGCGATGTCGGCGATGCTGTATTCAGGTCCTGCGATGTAACGGCTCTTCGCGAGGCGCTTGTCCATCACGCCGTACAGGCGCTTCGCCTCGTTGGTGTAGCGGTTCACCGCGTATTCGATTTTCTGCGGCGCGTACACGCGAAAGTGGTGCGCCTGGCCGAGCATCGGCCCGACGCCGCCCATCTGGAACATCAGCCACTCGAGCACTGCATAGCGCGCGCGTGTGGTCTCGGGCAGGAACCGGCCGGTCTTGGTGGCGAGGTAGAGCAGGATCGCGCCGGACTCGAACATCGAGATCGGTTCGCCGTCGGGGCCTTGCGGGTCGACGATCGCAGGGATCTTGTGGTTCGGGCTGATCGCCAGGAATTCGGGCGCGAACTGCTCGCCCTTGCCGATGTCTACTGCATGCGCCCGGTACTTCAGGCCACACTCTTCGAGCATGATGTGAACCTTGTGGCCATTGGGTGTGGCCCACGAATACACTTCGATCATGTTGCTGCGCTCCAAGCCTCAGGGTGGAGCGCAACTCTAGTGCAAAACTCGAATGGATACGGAGCGTGCCATGCTCGAATCGTTCAAGCGTTTGTTCACGGCTCCAGGGCAGGGGGCTGACCTTGCCGAGATCTCGGCCTGGGCCGGCAAGCGCGGTTACACGTATGCGCCCATGGAAGATGGCTTCGCGATCGATGGCCAGTTCGAGGGCGTGCCGTGGCAGCTCGAATGGGCGCCGACGCTGCGGCCATTCATTCAGGGCCACGAGCTGCGTTTCCAGATTCGTTGCGGCATTGCCCCTGAAGTGCACATGATGCTGATGTCGCTGCCGCTGATGCAGGCGCTCGAGAAGCAGGCGTATGCGCAATTTACGCAGAACATGCAGACGCAGATCGACGACTCGTCGCCCGAGGAGATGCGCTGGCTCGTGATGTTCGCCAAGGTCGATCTGTCAGGTAGGCCCGATCTCGCGGCGCACTACGGAGCGATCGCCAATTCGCCCGCCAAAGGTCGCCTGTGGATCGAAGGGCCGCTGGCGAAACTGCTCGAGCGTGCCACCGGCACGTTGATGGTGGGCGACCCGCCTTTCGTCCTGACGGTCTCGCGTGGACGGCTCACGATGCGCCTTGAAATGCCCGATGTGTCGTCGCCGTTCCTGGGCGCGGCGATCAGCTTGTTCGAAACCGCGGTCGCGCAGGCCGCGCACTGAGCAACCGTCATCCCGGCGAAGGCCGGGATCCAGAAGAGTGCGCCGAGGGTGGATCCCGGCGTACGCCGGGATGACATGCAAAAGGCTGAGCGGCGTGAGTTCAGCTGTGCCGGCCGAGCTCCATCTTGGCGATCGCGTTGCGGTGCACTTCGTCCGGGCCGTCGGCAAATCGCAGCGTGCGTGCCGCGGTGAAGAAGTAAGCCAGCGGCGTGTCCTGGCACATCGCCGCGCCGCCGTGAACCTGCATCGCCCAGTCGATCACCTTGCCCGCCATGTTCGGTGCCACGACCTTGATCATCGCGATCTCGGCCTTTGCCGTCTTGTTGCCCGCCATGTCCATCATCCACGCGGCCTTCAGCGTCAGCAGCCGCGCCTGTTCGATCATGCAGCGCGCCTCGGCGATGCGCTCGCGCGTCACGCCTTGGTCGCTCACGGGTTTGCCGAAGGCGACGCGGCGCGTCGCGCGCGTGCACATCAGCTCGAGCGAACGCTCCGCCAGCCCGACCAGCCGCATGCAGTGATGAATGCGCCCCGGCCCGAGGCGCCCCTGGGCGATCTCGAAGCCGCGGCCCTCGCCAAGCAGGATGTTGCTGGCGGGTACGCGCACGTTATCGAAGCGCACTTCCATGTGACCGTGCGGCGCGTCGTCATAGCCGAACACCGACAGCGCGCGCACGACCTTGATGCCAGGCGTGTCGGCGGGCACGAGGATCATCGACTGCTGCGAGTGGCGCGGCGCATCAAGGTCCGTCTTGCCCATGAAGATGTAGATCTTGCAGCGCGGGTCGCCCGCGCCGGAGGTCCACCACTTGACGCCGTTGATCACGTAGTGGTCGCCGTCGCGCACGATGCGCGCTTCGATGTTCGTCGCGTCCGATGACGCGACGGCCGGCTCCGTCATCGCGAAGGCGCTGCGGATCTTTCCGTCTAGCAGTGGTTCGAGCCACTCGCGCTTGTGTTCGGGCGCGCCGTAGCGCTCGATCGTCTCCATGTTGCCGGTGTCGGGCGCCGAACAGTTGAAGACCTCGCTGCACCACGGCACGCGGCCCATGATTTCCGCCAGCGGCGCGTAGTCCTGGTTGCTCAGGCCCATGGCCAGCGTGGCGTGGCCACCCTTGCCCGAGTTGGCACCCTCGGCGCTCGGAGGCAGGAACAGGTTCCACAGGCCCTGGGCGCGCGCCTTGGGCTTGAGCTGTTCGATGGTCTGAAGGGGTGTCCAGCGCTTGCCGGCCACGGTATTGGCCTCGATCTCGGCGACGATGTTCGGCTCGTTCGGGTAGATGTGCTCGTCCATGAAGCGCAGCAGTTGCGTGCGCAGTGCTTCGGTGCGCGGGGAGTAGCTGAAATCCATGATGTGCCTTTCGTTGGCGTAGGTCTGCTGGAGTGAACCGTCATCCCGGCGAAAGCCGGGATGACGAGATACGTACGGTGCGGGGTCACGGGAGGGCTATTGCTGGGCGACTTTCCAGCCCATCTCGGCGAGCGGGCGCGCGCCCGCCGCGGAAACTCTTGCCTGGGTGCTTGCCGCCGTGCCGTCGACGACGCGCCGCGCAATGCCCTGCAGGATGCCTGCCATGCGGAACAGGTTGTACGCCATGTAGAAGTTCCAGTCGGCCATCACGGTGTCGATCGAGCCACCCGGTGCGATGCGGCCGGTGCGTTCGCAATAGCGAGTCACGTACTGGCGCTCGTCGGGAATGCCCAGTGCCGCGTAGTCCAGGCCGCCGATGCCGCGGAACGATCCCGGTTCGATGTGCCACGACATGCAGTGGTAGCTGAAGTCAGCCAGAGGGTGGCCGAGCGTCGAGAGTTCCCAGTCGAGCACGGCGACGATGCGTGGCTCGGTGGCGTGGAACACCATGTTGTCCAGGCGATAGTCGCCGTGCACGATGCCCACCTGGCTCGGGTCTCGCGCACTCGGCGGAATGTTCTGCGGCAACCATGCCATCAAACGCTCCATCGCCTCGATCGGTTCCGTGATCGATGCGGTGTACTGCTTGCTCCAGCGCGCGATCTGGCGCTCGAAGTAGTTTCCGGGTTTGCCGAAGTCGCCCAGGCCCACGGCGTTGAAATCGACCTGGTGCAGCGCCGCGATGACGCGGTTCATCTCGTCGTAGACTGCGCTGCGCGTCGCGTTGTCGGAATCGGCCAGCGACTGGTCCCACAACACTCGGCCCTGCACGAACTCCATGACGAAGAACGCACGGCCGATCACCGACTCGTCTTCGCACAGCAGATGCATGCGCGGTACGGGGACGCCGCTGCCGTGCAAGGCGCGCATCACCTTGTATTCGCGCTCGATCGCATGCGCCGAAGGCAGCAGCTTGGCCGCCGGTCCGGGCTTGGTGCGCATCACATAGGCGCGGTCCGGAGTGATCAGCTTGAACGTCGGGTTCGACTGACCTCCCTTGAACTGCTCGACCTGCAGGTCGCCATCAAAGCCATCGTGATGCTGGCGCAGGTAGTCACGCAGTGCTGCAGCGTCAAAGGCGTGCTGTTCGGCGACGGGCTTGGTTCCGGAATAGGCGTCCATGGGTGGCGTTCGAAAACGATCGGGTGCCCATCGATCATACTGTTGCACCTCGCCCTGCCAAGTCCAGGAGAACCATATGAGCGAATCGAGTTTGCATATTCCCAGCCTGAAGAATCGCGTCAGCCCCGAGGACTGGCAGCTGCGGATCGACCTCGCCGCGGCGTACCGCCTGGTGGCGATGTTCAAGTGGGACGACCTCGTGTTCACCCACATCAGCGCGCGCCTGCCCGGACCCGAACACCATTTCCTGATCAATCCCTACGGCCTGATGTTCGACGAGATCACGGCGTCGAGCCTGGTGAAGATCGATTTGCGCGGCGAGAAGCTCGAACCTTCGCCATTTCCCGTGAACCCTGCGGGGTTCACGATCCACGGCGCGATCCACGAGGCGCGGGACGACGCGCACTGCGTATTGCACACGCACACGCTCAATGGCATCGCGGTGTCGGCGCAGCGCGGCGGGGTGCTGCCGATTTCGCAGCAGTCAATCTTCGTTCTGGGCAGCCTGGGCTATCACGACTACGAGGGCGTGGCGCTGCGCGCCGATGAAAAGCCGCGGCTGGTGCGCGACCTGGGCGCGAACCGCTTCCTGATGCTGCGCAACCACGGGCTGCTGACCGTCGGCGCGAGTGTCGCCGACGCGTTCTTGAACATGTACTTGTTCGAGACCGTCTGCACCATCCAGGTTCGCGCCCAGGCGGGCGGCGGTGCGCTGATTCCCGTCGATCCGCGCATCATCGACGGCGCGATGGAGCAGGCGCGCCAGGCCACTCTGGGCTCGGGTGCGGCGCTCACCTGGCCGGGCCTGCTGCGCCGGCTCGACCGCACCGACACGAGCTATCGGAACTGAATTCTCTGGGGGATTTCGTGCATTTTTTGCCCCTTTGCTTTTCGCGCAGATGAGGGGGCGCAATGAGCAGGCGGATTGACCACCTCATGCTAGAGTGCACGAGCACAACTTTCCGCCGACCTCCCCACGCATGCGCAGAGCTTTGATTCCGCTGGCCATCGGCTTCGCGCTGTGGTTCGCGGCGATATCGGCTCAGGCCGTCGGCTTCGGCCGAGCAAGCAGCCCGACGGTGCTGGGCCAGACGCTGAACTTCACGGTCGTCGTGCGGGTTGAGCCCGATGAGGCCCTGGCTGCGGAGTGCGTGAGCGCCGAAGTCCTGTCGGGGGAGAACCGACTGCCGTCGGCGCTGCTTCGCGTCGCTGTCGAGCCGGGCCCGAGCGCATCGGAGCGACTGGTGCGCGTGACCAGCAGCGTGAACATCGACGAACCCGTCGTCACGGTGACGCTCACCCTGGGGTGTGCGCAAGGTATCTCGCGCAAGTTCGTCGCCTTCATCGATCCGCCGAGCGTGAGCCTGCCGCAATCCTCCATCGTCGAATCGCGCCCGGCCGAGGCGTCTCGGGTGCAGGCCGCGGCTTCGGCGCCGGATGGCGCTGCGGCCCCACCCGCTGCGACGACTGCGGCCGCGGCGGCGGCACCGCCTGCAGTTGCGGCATCGGCGCCGAGCAAGACGGCGCAGGTGCGCCGGCCGCGCGCTGCCGCAGCGCCAGCGCAAGGTGTCGCAGCGGTGCCCGCAGCGGCGCCACGCCCACGCAGCGCTGATGCCGCGACGGGGCAGCCGCGCCCCGCGCCGAGCCCCACAGGTTCGCGCTTGCAGCTCGCAGCCGCGGCGCCGGTGCGCGGTCGAGCGGCGTCGGAGCCAGGCTCTGCCGAGGCGACGTTGGCCGCCGTGCAGCGCGTTGACGCCACCGTGAGCCTGCTCACCGAACAGTCCGAGATCATCGCCAGGGAGCGCGCGCGTCTGGTTGCGCTCGAGGAGAACCTGACCCGGTTGCGCAACGAGTCGCAGGCCACCCAGGCCTCGCTTGCGGCGCTCCAGGCGCGGCTGAAGGAGGCCGAGGCGCAGCGTTATGCCAACCCTCTGGTGTTCGTCTTGGCATGGGTGGCGGCATTGCTGAGCGTTGCCGTGGCGGTCTTGGTGTGGCGCCAGAGGAAGGCGCGGCGCACCCCCCAGTGGTGGGCGCAACAGGCCCCGGCGCCCGTGACCCAGACGCCGAACGAAGTTGCCATCACCAGCCCCCCGGCCGTGCCGCGGGCACCGTCACCACCGCGCGCGCCGGCCACTGCCGCACGGCTGGTCGATACGTCAAAGCCGATGTGGGCCGAGTCACGCCTGACGGAAGCGCCGCCCGACATGGTGCCCGAGCCGCGCCGCGATCTGTCGGTTGAAGAGTTGATCGACCTGGAACAGCAAGCCGAGTTCTTTGTCGTGCTGGGCCAGGACGAAGCGGCGATCGATCTGTTGATGGGCCATGTGCGCAATACCGGTGGCATCAGCCCGTTGCCTTATCTGAAGCTGCTCGAAATCTACAAACGACGCGGTGACCGCAGCGCCTATGAGCGCATCCGCGAGCGCTTCAACCGCCGCTTCAACGCCTACGCCCCCGATTGGGATGCCGATCTGCAACACGGTAAGTCGCTCGAAGACTACCCCGAGACGATGCTCAAGCTCGAGGGGCTATGGGGCACGCCGCAGCGCGTGATGGAAACACTCGACGCCTTGCTGTTCCGGCGCGACGAAGCAGCGCAGGCCTACGATCTTCCGGCCTACCGCGAGCTGTTGTTCCTGTACTCGGTGGCGCGCGATTTCACGACGCGCGGTTCACCGGAAACGCTCGAATCCGATACGGTGGACCTGTTGCTGCCGCTGGACGAGCCGCTGACGCTCAAGCTGCAGGAGACTGCCGCGGCTCCGCCCGGTCAACCGCTCGACCTGGAGATGAAGAGCCCGATCCCCGCTGAATTCGAGCCGACGCAAAGGCCACGCGCAGTGCCGGTGACGTCGCCGGCAAACCTGAATTCCGACTTCCTTGACCTGCCCGAGTTGCCCACCGGGCCGGGCCGGCTGGGCCCCAGGCGTTAGATTGGTCCGGGTCACTTCAGTCGGCCGCTTGCCGGGCGCGTCGCCCGCTACAGCCTGGCCAGGCGTTCCAGAGCCAGGTTCAGCGTCTCGTCTTTCTTGGCGAAACAAAAGCGCGCCAGCCTTTGCTCGAAGCCGCCGCTGTAAAACGCCGACAGCGGGATCGCCGCAACGCCGATCTCGCTCGTGAGCCAGCGGCAGAACGCCTCTTCCGTCTTGTCGCTCACGGCGGAATAGTCGACGCACTGGAAGTAGCTGCCCTGGCTGGGCAGCAGGCGCAGGCGCGTCGCCGCCAGCCCGGCGCGGAACAGGTCGCGCTTGCGCTGATAAAACGCCGCCAGGCCGAGGTGGTGCGAAGGATCGGCCATGAAGCGCGCCAGGCCGTGCTGCATCGGCGTGTTCACCGTGAACACGTTGAACTGGTGCACTTTGCGAAATTCCGCCATCAACGTCGCCGGTGCCGCGGCGTAGGCCACTTTCCAGCCGGTCACATGGTAGGTCTTGCCGAAACTCGAGATGACGAACGCGCGTGCCGCGAGTTCGGGAAAGCGCGCGACGCTCTGGTGCGGCTCGCCGTCGTACACCATGTGTTCATACACCTCGTCGGCGATGAGCACGATGTCGGTGGGCCGCAGCAGCGCGCTCAGGCGCTGCATGTCCTCACCCGACCAGACCGTCGCGCTCGGGTTGTGCGGCGTATTGACGATCAGTGCCCGCGTCCTGGGCGTGATGGCTGCGGCGATGCGCGCGAAGTCGGGGGCGAATGTCCCCGGCGTCA
Source organism: Rhizobacter sp. (assembly GCA_031396305.1). Taxonomy (GTDB): domain Bacteria; phylum Pseudomonadota; class Gammaproteobacteria; order Burkholderiales; family Burkholderiaceae_C; genus JAEMQF01. The sequence continues at coordinate 10,581 of JANNKM010000022.1, forward strand.
GCGGCACGTGCACCGGCACGCCGCCGGCCAGCAGGATGTTCGGCTCGTAGCTGTCGTAGCAGGGGTCGAGCACGATCACTTCATTGCCCGGGTGCACGATCGCCAGGATCGCTGTCAGGATGGCCTGGGTGGCGCCGGCGGTGATCGTGACTTCGGTTGCGGCGTCATAGGCGTGGCCGTACAGCGCCTCGACCTTGCGCGCCACCGCCTCGCGCAGCGCGGGCACACCGGCCATCGGCGGGTACTGGTTCAGGCCGGTGCGCATGGCGTGGTTCACGGCGTCGAGCAAGGCCGGGTCGCAATCGAAATCGGGGAATCCCTGGCCCAGATTGACTGCGTCCCGCTCCTGGGCCAGCGCCGACATCACCGTGAAGATCGTCGTGCCGACCAGCGGCAGGCGGCTCGTGATCACGGGTGTGCGGGTCGATGTCGGGGCGGGCTCGCGATTCATATCTTCACAGGCTCTGAGTTCAAAGTTGATAGTCGTGCCCGTCACCGGCGATGGCTCGCTCCAGCAGCGGGCGACTCAGGCGGTCGGACAACATCTCGGCAAAGGTGTACACGTAGTTTCGCAGGTAAGCACCACGTTTGAAGGCGATGCGCGCGAGGTTGCGACCGAACAGGTGGCCCAGCGGCCGCCACACCAGACCGTCCCTCGGTTCATCGCGAACGGCCAACTCGGCGACGATGCCCACCCCCAGGCCGATGCGCACATAGGTCTTGATCACATCCGCGTCGATCGCCTCGAGCACGATGTTGGGCGTGAGGCGTCGGGCGGCAAACGCCTGATCGAGGCGCGTGCGACCGCTGAACGAAGGGTGGTACGACACGAGCGGATACGCCGCCAGGTCTTCCAGGCTGACGCGCTCCAGCGCCGCCAAGGGGTGGCCGGCCGGCATCACCAGGGCGTGCTGCCAGTCGTAGCAGGGCAGGCTCACGAGCTGTTCGGAGTCTTCCAGCGACTCAGTGGCCAGACCCAGGTCAGCCACTTCTTCGATCACCATGCGTGCCACTTCACGCGGCGCGCCCTGGTGCAGACTGATGTTCACATTCGGGAAGCGCTGCCGCAAACGCGCCACCGGCCCGGGCAGAAAGTAGCGCGCCTGGCTGTGTGTGGTGGCGATCGACAGCGTGCCGCTGTCGGTTTGCGAAAACTCTTCGCCGATGCGCTTCAGGTTGCCTACTTCGCGCAAGATGATGTCGATCGCCTTGAGCGCAGCCTGCCCCGGCACGGTGACGTCTTTGAGGCGCTTGCCATGGCGCACGAATACATCGACACCGAGTTCGCGCTCGAACTCCAGGATCGCCTTGGACACACCGGGCTGCGAGGTGAACAGAGCCTTCGCGGTTTCGGTGAGGTTGAGGTCGCGCCGCACCGCCTCCTGGATGAAGCGGAACTGGTGCAGGTTCATGACGAACGGCCCTGCGCCAAACTCAATGCGGCCTGCGCCATCGCCTCGATGACCTCGTTCAGTTCGCCGATCGCCGGGTGCAGTGTCCACGTCACTGCCGGGTTGTTCACCTGCAGCTCCTGCAACAGACGCGGCACGTCGTTGCGCACATGGCCGCCGCTGCCCAGGAACAGCGGCACGATGTCGATGCGCTCGCAACCTTCCTGCGCCAGTTGATTGCCTGCACTCGCCAGATCGGGTGGCAGGAAGTCGAGATAGCTCAGGCGCACAGATCGGCTGGGATCGAGCGCGGCAATGCGCGCGGCCATCACCTCGAAAGGCGCGGCCCAGCGCGGATCGCGGGCGCCGTGGGCGAGCAGCAGGAGGGCGGTTTTCATCGGTAGCGGACGAGCCAGGCGAAGGCTGCAAGAGACAGAAGAAGGTAGACGAGGTTCGGTGCCGCCGCGGAGATCCACGGCGACCAGTTGCGCAGCAACCCCAGGTGCCCGGCCAGATTGTTCTGCAACACGAAACTGATGCCCAGCATGATGCCGCCGAACACCTTCAGGCTGACGCTGCCGGCGCGTGCGTGCATGTAGGCGAACGGCAGGGCCAGCGCGACCATCACGAGGCACGAGAACGGATAGAGCGCGCGCTTCCAGAACTGGATCTGGTGGCGCTGTGCGGCCTGTTCGTTCTGATCCAGGTGCACGATGTAGCGGAACAGATCCACCGTCGACATGTTGTTCGCCGGCAGCAGGGCGGCGGCGACGACTCCCGCGCTCAGCGTACTGGGCCAATCCAGACTCGCGTGGCGCTCCTCGGTCACGCTGTTCTGCGCGGAGTCGCTCGCACCTTGCCATTGCGTGATCTGCACGCCACCCAGGCGCCACACGGCAGCGTCGTCGATCTGGGCGGTGGCGGCGAACAGGCGCCGCAGCAGGCGGCCGTCGGCGTCGAACTCGAAGATTCGCACGTCCTTCAGCGCCGACGCGCGCGGCGCCGATCCGACGTTGATCGAATAGCTGCGCTCACCCTCTGGCGTGGTCCGATGGTCCTTGAGCCACGCGCCCGACCCGCCGATGCTGATGCCGCCGCGAAAGCTCGCCTTCACCGAGGTGGCCTGGCGTTCGCTGAACGGCGCGATGTGGTCTCCAATGACATACGTGCTCACGCCGAACAGCACGCCCAGGCTGGCCAGCAGGCCGAGCGCGCGGCCCGGGCCGAGGCCACCGGTGCGCAGGATCGTGAACTCCGACGATTGCGCCAGGCGCGCCAGTGCGTAGATCGTGCCGATCAGGACGACGATGGGGGCGAGCTCGTACAGGCGCCCGGGCAGTTTCAGCAGCGACGTGAGCGCGGCATGAAAGGCGGTGTAGCCCGACTGACCGATGTCGGCAAGTTCGTCGACGAAGTCAATGAAGAAGAACAGCGACAAGAAGGCGAGCGCGACAAAACCCACCGAGTTCAGGATGTCGGAATAGAGCAGGCGCCGGACGGTTTTCATGCGGCGGTCAGCGTGCGCGTGGCAGCAGTGCGCGCCGCAGACGCCCGCCGCCGTTGCGTGCATCGCGCCACCACAGCAGCCACAGCGCAATGGCGAAGGCGCCGCCGTGCGTCACCGCCAGTGCCGTGCCCATGCCGAGCTTGTTCCCCGCCACCCAGGCCTGCGTCAGATTGATGATGTTGTAGTAGACAACGAAGGTCAGCAGCGCGAACAGTACGTTCCAGTTGCTCGGGCGGCGCGGGTTCGTCGCCGCGAGTCCGATCCCCAGCAGCAGCAGGTTGGCGCTGCCCAGCACCAGACCCAGACGCCAGACGAGCTCGCCCTGGCTGCGCGCACTGGGCACGCGCAACAGGTCGACGCTGCGTTGCGCCTTCGGCGGCAGGGTGTCCAGGTTCGAGATCACGCGCTCTCCCGCGAGCACGCGATACGAGTCGAAGCGTGACAGCGTCTTGGTTCCGTCGCTCAGGTTCTGCTCGTTGCTCTGGCCTTTGTCGAGCAGCAGATAGCGATCGTATCCTTCGACCTCGATGCGTCCGCTGCGCGCCGAGGTCACGGACTCGCTGCTCGGTGATGTCGACAAGATGAACACGTTGCGCCCGACGCGTCCATCCTGCGAATCGCGCTCGATGAAAAATACGCGCCGGCCGTCGCTCGAAGTCTGGAACTGCCCCGGTGCGACGCGCGACAGATCGGAGCGGCGCTCGAAGCGCTCACGCAGCTCGATGCTGCGCTTGTTCACCCAGGGCCAAACAAACAGCGCGAGCAAGGCCACGACAAGCAGCACCAGCCAGCTCATGCGCAGCACAGGCCGCACGAAGCGCGACAGGGGCACGCCGCTGGCGAACCAGATCGTCATCTCGTTGTCGCGGTACATGCGCCCGAGAGTGGCGACGACCGAGATGAACAGCGACAAGGCGAGCATCGTCGGCAGATGCGACAGCGCGACGAACCCCAGCAGCAGCACCACGTCCTGCGGTGACACCCGACCCAGCGCGGCCTGGCCCAGAGTGCGGATCAGCATCATCGTGATGACGATGGTGAGGATGACGACCAGCGTGGCACCGAAGCTTCGCGCCAGGTCCTTGCGCAGGGTGGAATCGAATAACATCGCCGCCTAGGAGTCTGTCGGGCTTTGGGTCGGGCCCGCGTTGGGCCTCCAAGTTTCGAAGGATCACCGATTATGGACTTCCGCCATCAGATCTCCGCGCCTGACGAACTCGCCTCGACGGCCTGCGATGCCCTGCTGGTCATCGTTGTCGGCGACGCCGTCGACAAGGCGCTCGATGCTGCGCTGGCGTCGATCCTGAAAGGCGCGATCGCCAGCGGTGATCTGGCGCTGAAGGCGGGCAAGCTGCTCTACGTGCACGGGCCGAAGGACGTGAAGGCGCAGCGCGTCGTGTTCGCCGCGGCGGGCGCAGCCGCCGGCAAGCTGGCCGCCAAGGAATTTCGCGCCGCAGTGGTGAAGGGCCTGGGCCAGCTCAAGGAGGGCGGCGCGAAGCACCTCGCCGTGGCACTGGGCGGCGACGGAGAACTGACCGCGGCGCATGCCGAGGTTCTGGTCATGGCCACGCAAGACGCGACTTACGTGTACCGGCATTCCAAGCCGAGCGCGCCTGCCGCGTCGGCATTGGCCAAGGTGAGCTTGCTGTGCCGCAGGGCCGACGCGAAGGGCGTGGCCGAAGGGCTGAAGCGCGGCCAGGCCATTGCCAGCGGCGTGCTGCTCGCACGTGAATGCGCAAATCGCCCGGGCAACCATTGCACGCCAACTTACCTTGCAAACCAGGCAAAACAGCTTGGCAAGGAGTTCGGCTGCAAGGTCGAAGTGCTGGACCGCAAGGCGGTTGAAAAGCTCGGCATGGGTTCGTTCCTCGCCGTCGCGCAGGGCTCGCACGAGCCGCTGCGCTTCATCGTCGCCCACTACAACGGCGCGGGTGCGAAAGTGGCGCCGATCGTGCTGGTGGGCAAGGGCATCACCTTCGACACCGGCGGCATCTCGATCAAACCCGCCGGTGAGATGGACGAGATGAAGTTCGACATGGGTGGCGCGGCCAGCGTGCTCGGCACGCTGCGCGCCGTGGCGCAGTTGAAGCCCAGGCTCAACCTCGTGTGCATCATCCCGTCATGCGAGAACATGCCGGGTGGCGCCGCGGTCAAGCCTGGCGATGTGGTGACCAGCATGTCGGGCCAGACGATCGAGATCCTCAACACCGACGCCGAAGGCCGGCTCATCCTGTGCGACGCGCTCACCTACGCCGAGCGTTTCAAGCCGGCGGTGGTGGTCGACATTGCCACGCTCACCGGTGCTTGCGTGGTCGCGCTGGGTCACCATCATTCGGGCCTGTTCACCGCGGACGACGCTGTCGCCGAACAGATGCTCGCCGCGAGTCGCGCTGGCCTGGACCCGTGCTGGCGCATGCCGCTCGATGAAGAATACGACGAGGCGCTGAAGAGCAATTTCGCCGACATGGGCAACATCGGTGGCGGGCGCGCGGGGGGCGCCATCACCGCGGCGATGTTCCTGCGCCGCTTCACCAAGAAGTACCCCTGGGCGCACCTGGACATCGCTGGCACGGCGTGGAAGTCCGGTGCGGCCAAGGGCTCGACAGGTCGCCCGGTGCCGTTGCTCACGCACTTCGTGTTGGCCCGGGCGGGTTGATCGCAGCGTTGACGCGTGCAGGTTCGACGATGACTGAGGTGAGTTTTCATTTCAACGTTGCCGACAGCCTGAACTACGCCTGCCGGTTGTTGCGCAAGGCGACGCGCAAGGGCGCGAAGGTCGCTGTCGTCGCGCCTGCCCCGGTGTTGGCAACGCTGGACAAGGCACTGTGGACTTTCGATCCGCTCGATTTCTGCCCGCATGTTCGGCTCGCCGCGGGTGCCGCGCCCGCGCCGCGCCTGCGGCCCACGCCAATCTGGTTGCTCGATCGCGCCGCCGATGCGCCAGACCACGACGTGCTGCTCAACCTCGGGCCGCAGGTGCCGGCGGGATTTGAGAGCTTCGAGCGCATCATCGAAGTCGTCGCCGCGGGCGACGAAGACCGTGCTGCCGGCCGGGAGCGCTGGAAGCATTACGCGAGCCGCGGCTACGCCATCACCCGCCATGAGGTCAGCGATGGAGCGTGACCGATCGGGGCGCCGCGTGCCCACCCTGACCGAGGTGATCTTCCCGCCGACCACGGTGGACCTGCTGCTCGAACTCCCTGCGGAGGCGCTCAGCGTCGAAGCGCAGTCGCCGCAGGGCGCGCCGCCCGGGTCGGACGCTGGCGAGGCCACTGACACGATGCCATTCACCAAGGACACGATCCCGTCGATTTCGGCGTTGCTCGCGTCGGTGGATTACCTGGTGACGCCACCCGAGGAAGACACTCCACTCGCGCGCGTGCTGGCCGACCTGCAGCGCCAGCTCGACGCCGGGCTCGAAGTCCGGATGCGCGAAGTGCTGGGCGCGGCGATGGCGCGTGCCGCCGAGTCGGCGATCCGCGAAACAGGCGAACAACTCACCCAGGCGATGCGCGAAGCGGTTGAGCGCGCGGTGGCTCAGGAACTTGCGCGTCATCGCGATCGCTAGTTGCCGCGTTCATGGTTGACCCGCGGGACGTGCTGCACCCGAGGCCATCGGGTTCTGGACAAATCCCGATAGAGATGCAGCGGTTTTTGAGGTATCGTCTCGCCCTTTCCAGACCTAACCAACCCCGGTTCAACCGGGTCCCAACAGGAGAAACTGAATGCAAGTGAAACTGAATGTGATCGTTGCGGCCGCCGCGGTGCTGTTCGCAGCGGGCGCCTCGGCGCAAGACATGGTCGTCAAGATCGGCCACGTCGGCCCCACCAGCGGCGGCATCGCGCACCTGGGCAAGGACAATGAAAACGGCGCTCGCATGGCGATCGAAGAGCTGAACGCCAAGGGCACGACGATCGGCGGCAAGAAGGTCAAGTTTGAACTTCTCGCTGAAGACGACGCTGCCGACCCGAAGCAGGGCACGGCAGTCGCGCAGAAATTGGTCGACTCGAAAGTCAACGGCGTAATCGGCCACCTGAACTCGGGCACCTCGATCCCCGCCTCGAAGATTTACAGCGATGCCGGCATTCCGCAGATTTCGCCTTCGGCGACGAACCCGAAGTTCACGCGCAACGGCTACAAGACGACGTTCCGCGTCGTCGCTGACGACGTGCACCTGGGTGGCACACTCGGCCGTTATGCCGTGAAGGAACTCAAGGGCAAGTCGATCGCCGTGATCGATGACCGCACCGCCTACGGCCAGGGCGTCGCCGAAGAATTTGCCAAGGCCGTCAAGGCTTCGGGCGGCACCATCGCCGACACCCAGTTCACGACCGACAAGGCGACCGACTTCACCGCGATCCTGACGCAAGTGAAATCGAAGAAGCCCGACGTGGTGTTCTTCGGCGGCATGGACGCCGTGGCCGGCCCGATGTTGCGCCAGATGAAGCAACTCGGCATCACCGCCAAGTTCATGGGCGGCGACGGCATCTGCTCGGGCGAACTGCCCAAGCTGGCCGCAGGCTCGATGGCCGACGGCCAAGTGGTGTGCGCCGAAGCAGGCGGCGTCGAGGGCACGCAAAAGGCCGGCATGGAAGACTTCTACAAGCGCTTCAAGGCCAAGTACAACGCCGACGTGCAGGTCTACGCGCCGTACGTGTACGACGCTGTCAACGTGATGGTTGCGGCGATGGTCAAGGCCGGTTCCGCCGAGCCGGCAAAGTACCTGCCGGTGCTGGCCAAGACGGAAGGCTTCAAGGGCGTGACGGGAACGATTTCGTTCGACGCCAAGGGCGACGTGAAGAACGGCGCGCTCACACTGTTCACGTACAAGGCAGACAAGCGTGAGCAGATCGCTGTTGTGCGCTGAACTTGCGCTGAACTTGCGTTGAACCTGCGTTGAACTTCGCAGCGGCACCGCTGCAAGACGATCGGGGCGCTGCACGGCGCCCCGATCCGTTTGTAGGTCTCGCCCGGCACCGACGCTGGCTACACCGGGACCACGCTGACCCGCACCTCCATCTGCTGCTCGCCGCCACCGAGAATCACGCCGCGCAGCGGAACGACGTCTGCAAAATCGCAGCCCCAGGCCAGCGTGATGTAGCGCTGATCGGCCAGTTGGTCGTTGGTCGGGTCGAATTCGACCCAGCCCAGCCCGGGTGCGTAGGCCGCGACCCAGGCGTGTGTCGCGTCCACTCCGGCCAGGCGCGGCTGGCCGGGCGGTGGGTCGGTCAGCAGGTAGCCTGACACGTAACGTGCAGGCAGGCCCAGGCTGCGCAAGCCCGCCAGCATCAGGTGCGCGAAGTCCTGGCAAACACCACTGCGCTGCGCCAGCACTTCGTCCACTGACGTGCTCACGGTCGTCGCACCGGGTTCGAACTCGAAGTCCGCATGGATCGCGTGCATCATCGCGAGCACCGCGTCGAGCCAGTCACGCCCCGGGCTGAAGAAGCGTTGGGCATAGGCGCGTGCCTGCTCGGACAGCGGCACGAGGCGCGTCGGCTCGCACATGCGCGCCGCATTCAGGTCGTCGTGCGACGGGTCGGCAAGCACCTGGTCGCGAACCCCTTCCCACGCTTGTCCCAATCGCGCTGGAACGACATCGCGGGCCTCGATTTCGACGCTGCAGTTCATTCGCACGCGCAGCGTGCGATGCGCGCAGTGCAGCGCGAAATGCAGACTGTCGTTGCCGAAGGCGTCGCGCGTCTCGTGGCGTTCATCGACGGGCGGCTCGATCTGCAGCGCATACGACAAGACCTTCTGCCACGCCAGGTGGCGCGGCCGCAGGCGCGCCAGTTGCCAGGACTGCGACACCGCCGCGGCGTAGTCGTAGAGCGTCTCGTGCTCAACGTCGTAACGTGCCGGCAGCCGCGCAACGTCCTGCGGTGGCAGGGCTTCGCTCACGCCGGCCTCATGCCACCAGGGACAGCACGCTGCGCGCCGCCGAATGGGTGAAGAACTTGAGCGTCAGTTCGTCCGCTGCCGCGTGGCCGGCGCGCTGGGCCTGACCGAGCAACTGTGTCAGCGCTGGGCTTTGCGGCGTCAGATCGGCGGGCGTCAGAGCGTCGAGCAGCGCCTGCACCGGATTCAACAGGTCGCTGGCAAAGCGGCCGTGCGTCGCCTCCAGCTTGGCCACGTATTCGCGCAGGCCCTTGACCTGGAACGCCACGGAGCGCGGATTCGTGTCGTCGCGCACCAGCAGGTCGAGCACGGCCAGCCACTCCGGTGCGGCGAGATAGCGCGACCGGTAGGTCAGCGTGGAATCGGCAAGCTCGAGCAGCCAGTCCAGGCTGTGCGTTCCGTCCGCGCCGATGCCAACCTGGAGCGCGGTGCACACATGCATGAGCCGCTCGATGCGCCGGCCCAACGAGAGAAAGCGCCAGCCCAGTCCACGCGTCATGCCGTCGAGAACGAAACCGGACAAGGTCATCATCGTGATGACGATGCGGTCCAGACCGGCCAGCACCGACCCCGCTTGAACTTTTGCATCGACGCCATGCGCAAACAGCGGATCGGTGTGCAGACGATTCAAGGTTCGCCAGTTGTCCTGCGACATGCGTTCGCGCAGGTTGAAGGCAACCCGCGCGAGTTGCTGAAACTGTGCGCCCAGGCCGCTGTTCGGGTCGGTGCAGGCGAGCAGAAGCGCGCCCGGGTCCGCGTCGCTCGCGCCCAGCAGACCTTGTCGGCGCGCGAGTTCGAGCGCCGGCAGGCTGGCGCCGGTGCGGTCCAGCTGCGGCACTCCGGGCGCATCGTCGCGATTCAGGCTTTGTGCGATCGCCACGCGCAGGAGCCGGGCGGTGGACTCGCAGCGCTCGCCGTAGCGGCCGTACCAGAACAGGTTTTCGGCGGTACGCGACGGCAGGTTCGCGCGCGCCGACACGAGATCGTTCGGGGTGATCGTGCGGCCCAGCAACGAGAACGACGTGTTCACCGGTGTGTCCGAGAGCACCCAGGTGTCTTTCGATCGGCCGCCACGTTGCATCGTGATCGAGTACGAATTGCCATCGGCGGCGACGCGCGTCAGCCCGCCGGCCATGACCTGGTAACCCTGCGGCGTCGCCACCGCGAAGACGCGCAGGCCCACCGTGCGCGCGGCCAGGCGATCCCGCTGTTCGCGCTCGATGACCGGGGCCTGCGAGACCCGTACCCACTCCTGGGCGACGTAGCGTTGCGGGCGCAGCTCGACGCGCCGACGCAGCGCTTCCTTTTCGGGTGCGGACAGCGCGTGCCCGAAGACGGCGGGTTCTCGTGCCGAGCGTTCGAGGGGCTTGATGAGAATATGGTCGAGCTGCTCCCAGGCGTCTTCCAGCGCCGCGGGTTCGCCGAGCCACCAGGTGGCCACCGACGGCAGGCGAAGTTCCTCGCCCAGCAGCCGCTCGCTGAGCGCCGGCAGGTAGCCGAGCAGTGCGCCCGACTCGAGCACGCCGGCCCCCAGCGCATTGGCGAGGAACACCGTGCCGCGGCGCGCGCAATCGGTCAGGCCGGGAATGCCGAGGGCCGAGTCGGTGCGCAGCTCGAGCGGGTCGCAATAGTCGTCGTCCTGGCGCCGCAGGATCGCGTGCACGCGCTGCAGGCCGTCGACCGTCTTCATCCAGACGCGGCCGTCGCGCACCGTGAGGTCATGGCCTTCGACGAGCGTGAATCCGAGATAGCGTGCCAGCAGCGCGTGTTCGAAGTAGGTCTCGTTGTACGGCCCCGGGGTCAGCAGCGCGATGAGGGGCGGGCCGTCGCCGCGCGGCGCCAGGCGCAAGATCGAATCGCGCAGGGTGGCGAAGTACGAGGCAAGGTGCCGCACGTTCAAGTCGCGAAACAACTGCGCAAACACACTCGATACGACGAGCCGGTTCTCCAGCGCGTAGCCGGCGCCGGAGGGCGCCTGGGTGCGGTCACTGACGACCCACCACTTGCCGTCGGGCGCGCGCGCCAGATCGGCGGCGTAGTGGAACAGGTGCACGCCACCGCTCGGGTGGATGCCCTGCGCCGCGTGGAGGAAGCCGGCGTGGCCGAAGATCACCGCGGGTGGAATTGCGCCGCAGCGCATCAGATCCTGCTTGCCGTAGATGTCGGCAAGCACGCGGTTGAGCAACTCGGCGCGCTGCGCCACGCCCGATTCGATGGCCTGCCATTCGGCTTCGGGCAGCAGCATGGGCAGCGGGTCGACTTCCCACAGGCGGTCGCTGCCTTGTCCGTCGGCGTAAACGTTGTACGTGATGCCGTTGTCGCGAATCTCGCGCTCCATCATCGACAGGGTGTCGCCGATCTCAGGAACGTTGCGCGTCGCCATGGCGCTGATGAACGCCTGCCAGTGCGGCCGCGGCTGCTGCGGTGCGACGAGCAGTTCGTCGTAGCGGCCCGAGAGCGCGGCGTAGTCTGACAGCAACTTTTTCAGCAACGGCATGGCGCGGCGCGGGTGGTCACATCCCCAAGCCTAGCAGGCCGGCGGCCGCAGGCGCGCGCGCGGCCTCGCTCGGGCCTCGCCCGCCGGCAGCGCGTCGTGTCATCGTGAAGCAGGCTTGCGGCGCAAGTCGAGTGTGAACGGAAAATTCGGATTACGTTCTTCGGCAGGCACCGACATCGCGCCCGGCGTGTGGCCGACGCGGAAGAAACGCGCCAGGCGTCGGGCTTCCGCCTCGTAGGCGTTGACCGGAAAGCTCTCGTGGCTCAGGCCACCGGGATGCGCGACGTGGTACTGGCAGCCGCCCATGGAGCGGCCCATCCAGCTATCGAAGAGATCGAAGACCAGCGGCGCCTGCACGGGAATCGTCGGGTGCAGCGCCGAGGGCGGCCGCCAGGCGCGGTAACGCACCGCGCCGACGAATTCGCCGACCTGGCCTGTGGGCTGCAACGGCACGCGCCGGCCGTTGCAGGTGAGGGCGTGGCGGTCGTCGATGAGTCCGGTCACGTGGACTTGCACGCGCTCGAGCGAGGAGTCGACGAAGCGCGCCGTGCCCCCGGGCGCGCCTTCTTCGCCCAGCACGTGCCAGGGCTCGAGCGCCAGACGCAATTCGACTTCGACGCCGCGCGCCGTGAAGTCGCCCAGGCGCGGAAAGCGGAACTCCAGGTGCGGTGCGAACCAGTCGGCGCTGACCGGGTAGCCGAACTGCGCGAGTTCCTCGACCACGTCGCCCAGATCCTGCCAGAGAAAATGCGGCAGCATGAAGCGGTCGTGCAGTTCGGTGCCCCAGCGCTTCAGGCGCGCCGGCTGGTAGGGCTGCTGCCAGAAGCGGCTCACGAGCGCGCGCATCAGCAGCTGCTGCGTCAGGCTCATGCGCGCATGCGGCGGCATCTCGAACGCGCGCATCTCCAGCAGGCCCAGCCGTCCGGTCGGCCCGTCGGGCGAAAACATCTTGTCGATGCAGAACTCGGCGCGGTGCGTATTGCCGGTGGAGTCGATCAAAAGGTTGCGCAACAGCCGGTCGATGAGCCATGGCGGTGTCGCGTTTGGGGCCTGCGCGTTCAGGCGCTGCAGTTCCGCGAATGCGATTTCGAGTTCATACACCGAATCGTTGCGTGCCTCGTCGATGCGCGGCGCCTGGCTCGTCGGCCCGACAAACAGGCCCGAGAACAGATAACTCAACGCCGGATGGTTGTGCCAGTAGCCGATCATGCTGGCCAACAGGTCCGGGCGGCGCAGGAATGGCGAGTCCGCCACGCTGGCGCCGCCGAGCACGAAGTGGTTGCCCCCGCCCGTGCCGGTGTGGCGACCGTCGAGCATGAATTTCTCGGTCGACAGGCGCGTTTCGTGCGCCGCCTGGTACAGATGCGTCGTCTGGTCGACGAGCTCGGCCCAGCTGTGTGCGGGGTGAATGTTGACTTCGATGACTCCCGGGTCGGGCGTGACGCGCAAGCTGGCCAGGCGCGGGTCTTTCGGTGGCTCGTAGCCCTCCAGGATCACGGGCAGGCGCATCGCCAGCGCTGTGCCTTCGATCGCGGCGACGAGCTCGAGATAGTCTTCAAGCGCTGCGGCGGGCGGCATGAAGACGTAGAGCCGCCCGTTGCGCGGCTCGGCGCACAGCGCGGTGCGCACGATTGCAGCGGCGGATTGGAACGGCGCGGGCGCCTGCGGCGCGTCGGCCAGACGCGCTGCGGGCGCACTCGCCACGCCACCTGCGGCCAGACCCGAACCCGCGCCCCCAGCTGCATCGCCGGTTGACGAACCGAAACGCAGTCGCCGGTAGGGCGGCAGCGGCGCAAAGGGCTGCGCCTGGTCGGGCGGCATGACCCAGGGCATGTCGCCCTCGGCGGCCCAGGGCTGCGAGTCCAGCGGCAACCGGTAGCCGAGCGCGGAATCGCCCGGGATCAGGTAGCAGCGTTCGCTGCGCAGGAACCACGAGCCGGTCTTCCAGCGCGGCACGGCTGGCGGGTCGCGCACGACGACCCGGGCGTCTTCATGGCGGTCATCGCGCGCCAAGGGAAGCACATGGCCCACCACCGCATCGAGCCCGTGGTTGAAGACCTTGCGCAGGCGTTCGCGTTCCATCGGGTCGGCCAGGCGTGTATCGAACGGATCCACGTTCGTCGGCAGCTTGCGTTCGCGCCACAGGTGGTACCAGGTGTCTTCGTAAGCGGGGAACACGTGACGAGGATCGAGCCCGAGGCGCTGCGCGACGCCGACCAGGAACTGCTGCGCCCTGACATGGGCGACGCCATAGTCGTGCCGTTCATCGGCAAAAAGTTCGGGGTGCGACCAGATGGGCTCGTGGTCCTTGCGCCAGAACAGGTTCAGCGACCAGCGTGGCAACTGCTCGCCGGGGTACCACTTGCCCTGGCCATAGTGCTGCAGCCCGCCGGCGCCGTATTTCTCGCGCAGCCGGTCCATCAGGTCAGCGCTGAGCGCGCGTTTCGTCGGACCCATCGCCTCGGTGTTCCATTCCGCGCCATCGCGGTCGTCCACCGAAACGAACGTCGGCTCGCCGCCTTGCGTGAGGCGCACGTCGTTGCGCAGCAGGTCGGCGTCGACACGCTGGCCCAACTGGTCGATGCTTGCCCACTGCGCATCGCTGTAAGGCAGCGTCACGCGCGGCGCCTCCCAGACGCGCGTGACGCTCATGCGGTGCTCGAATGTGGTTTCGCAGTCTTCGAGCGAGCCCTCCACCGGCGCTGCGGAAGACGGATCGGGCGAGCACGCGAGCGGAATGTGTCCTTCGCCGGCGAGCAACCCCGAGGTCGGGTCCAGGCCGATCCAGCCCCCGCCGGGCAGGTAGACCTCGCACCAGGCGTGCAGGTCGGTGAAATCGACTTCGGTGCCGCTCGGGCCATCCAGCGCCTTCACGTCGCTCTTCAACTGGATCAGATAGCCCGACACGAAGCGCGCCGCCAGACCCATGTGGCGCAACAGTTGCACCAGCAGCCAGGCGCTGTCGCGGCACGAACCGCTGGCACTTTGCAGGGTCTGCTCGGGCGTCTGCACGCCGGGCTCCATGCGGATCAGGTAGCCGACCTCGCGCTGCAGGCGCTGGTTCAGTTCGACCAGAAAGTCGTTGGTGCGCACGCGGGTGCGCGGTACGCTCTCGATGAATTTGACCAGCCGTGGCGTCAGCTCGCCGGTCAGGCGATACGGCGCGAGCTCATGCGCCAGGGCCTTGTCGTAATCGAACGGAAAGTGCTCGGCAGACGGCTCGAGGAAGAAGTCGAACGGGTTGAGCACCGCCATTTCGGCGACCAGGTCGACCTCGATGCGCAGTGAAGTCGTCTGGGCGGGGAACACCAGGCGCGCGAGGTAGTTCGACTGCGGGTCCTGCTGCCAGTTGACGAAGTGCCCCGCCGGCTCGACACGCATCGAATAACTCAGGATGCGCGTGCGCGAATGCGGCGCCGGGCGCAGGCGCACCACCTGCGGGCCGAGGTGTATCGATCGGTCATAGCGGTAGTGCGTGACGTGGTTCAGCGCGACATGGATCGACATCAGGGGTTTTCGCAGTGGGTTTCGCAGTAGAGGGTTCGGTGCAATGTGCGGCGCTACGTTGTCACCGGCACGAGAAAATCGCGGCTGATGCCCACGCCCAGCGTGCCGACGCGTTCCAGAAACTGGGTCAGGTAGGCGTGCAGGCCGGTGGCGAGGATTTCATCGATGCGCGCGTATTCCAGGTCGGCGCGCAGCCGCCCGGCCTGGCGCAGCGTCTCACCGGATTGTTCATTCGCGACGAACGCGAGGTTGCTCACGACCTCGTTCATGCATGCCGCCAGAGAGCGCGGCATGTCGCGTCGCAGGATCAGCAGTTCGGCTACCTTCTCGGGCAGGATCACATTGCGGTACGCCTTGCGATAGACCTCGAAGCCGGACACGGAGCGCAGAATCGCTGACCAGTGGTAGAAGTCGTACTCGATGTCGGCAGTCTTCGCCTGGGCGTCGCTCGTGTTGCCCTGGGTCTGCGATTGCGTCTGGCGCGAAGATCGCGCCTGCCAATCGTTGCCGGTGCCGAAATACTCGCTCGGCAACGCGTGGAACTTCACGTCGAGCAGCCGCGCGGTGTTGTCGGCGCGCTCGATGAAACTGCCCAGGCGCAGGAAGTGGAACGATTCGTCTTGCAGCATCGTTCCCACGGTCACGCCACGCGACAGGTGGGAGCGGAACTTGACCCATTCAAAGCCCGACGACGGGTCGCGCTGGAAGGCGTCGGTGGCGACCATGCGCTGGAATTCGAGCCAGGTCTGGTTCTGCGTCTCCCACACTTCCGTGGTCAGCGTGCCGCGCACCGCACGCGCGTTTTCGCGCGCCGCGTGCAGGCAATTGCGGATGCTCGACGGATTGGCTTCGTCGCTGACCATGTAGGTCATCACGTTGCGCGCGTTGACTTCACCATGGTGCCGCGCGAAATCGCCACTCAACTCGCTGATGCTCAGCAGGCCCTTCCAGCCGTTCATCGCTGCGTCGGCGGACTGCGGCAGGAGCGACATCTGGCAGTTGACGTCGAGCATGCGGGCGGTATTCTCGGCCCGCTCCATGTAGCGAGCCATCCAGTACAAGTGGTCGGCAGTTCTAGAGAGCATGGAGTCCCTCCACCCAGCCGAGAACACCGCCAACGCGCTGACGCGCGTCGCCGTGTTGTGGCTTCGCCGCAGGTCGCTGCGCGACCTGACCGGCCCGCTCCATGTCACGGGCCATCCAGCGCAAGTGGTCGGGGGTTCGGGACAGCATGCGGCGGCCTCCTGCTATGCCTCGAGGACCCAGGTGTCCTTGGTGCCGCCGCCCTGCGATGAATTGACGACGAGCGAGCCTTCCTTGAGTGCCACGCGCGTCAGGCCGCCGCTGACGATCTGCACCGTCTTTCCGGACAGGACGAATGGCCGCAAGTCGATGTGGCGCGGCGCGATGCCGCTTTCCACGAACGTCGGGCAGGTCGACAAGCTCAATGTCGGCTGGGCGACGTAGTTGGCCGGGTTGGCGAGCAGCGCACTGCGGAAATCTGCGATTTCGCCTTTCGTCGCTGCCGGGCCGACGAGCATGCCGTAGCCACCCGCGCCATGCACTTCCTTCACCACCAGTTCGCCCAGGTGATCAAGAACGTACTTCAAGTCCTCCTCAGCGCGGCACAGATACGTCGGCACGTTTGAAAGGGCGGGTTTCTCGCCGAGGTAGAACTCGACCATCTTCGGCACGTACGGATAGATCGACTTGTCGTCCGCGACGCCGGTGCCGATGGCGTTGGACAGCGTCACGTTGCCGGCGCGGTAGGCGCTGAGCAGGCCCGCGCAGCCCAGCGTCGAATCGCCGCGGAACACGGCCGGATCGAGAAAATCATCGTCGACGCGCCGATAGATCACGTCCACGCGCTTCGGTCCGCGAGTGGTGCGCATGAACACGAAGTCATCCTTCACGAACAGGTCCTGTCCCTCGACCAGCTCGATGCCCATCTGCTGCGCGAGAAAGGCGTGCTCGAAGTACGCGCTGTTGTACATGCCGGGCGTCAGCAGCACCACCGTCGGCTCGTTGACGCCGGCCGGCGACACCGCGCGCAAGGTTTCGAGCAGCAGATCGGGGTAGTGCGCCACCGGCTCGACGCGGTGCAGGTTGAACAGCTCGGGGAACAGCCGCATCATCATCTTGCGGTTTTCCAGCATGTAGCTCACGCCGCTGGGCACGCGCAGGTTGTCTTCGAGCACGTAGTAGTCGCCGCTGCCGTCCGGGCTCGCAGCGCGCACGATGTCGATTCCCGCGATGTGCGAATACACGCCGCAGGGGACGTCGACGCGCATCATTTCGGGGCGGAACTGGGCGTTGTTCAGCACCTGTTCGGGCGGAATGATGCCGGCCTTGATGATTTCCTGCCCGTGGTAGACGTCATGGATGAACCGATTCAGTGCGGTCACGCGCTGTCGCAGGCCGCGCTCCAGCAGGGTCCACTCATGCGATGGAATGACCCGCGGAATGAGGTCGAAGGGAATCAGCCGTTCCGTTCCTGAGCCGTTTTCATCTTTCGCGCCGTACACGGCAAATGTGATGCCGACGCGGCGGAAGATCGTGGCGGCCTCTTCGCGGCGCGAGCGGATCACGTCACCGGGCTGTTCGGCGAGCCAGCGCTGGTAGCCGCGATAGTGTTCGCGCACGGCACCGGCGTCGGCATGCATCTCGTCAAAGCTGACTCTCATTCGGCGGGCTCCTCAGTACGGGATAGCAACTTCCAGACCAGAGGTCACCGATTTGGTGCGGGCGCGGTGTCGGGCGAGCCGCCCGAGGGCCTGTTCACACTACGGATGCCAGTGCGAACGAGGATGCCAGGGAGCAGGGCTAGGCGCGCGCCGACGCCCAAGCTGGATGCCTGGGCAAGGTGTGCAACGACGCCATGCGCCCTGGCAGCCTCGTTCCCGCACGGGTTGCCCCCAGAAAAGCCGCGCGCGTCGTTGCAAAGCCTCGCCGGGGCCCAACCCCGGCTTCGTTTTGCGCCTAGCTCGCGGCTTTTCTGGGGGCAACGCATCTGGCATCCGTAGTGTGAGCAGGCCCTAGACGATCTTTTCCCCGGGATGCGTGATCTTGCGCATCGCCTCGTAGCGGGGCGATGTGGTGCGCAACGGGTGTGTGGTCTGGCTTCCGTCCCAATGCGGGTCTTCGATCGATTCAAAGACCTGCCGTAGCTTTTGCCCCCAGCTGCTGCGAATCATGTGGAAGTACGGATTGTGCTCGTCGATGCAAACGATCTTCTGAGTCCCAAAAGATTCGCGCTCGTACACCAGAAGATCCAGCGGCAAGCCGACCGAAAGGTTCGATTTCAGAGTCGAATCCATCGACACGAGCGCGCACTTGGCCGCCTCATCCAGCGGTGTGGCAGGCGTGAGCATGCGGTCGAGCACCGGCTTGCCATACTTTGATTCGCCGATCTGGAAGTAGCAGGTCTCGCGTGTCGCTTCGATGAAATTCCCCGCCGCATAGACCTGGAACAGGCGCATTGCTTCGCCCCGGATCTGGCCGCCGAAGATCATGCTTGCGTTGAAGTCCATGCCCGATTGCTTGAGCGACGGGCCGTCCTGCTCATAGACGCGCCGCACCGCACTGCCGAGCACCCGCACCGCATCGAACATGCTGGTGACATTCCAGATCGTCAGCGGTGGGCCCTCGCCGTTCTCCAACTTTTCGACCTGCAGGATTTCCCGTACCGACTGCGAGATCGACAGATTGCCCGAAGACAACATCACCATCAGCCGGTCGCCGGCCTTTTCATAGACCATCATCTTGCGAAAGGTGCTGATCTGGTCCAGTCCGGCGTTGGTGCGGGAGTCGGACAGGAACACCAGGCCGGCGTCGAGCTTGATGCCGATGCAATACGTCATGACGTCGTTCCCCGCGCGCTGTTTCAGGTTCTACAAGTTGATTGTGCTGCCCGCTGCCGCCAGCACCAGCATGCTGCGCGCCGCGACAGCGAGTGGCGCTTCGCCCTGGCCTTGCCAATGCGCGGCGCCACGCGGGTGCGAAGTGTCGAGCACGGCCTGCCAGACGCCGCTGGGCAGCGTGAACTGCGTTGCGGCGGCGCTGCCGTTGATGAGCCACAGCAGCGGTGCCCGTGCGCGACCCGGTTTGCCGATCAGGCAGGCCAACGTTTGTCGGCCGGGTTCGCGCCATTCGTCACCGTGCAGCGGCTTGGCGTCGGCGTGCAACCAGGTCAGGTCGTGCAACCCCTTGGCGTCGGTGAGTCCGTCGTACCAGCGGTTGCCGAGCGGCAGGGCCTGGTGACGCAGCGCAAGCACGCGCTGCGTGAAGGCGAGCAGGTCGGCGTCAAGCCGGTCCCAGGTGATCCACGTCGTTTCATTGTCCTGGCAGTACGGATTGTTGTTGCCGCCCTGCGTATGGCCGAGCTCATCTCCCGCAGCGAGCATCGGCGTGCCCTGCGCCAATAGCGCAGTGGCCAGCAGGGCGCGTTGCAGGCGCGCGCGCAGCTCGTTCACCGCCGGGTCATCGCTCGGGCCCTCGGCACCACAGTTGTGATTGTGGTTGTGGCCATGACCGTCGCGGTTGCTCTCGCCGTTGGCCAGGTTGTGCTTTTGGCTGTAGCTGACCAGGTCACGCAGCGTGAAGCCGTCGTGCGAAACGACGTAGTTCACCGACTCGGCAGGCGTGCGGCCCTGCGGCTGGAAGGTGCTGGACGAGGCACAAAGCCGCTGTGCGAACTCGCCGCGGCTGCTGCCGTGCTCGACCCAGAAGCTTCGCATCGTGTCGCGAAAGCGGTCGTTCCACTCCAGCCAGCCGTGCGGGAAGCTGCCGAGCTGGTAACCACCCGGGCCGACGTCCCAGGGTTCGGCGATCATCTTCAAGCGCGAAAGCAAGGGGTCTTGCGCAATCGCCGCGAAGAACTGCGCGCGCTTGTCAAAGCCATGGTCGGTGCGGCCGAGCACAGGGGCGAGGTCGAAGCGAAAGCCGTCGACGTGCATCTCACCGGCCCAGTAGCGCAAGCTGTCCATCACGAGCTGAAGGACGCGCGGCTGGCGCAGGTCGAGCGTGTTGCCGCAGCCGGTGTGGTTTTCGTAAGTCGCGCGGTGCCCGCTCGGCAAGCGGTAGTACAGGGCGTTGTCCAGGCCACGAAAACTCAAGCTGGGCCCGTGCTCGTCGCTCTCGGCCGTGTGGTTGTAGACGACGTCCAGGATCACCTCGATGCCGGCCTGGTGCAGGCGCTTGACCATCGCCCGGAATTCGTCGCGCGGGCTCAGGCCGAAGGCGCCGCTGGCCAGGCGCGGTTCGGCGCAGAAGAACCCGATCGTGTTGTAGCCCCAATAGTTCGACAGGCCCAGCTTGCTCAGGCGCTGCTCGTCCAGACGCTGTTGCACCGGCAGCAGGCTGACCGCGGTGACGCCCAGGTTCTTGAGGTGCGCAATCGCCGCGTCGTGCCCCAGGCCGGCGTACGTGCCGCGCAAGGCCTCGGGCACGTCGCGATGCAGCTTCGTGAAGCCCTTGACGTGCAGTTCATAGAGCACCGTATCGGTCAGGGGCGTGTGCGGATTCGCGTCGTCGCCCCAGTCGTAGGTGTTGTCGATGACCCGCGCCTTGAGCGCGTACGCACCGTTGTCGTGGCCGTCAGGGTGGTGCGGGTGGTGCGCGTCGGCGCCGAAGTGCTCTGCGCGCCACTCGAAACTGCCGACAATCTCGCGCGCATACGGGTCGAGCAGCAGCTTGTGGGCATTGAAGCGCTGGCCGCGTTCGGGCCGCCACGGCCCATGCGCGCGGTAGCCGTACAGCAGCCCGGGCGCGGCGTCTGCCAGGTAGCCGTGCCACACGTCGTGGCTGTGTCCCGGCAGCGGCGTGCGCGAGGTCTC
Source organism: Rhizobacter sp. (assembly GCA_031396305.1). Classification (GTDB taxonomy): domain Bacteria; phylum Pseudomonadota; class Gammaproteobacteria; order Burkholderiales; family Burkholderiaceae_C; genus JAEMQF01. Next base: position 31,216 of record JANNKM010000022.1, read on the forward strand.
ACTCTTGCCCTGTGCGTCGAACAGGCACAACTCGATGGACCTGGCATGCGCCGAGACGACAGCGAAGTTGACGCCGTGGCCGTCCGAGGTGGCGCCCAGCGGCCACGGCCGGCCTTGTTGCAACGGACTCACGCTTGAGGGTTCGGGGCTGCGTCAGCGCCCGAGCGGCGCGACGTTCCAGATCTCGCTTGCATAGGCGCGGATCGTGCGGTCGGAGGAAAAGCTGCCCATGCCCGCGACGTTGGCGATGGCCCGCGCCGCCCATTGCGCAGGCGTGCGAAACAAGGCGTCGACGCGGTCCTGCGTCTGCACGTAGGCAGCATAGTCAGCGAGCAGCAAATAGTGGTCGCCGCCCCAGAGCAGCGAATCGACCAGGCCCCGGTAGCGTGCCGGATCCCTCTCGCTGAAGGTGCCGCCGCCGATCGCGTCGAGCGCGGCTTTCAGTGCCGGGTTGCCCTCGTACAGGCGCAGCGGCTGGTAGCCACTCTTGCGCAGCGCCGTCACTTCGGGTGTGCGCAGGCCGAAGATGAAGATGTTGTCGTCGCCCACGTTCTGCCGGATCTCGATGTTCGCACCGTCGTCGGTGCCGATCGTCAGCGCGCCGTTCAGCGCGAGCTTCATGTTGCCGGTGCCCGAGGCCTCGGTGCCTGCGGTGGAAATCTGCTCCGACAGGTCGGCCCCGGGCATGATGAGTTCAGCCACCGACACGCCATAGTTCGGAATGAACGCGACCTTCAGGCGCCCGGCGACTCGCGGGTCATTGTTCACGACCGTCGCAACGTCGTGGATGAGGCGGATGATCGTCTTGGCCATGTGGTAGCTCGACGCCGCCTTGCCTGCAAAGATGATGCTCCGCGCCACCCAGTCGGCCTGCGGCGCCGCGAGGATGGCCTGATAGCGCGTCACGACGTGCAGCACGTTGAGCAATTGCCGCTTGTACTCGTGGATGCGCTTGACCTGCACGTCGAACAGGCTTTGCGGGTCGAGCGCGATGCCGGTGCTGTGCTTCACATGCTCGGCCAGGCGCAGCTTGTTGGCGCGCTTGATGCGCAGGAATTCGTCCCGGAACGCGCTGCTGCCCTGGTTCTCTTTCAGGCGTGCCAGCTGATCGAGGTCGAGCCGCCAGGCGCTGCCCAGGGTTTGATCCAGCAGCGCCGCCAGACCGGGATTGGCCTGCGCCAGCCAGCGCCGCGGCGTCACGCCGTTCGTCATGTTGACGAAGCGCTGCGGCCACAGGTTCGCGAAATCGGCAAAGATCGTCTTGACCAGCAGCTCCGAGTGCAGCGCCGACACGCCGTTCACCTTGTGGCTGCCGATCACCGACAGATGCGCCATGCGCACGCGGCGCTCGCCGTTCTCGTCGATCAATGAAATCCGCGCGAGCAGGCCCAAGTCACCCGGGCGCTGCGCCGCGGCGTAGTCGAGCATCTCCTGATTGATGCGAAAGATGATCTCGAGGTGCCGCGGCAACACATGCTGAATCAGGCCGACCGGCCAGGTTTCCAGCGCCTCGGGCATCAGCGTGTGGTTCGTGTACGAAAAGATGCGCTGGCACATCGCCCAGGCCGGCTGCCACGCCAGGCCGTGCTCGTCGCACAACAGCCGCATCTGCTCGGCCACGCCGATGGCCGGGTGGGTGTCGTTCAGGTGGATCGCCATTTTGTCGGCCAGGTTCGCGAGCGTGGCGTGCTCTTCGAGGTGACGCGCCACGATGTCCTGCAGTGACGCCGCAACAAAGAAGTACTCCTGGCGCAGGCGCAGTTCGCGGCCGGCCGGTGTGCTGTCGTTCGGGTAGAGCACCCACGAAATGTTTTCGTATTCGTTCTTGATTCCCGCGGCGCGCGCATAGTCGCCGGTGTTGAAGGCGTGCAGGTCGAGGTGCGCCGGCGCCTG
>JANNKM010000036.1:0-12515 GCA_031396305.1 Rhizobacter sp.
TGCGAGCGTCGGGTTGTCGCTGTCGCTGATCGTCAGCGCCGCGTCGAGCGGTGTTGCCGCATCGTTTTCGGTGAAGGCCAACGTGGTTTGCGACAGCGTCAGCACCGGCAGCGCGTCGTTCGCCACCGTGATCGTCACCGCGCCGCTGGCCTGCTTGGCACCGCCCGAGCCCGTGTTGCCGAGGTCGTCGAGCATGATGTCGATGCCCGCGGCGCCGGAGCCGGTGGCCGAGAAGCTCAACGTGCCCAGCGCGGTGTTGAGGTCGGCGAGCGTGCCGCGCAGCACGACGCTGACGTCGTTGCTGCCGGTGCCGCTGACCAGCGTCAACCCGGCGGTGCTGCCGAACGACAGCGTGCCGTTGGCGAGCGCGCTCGTGCTCAATGTCAGCTGCACGTTGGAACTGTCGGCATCGGCGTCGGAGACCGTGATCGCATTGCCGGTGGCAGCACCAAAGGTCAACGGCGTCGCCTGCGGCGTCGCCTGCGCGCCCGGCACGCCGAGCAGCGGTGCGTCGTTGAAGGCGCCGACGCTGACCGCGATGCTGCCGCTCGCGGTTTTGGCGCCGCCGCTGCCGCTGTTGCCGAGGTCGTTGACGCTCAGGTCGATCTGCGCGCCACCGGTGTAGAACCCGGCAGGCTTGTAGCGCAACCCGTCGAGCGCGGCGTTGATGTCCGCGAGGCTGCCGCTGAAGGTCATGCTGGCGTTGAAGCCTGAACCACCGGTGACGAACGACAGCCCGGTGACCTGGCTCAACTTCAACGTGCCGTTCGTCGAGGCCACGGTCACCTGCAACGATGCGGTGCCGGCGTCGACGTCGCCGATGCTGGGGGCAGTGGCGCCGCTCAACGTCAAGATTTCGCCCTCGTTAACGGTCTGCGCCGCGGGCAGCGTGAGCGTCGGCGGATTGTTGATGTTCTGAACCGTCACGCTGAAGGTGGTGGTCGTCACGTTGCCGCCGTCCGAGACTGACAGCGTGATCGTCGTCGGGCCGCCGTTGGCGCTGCTGTTGGCATCCGCTGCGGGCGTCAGGCTGATCGTTCGGCTTGCGCCCGAACCGCCGAGAACGATGTTCGCGTTCGGGACGAGCGCGGTGTTGCTCGAGGTGGCGGTGACGATCAGGCTGCCGGCGCCGGACTCGACGTCACCGATCGTGAAAGTGATCGGCCCCAGCGCCGTGTTTTCGTCGATCGTCTGGTTCGCGATCGCGCTGACCGTCGGCGCGGCGCCGCTCAGGTTGTATTCGTAGGCGCCGATGTCGGCGCGGCCGCCGGAGGTGGCGATGCCGCGTTGATCGGTGCCGACCGCGGGCGCCGGGTTGGCGGCATCGCGCGCGGCGCTGCCGGCACCGATGGCGTGGGTGCGCGTGAAGCCGCCGTTGTCGGCCAACGCCAGCAGGCCGGCCGCGACGTTCTTCTGATCGCCCGTGCCGAGGAAACCGGCGGAGTTGTCGTCGCTCAGGTTGTAGCCTTGCGAGATCAGAGCCTGATTGGTGTTGCCGCCGGTATTGCCGGCGAACAACGAGTTCTTCGCAGTGACATACCCGCCCCTGTCGTAAACCCCGCCGCCAGCGCCAGCGGGCGCCCCGTTGTAAGCAACGGTCACATGGTCGAGCGTGATGGCGCGGTCGGCCCAGATGCCACCGCCTTCCGACGAGGCCTGGTTGCCGCTGAACGTGACGTTGACCAGGTTCGTCGAATCGCCGTGATTCCACAGGCCGCCGCCGCTCGCGGCCTGGTTGTCCGCGAATGTCACATTCGTCAGTTGGACCGATGCGCTTAGCCAGACGTAGAGCCCGCCGCCATCGAAGCCGCTGGAGGCGATGTTGTTGCGGATCTCGACGTCACGCGCGTCGAGAACGGCGCCGTTGTCGTTGTAGATGCCCGCGCCGCTGGCCTTGCCCGAGACAGTGCCGTTGTTCTGGACGATGACGTTGCGCATCGTCAGCGCGCCGTCGTTGTAGATGCCGGCACCCCAACTCGTTGAAGCGCTGCCAACGTTGTTCTGGATCACGGCGTCGGTCAGCGTGACGTTCGCCGCCGCGCCAATGCTGATCCCGGCCCCGAAGCTGCTCTGTCCGCCCTGGACCGTCAGGCCGCTGAGGCTGATCGTGCCACTGCGCAGGTCGAACACCCGGTCGTTGCCGCTGCCGTTGATGACGGTGTTGCCCGTGCCGTTGCCGACGATGTTCAGACTGCCGTTGACGTCGAAGTCGCCCGATGCATTGGTGTTGTCGCCGCTGACCAGCGGCGTGATGCTGAAGGTTCCGTTGACCGCGAAGTCGATCGTGTCGGTGCCCGCATTGGCGTTGGCCTGGCTGATCGCCCAACGCAGCGAGCCCGGCACCAGGCTGGCCATGGCATCGAGCGTGGTCGTCACCGTGTAGGTGGCCATCACGCCCTGCCATTGCGCCTGTTCCCAGCGGCTGGGGGCCAGTGTCGTCTCGATGTGACCGACCTGATACTCAAGCGTCCAGTTGGCACCGCGCGCCGCAGCGCCGGTGAGGTCGGTACTCGCCGCCACGTCGGCGCCGGTCAACGCCGCGAGATCGCGGACGATATGCTGGCCGGCAGCCGTCTGGGCGAGGTCACAGCCATAGAGCAGCAGGTCGGCGTCGGGCGCCAGCGCGCTGCTCCACTGCGCCAGTTCGCCGGCACGCGCGAGCAGCGTAGCCGCGTCGAGCGCCACGCTGCCGAGCTGCAACACGCCGTCGGCGCCATGGCTGAGCACATGCACGGCGCCGATGTTGCTGCGCCCGTCCAGGGTTTCACTGATGCGGCTGATGCCGTCTTCGCTGCTCTCGATTCGCACGATCTCGAGCGGACGGCCGGCGTCGTGCTGCGCCTGCAGGTCGTCGATCAGGCGTTGCGCGTCCGGCAGCGACACGTCGACGAATGCGATCTCCATCGCCGCCGGTGCGACGGCCGGCGTGTCCTGGGCCTGCAGCAAACGCTGGTCGCCCGGCCCAGGCAGGTGCAGGCCCGCCAGTGCGGCGGGCGCGAAGTCGGCCGAATACAGGATGCGCGGTTCGAACTCCTCGAGCACCGGGCGTGCGGGTTTGCGCTTCATGCTGCACTCAGCGGTCGAACTCTTCGCGGGCCTGCGCACGCCGTCATGCCGGCCCAGGGCGAGTTGACACTGCGGATGCCCGTGCGGTGTGCAATCCGTGGACCCCGGCCCCGTATCGAGTACGGGGCTGCGCTGGCGCCGGGATGACAGGGGCTCACCCCGTCACCTTGCGGACCGCGATTGTCTGCGCCGCCTTTGGCTGCACCACCGGCCCGGCCTTGGCGGGTTGCGCCTCGACCGCCGGCGCCGGCTTCGGCGCAGGCGGTGTGACTGCGACCGCGGGCGCCAGATCGACACGGCAACGTGCCCCGGCCGGCAGCTTGTTGCCGGGGTTGGGCAGCTTCATCCGCACGCGAAACGTGTTGCTCGCGGCGTCGATGAGTTTGTCGACGTGCGTCACGCGCGCCATCACCGGCGCGGCACCGGGCAGGTCGGGCATCACGCTGACGCTTTCTCGCAGGATCACGGTGCCGTAGCGGCTCGCGGGCAGTATGAGTTCGACGCGCAACGGGTCGAGCATCGCCAGCCGCAACATCGGCTTCTCCTCGACACGCTCACCGGCGTTGATGAAACGATCCGTCACGACGCCGCTGAACGGGCTGCGTACGGTGCGCTGGCCGAGTTGAGCCTGAACCACTGCGAGCTCGCGCGCCGTCACCAGTCTTTGGCCACGCGCCTGCTCGAGTCTTTGCGCCGCCACGTCGTGTTCGGCGCGCGCCTGGTCGGTGGCCTGGCTGGAGACGAAGCCCTGGTCCTGCAGCTCGATCGCACGCTGGAAACGCTGGCGGGCGAGCTCGAGGTTGGCCTGCGCGGCATGCACGTCGGCGTCGATGTGGGCGCGCGCTTGGGCTGCGTGCACGTTGGCGCTCTCGACGTCGGAGCGCAGCAACACGAGCGCCTGGCCGGCGCGGACGACATCGCCGCTGTCGACGAGCATCGTCGAGACGACGCCGACGACGGGCGAGCCGATGTCGGCGACGCGCTCCGGGCCGATCAGGCATCCGATGGGCTGCTTCGCCGGGCGGGTTGACTGTGCCGACGCCAGCGTCGCCACCCATGCCAGCAACGCCGCGGCGAGCGCTGCCGACGCACGCCGAGTCAGGCGGGCGTATGCAGGCTCGCGGCGTGCAGGCTTGTAAAACTCAAGCGTCGTTCCCATTCGCGGTCCTGTTCCAGGAGTTGGCGGCGCTGCCGAATTTGGCGTGCCTCATCTTGTTCCTGCAGCCGCGCCGACCAGTAGCGCAGCAGCCACGAAGGCAGCACGAGAGCCCCTGCGTCGTCGAGTTTTCGGCAACTGCGCAGAAAACCTGAGAGCCAGGTATCGCGCCGCCTGGCTTCGTCGAGCGTGTGAAAATTCTCGGCGCTGCCGGGGTCACCCTGGCGCGCCGCGCGGCCGATGAGTTGGCGGTCGAGGCGCCGCGACGGGTTGTCCTGGCAACAAATCACGTGCAGGCCGCCGAGCGCAGCGACGCCCGGGCCGAGCACGATGTCGGTGCCGCGCCCGGCCATGCGAGTTGCGACGGTCACGGCGCCGCGCTCGCCGGCGCGCGCGACGATCTGCGCCTCGGCCTGGTCGTGGCGCGCGTTCAACAGCCGATGCGCGACGCCGGCAGCCGCGAGGAGGGCGGAGAACGCTTCCGAGTCGGCCACCGAATCGGTGCCGATCAGCACCGGACGCCCCAGTGTTCGCAGCGCGATCACGCGGCGCAGCGCGGCTTGCCAGCGCTGCCCCGAATCGGCGAAGAGCTGCTCCGGCAGCGTCTGACGCTGCGACGGCAGGCGCAGCGCAATCGCCACCACGTCGCGGCGGTACAGCGCACGGATTTCAGCGCGCGCCTCGGTGAGTGTGCCGCTCATGCCGCACAGTCGCACATAGCGCCCGAAGAAGGATTGGAAGCTGATTTGGCCGCGCGTCGTCGTCGTCGGGCTTGGGGTGCAGCCTTCTTTCAGTTCCACCAGCGTCTGCAAGCCACGCGACCAGACGCGACCGGGCGCGGCGCGCCCGGTGACCGCGTCGAGCAGCGCCACTTTGCCGCCGCTCACCAGGTAGTGCTCGTCGCGCGCCAGCAAATGCAGCGCCTCGAGCGCGGCGCTCACGATGTCGTGGCGATGTTGCCGATTGCGCCACGCGCCTGCGAGGCAGGCACTCGCACGTTCCAGGTGTTGTACCCCGGCGTCCCGCCAGACGATGCGCCCGGCGCCGCGGTCCACGTCCACGTCGATGCCGGGCTGAAGCTGGCGCGCCAGCGCGAGCGCGGCGAAACACAGGGCGCGCTGCTGCGGGTCGGCGGCCTCTTGCGCCAGCACGAGCGGCATCGTGGCCTCGTCGATCAACAGGCTGTCGGCCTCGTCGAGCAGCGCCATGCACAAGCCGCGAAGCAACGGCGCGGCCGCGGCGTTGCCGCTGAGGCAGCGCGCGCGTTGCCGCAGTTCGCCGCCGGTGGACTCGGCCGCGAGCCTGTCGCGCAAATAGTCGAACGCGACTTCGCGCGCCGTGCAGTAGGTGACGTTGCAGGCGTACGCGGCGCGCCGCGCCTGCGGGTTCGACGCGGCGACTACGCTGCCCAGCGTCAAGCCGAGCGCGGAAAAGAACGGCGCGAGCTGTTGTGCGTCGCGCTGCACGAGATAGTCATTCGCCGTCATCACATGCACCGGAACGCCGGCCAAGCCGGCCACCGCCGCGGCCAGCGCGGCGGCGTAGGTCTTGCCCTCGCCGGTGGCCATCTCGGCGAGCCGGTCGTCGAGCAGCACGTCGGCGGCCAACAATTGGTTGTCGTACGGGTTGCGGCCCAAGACGCGCTCGCCGATGGCGGCGACGCAGCCGAGCGCTTGGGGGCGCAATTCGGCGTTCCGGCCGTCCCAGCCGTCACGTGCCAGGCGCGCCCGCAAGTCGGCCAGGCGTGCGCCATGGGCGACCGGGTCCAGGCACGCCCAAGCGGCCTGCTGCGAGCGCACGCTTTGCAGGGTCTGCGCGCCGTGCCGGCGGCGCAGTGCGGCGCGCGGGATGGCGAGGGCCAAGCCGAGCCGAGCGCGCAGCGCCTCGACGATCTGCGCTGCGAGAGGTGCCGCGGGTGCCGCGGCAGTCTCGAGGCGCTGCGGATATTCACCCCACACGACGCCGGGAATGGGCAGCGGCGCGGCGCTCCGGTTGGCGCTTGTCATGGCACGGACTCTCCGGCCAACGCCGCAGGCGGGCAGGGCATCACGCTCACTGCGACGGGTTGAAATGTTTCAGAAACTGTTGTTGAAGGCGACGCGTCGCCTGCACCGCAAGCGGTGCCGAACCATGGTCGATGCGCACCCAGGCGCGCCCGCCGACGCGTTCAGCCGGCGCGGAACTCAGCCGAACGTCGGCGAGCACGACGCCTTGCGCCGGGGTGAGCCCCAGCTTGTCGTCGGGAACGGTGACGATGGCACCGCCGCCACGGTCGCCCAGCGCCGCGCTGGGCAGTTTGGCCACGGTGCCGGCCACGTCGCGCAGCAGCTCGCCGCTGCGGGCTTGCCCGGGGTTGTCCGCCAGGCGCACGCTGACCTCGCGGCTGCTGGTTTGCACCAGACTGGCTTGCTCCTGCGGGATGGCCACGCGCACGATGGTCGCTTCGGGCGTCAGCAGGTGCGCGAGCAGCGTGCCTTGCTTGGCGAAGTGCCCGACCAGGTCGTCGGCATGATTGATCGCGGCGACACCGTCGGCGTTCGCGTGAACCTCGAGTTGCCCGAGGCGTTCTTCGGTGCGCGCGAGTTCGCTTGCCGCGCTGTCGAGTTCGTGTTCAACGCCCACGGCGCGCGACGGGTCGGTCCGCAAGGCCTGGTAACGCTCGGCCTCCAGCGCCGTGACGCGGCCCGCCAGGCGTGCGCGTTCCGGTTCCAGCAGCGGCGCGCTCAACGTGAACAGCAATTCGCCGGCGCGCACGCTCTGGCCGTCGCGCACGTGAATGCGCTGGACGAAGCCGTCGGTCTCGGCGCGCACCCGGGCTTGCTCGGGCAACCAGACGACGCCCTGGACGACGCTGGCAAACGGCAGCGGCACGAAGCCTGCGAGCGCGAGCGCGCCGGCGCCCACGAGGCAGGCGCGGCGCCGCGCGATCCGCCGCTCGGTCTCGGCCAGCGCCGCGCCCTGCAAGAAGCGGCCCAGCGCGAGCAAGGGCTGGAGCGCCAGCGCCCAGACGAAGTACAGCGCGATCGCTGCGCCGAGCAGGAACGACAGCCCGCCGAGCCAGAACACGATCGTCGCGCCGATCAGCAACCGGTAGGCCCATGCCGCCGGCGCGTAAGCCCATAACCAGGGCCGCTCGCCGATGGCTGGAACGACAGGCTCGCCGGCCGCGCCGAGCACGCGCTGGCGCAGCCAGCCGAGCCAGTGGCGCGTGCTGCGTGTGGCCAGATTGGGCAGTTGCAGCGCGTCGGTGAAGACGTAGTAGCCGTCGAAGCGCAACAACGGATTGCCGTTCACGACCAGCGTCGAGACGCTGCCGATGAAGAACACCGCGAAGGCCATGTCGCGAAGCCAACCGGCCTGCACGTTCAAGGCGACCGCCAAGCCGAGAGCGGCAAGCAGCAGTTCCAGCATGATGCCCGCAGCACTCACGAACAGGCGCTGCCTCGGGCTGGGCAGCGTCGAAGCGGCCGACGCGTCGACATAGGGCACCGGCGTGAACATCAAGATCGTGATGCCCCATTCCGGCACCTTGCCGCCCAAGCGCACGAGCGCAAAAGCGTGCGCCAGTTCATGCAGTGCCTTGACGACAGGATAGGCCATCCACACCATCAGCAGCATGCGCGGCGCGGACGTCCAGGTCTGGGCGTGCGCCAGCAGCACGCCGACATTGAGCAACGCTGCGACCCCGCCCGCGAGCACAATCAATCCCCACAGCGCGAGCGCCGCCGGCGTGAACAGGAACCCCAGATGCGGCGCGACACGGCGCAGCCAGCGGTCCGGCCGACCCAGCGGAACCCGAATCGACAGCAGCGAGTTGGCGCTGCGCGGCGTGTCGGCAAGATCCTGCGCGGCGACCGTTCCTTGTGGCCCGAAGTCGGGCTTGCGATCGAAACTGAGCAGCCGCGCGGAATGCAGCCGCGCCAGCAATTGCAGCAGTTCATCTTGCGTCGGCGCGTCGTCTTTCAGCTCGGCGAGCAGCAGGTCCCACAGGCGCTGCACGCTGAGCGTGCCGTCGCAGCGGCCGACGAGGGCGTAGGCGGCCGAATTCAGGCGAAAGCTGCGGCTGCCGTCGGCACGCACGAGCACATGCCAAATGGCGCGCCGGTACGACACGCGCTCGGCGTGCGCCTGCGGATCCAGACGCGGCCGCAATGCAGCGATACGGAACCACCGCGGGCTGAGCAGCGGCGCGGCAGGCGCGCTCAGGCCACTCAACCGAACCACTCCCACCACGTCATCTTGGCCGCCTCGACGAGCCTGCGCGAGCCGCTCCACAGCAAGGGCTGGCGCCCGACATGGATGCGCGCACTGCCTTGCAGGCCCGGGCGCAGCTCGGCCGACTTTTCGAGCAGCTCGGCCTCGACCTCGAACACGTTGCGGCCCTCCAGCGCGGTGGCGATCGGTGTGATGCGTTTGACGCGCACCGCCAGGCTGTCCCACGGCAGCGCCGACAGCGCCACCGAGCCGGCCTGGCCGACGCGCAGCGCCGCGATGTCGCGTTCGTCGATCTCGACGATGACGCGGAACTGGTCACGCGGCGCGATCGTCATCAGCTCGCTGCCCTGCTGCAGCGGCGCGCCCAGCGATTGGCTCAGGTCGCCCTGGATCACGAGGCCGTCGAACGGGGCCTCGATGCGGCCGCGCGCGAGCTTCATCTCGACGAGTTCGAGCTGGGCCTCGGCTTCGGCAATGCGCGACTGGTTGATCACCAGTTGCGCCCGGTCGGCGCGCGCGTTGGCAGCGCCGTAGGCGTTCTCGAATTGCGCCAACTGGCTTTGCCAGCGGATTTTTTCCAACTGCAAGTCCTGCTCGGCGAGTTCGATCAAGGTCTGACCCGCCTGAACCGAATCCCCCGGGCGGGCGTGCACGCGCTTCAAGAAGCCGTCGGCCGGCGCGACCAGGACGCGCTGCACCGCGCCTTCGAGGCGTGCGTGTCCGCCCACATGAACGTCGGCGGGGAGCCACGTCAGACCCGCCAGCAACAGCGCCGTACCGATCAGCGCGTAGCGCAGGCCGGTCTTTTGCGGTTGTTTCAAGCGCTCCCACCCCTGGCTCAGGCGTTGCAGAACGGTCTCGCGCAAGGGCCGCTCGTTCAGGCGCATCAGGTTCAGCGCCGGGCCGGCCAGGCACGCCAGGTGTTCGAGAACCTCGAGGTCGCGCGGCCCGATCACTGCGCTGCCGCGGCGCTGCGCGCACAGCGCGCCGACCGTCACGCCCGCGGCGACGATCGGCACGCTGGCGGCACAGCCGCCCTCGGCATCGAGCAGGGCCCTGTGCGCCAGCGTGATGCGCGGCTGCGCCTGGGCGCGCGACTCGGGCAGCAGCAGGCTGGCGCGCTGGTCCAGTGCTTCAGCCAGCGCCGCATTCAGGCGTTCGGCCAGCGGCGTACCGTCGGCCGCGGGCAAGCCGTCGGACAGCGCGAGCAACTCCATACGGTCGCCTCGCGCAAAGCCGAGGCAGACGCGGTCGTAACCGAATTGCAGCGCGGTCTCGCGCACCAACGCCGCCGCGGCACTGCGCAGATCGGCATGCGAGAGCACAACCGCGTGCAGGTCGAGCAGTGCGGCCTGGGCGTCGCGGCCAGAGTCGGCTGCGTTGGAGCGCAGCGGCGTCGAAAGGGCCATGGGTTGGGGTTGAGCAGAGGTTCGAAACGCGCGCTCTCGCTAACGTTGGTCAAGGGGCCGGTCAAGAGGTCGGACTAGGCGTGCAGGCAAGCGCAACCGTCACGCGTCGTGCCGGGAATATCGGCCTGCCACGCGCCTTCTTGAGCCCGATCGGCGAGCAGGACACGACGCTGCGCCGCGCCATCGCGAACTGTCTGGAGGACGAGCCGGGGCGTGACGCATTGCTCACGGGTCGGCTGCGCCTCTCGCCGTCGCAGAGACGTGCATGTGGGGGCGGCTAGAACCAAAGGTCCCGAATGCATCTTCCGTCCCGCGGCAGGTCTTCCCACTTGTCCAATCCGTCGAAGTGATCGATCGGGAGGTCGGCAATGGGTTCTGGCTCCGTCAGGCGCAGATTGACTGCGATGCGGCGCCGGCCCTCTTCATTGGGCTCCAGCGAGCGCCAGTAGGCGACGCAGCCGCACTCCGGGCAGAAGTGAAAACCAAGTGACTTTCCGCGAACGTACGCCTTGGTCACGCCCGAGACGTGGATTCCTTCGCCCTCGTAGTCATAGGCCCACAGCACGCCATAGCGACGACAGGCGGTGCAGTTGCAAGCCGTTGCCGACTCTGGCATCCCCTGGAACTGCCATTGAACGGATCCGCAGTGACATGAACCCTTGAGCATGTTCGGTCCTCGTTGGGCATTCGGTTGAGAGCAGGGTTACGCGTCACTGCGCCCGGTCTTCAGTTGCCGGTTGTGTCAACTCGACGCCAAAACCCGAGCGCCGCTTCGTTGAAGTGCTGTGAACATTCGACCTGCGGCGCATGTCCGCAGCGTTCCCAGATCTGGACTTCTACCTTCGGCAGCGTCCGGCGCAGGATCTCCGCATGGGTGAAGGGGACAAACCGGTCGTCTCGACCCCAGACAACCAAAGTGGGCGCCTGGATGCCAGGGAGCACCGCATGTAGCTGCGCAACCAGCTCCGGGCGAAAGCCCTGGAGGTCGAGGAAGCCACGCAGCGTTTTCAGGAACGCGGATTGGGCGCCAGGCAGACGAGCCAGCGAGACCTTGGTGGCAACCAGTTCCGCGGTGACGAACGACGACGGCGCGGCAAACGCCTTTCGCCAAAGCATCTTCGTTCCCAGGCGATTGGGCCAGGTGAAGATCTCGCCCAGAACCGGCAGCGTTGCAAGACGGAACTCGAAAAGCGCCCCTTGCCGCTCCATGCCAGCCGGGTCCACGAGCAACAGCGATGCGACTTGCTGCGGTGCGATGGCGGCACACTCCAGTGCGAGGCGTCCGCCCAGGGAGTTGCCAGCAAGATGGGCCTGATTCACCGCCTTCACCTTCATGAAGTCCAGAACGAACTGAGCAAGGCGACGCAGACTGTAGGTTTCGTCCCCGGGCTTGTCTGTCAGTCCGAAGCCCAGGAGGTCCAGCGCCAGCACGCGGTGGTTTGCCGCAAATGCTTCGATATTGCGTTCCCATTCGAGTACCGAGCAGCCGATTCCATGGAGCAGAAGCACGGTAGAACGCGCGGTGCCTGCCTCCCAGAAACGCGTCTTGATCGAGCCGACGTCGATGAAGTTGTCCTTGAGCATCTGGGAACCCGGCGATGTAGTGATGTGTGGCGCCTAGCGCGCCGATGAGCGGCGCCGAAGTACGCAGCACGGGGTCATCCGCTCCATTGGCTGGCTATGCGTCATTTGCATGTCTTTCGTTAGGAGAAGGTGGTCCGATGGAATGAAGCGTTATGCGTCGCATATGGATGCTAACGCGAAAGCATAGGCACCGCGGTCCCATTCCAAGGCAGACGCTCAGAAATGAAATGCTTGGGAGACATTTCCAGAAAAGTGAAGGCCGCCTCCGCCACCAAATATCACAGCAGCACGTGGACGAAGTTGATCGCAGAACACGATGCAATCTTCGAGCGCCACAAGGTATTTCTCACCTGATCTCCAGAAACCCATTACGCGAATTTCTCCGGGACGAACAACCTCCAGATCGATGGCTACCAATACACCGCTTGCGCCGTATTGCGGGTGACTCTGCCGCACCTGCGCCACTACCCACTGTGGAATGAATTCCTCGGACACTGGGACTGTAATCAGTGCACGACCCGGGCGGCTGTCAAATGTCACTAACCGATTGTCCACGCGTACCGTGTTATCTACGACTCGAAATAGCTCTGTGCCGTCGCGACTGCATAGGCGCGCCTGTAGTCGAAGAAGATCACGGTCGAGGACTCGAAAGGATAGTTGATCGCCACTGTCTAATCTGAAGATCGTGAGCGCCTGCTGATCGACGGTAGCCAAGTACGTTCTGCCCACCAGAAGTTGTACTCTTTCAGCGGGTTCAACGCTGAGATTCGCAGTTCGCTCGGAGGAGGTCCTCGTAATGCCCTTCCAAGCGTAGAGCGTGGCGTCATCGATCTTGATAGTGCCGTGGTGGCATGCATCGTGACATGTAGGGCATACGGCGATCATGTCGGCTGTAGCATGTGCTCGATAGACCGCCCAATGCTTGATATGGTGAAAGTGAACACGCCAACTGGCGCAGCCTGGATTTGCGCACTTATTACCGGTCTCAGCGCGTAGGGTCCGCTTGACTTCCGGCTTTATTTTCCGCAGGTGCTGAACCAATGGTAGTACCCCTCTACGCCGCCTAACGTGGCGCTAACCGGGCG
>JANNKM010000103.1:0-5950 GCA_031396305.1 Rhizobacter sp.
CCTTCGCCGTCGAACATGTCGCCCTGCAGGCGGCCATCGGCGGCGCGGCGCACCGCGTTGCACGAGCCGGCGATCTGCACCGTCGGCGTGGCTTCGTCGAGCAGCCCCACGGTGACCACCTTGTGCGGCATCGTGATCAACGCGCCCTTGATGTTCTCAAGCCTGAAGACGGCTTTCAGGAGGGCTGGAAAAGCCTCCGGGCGACAACCCATCGGCACCACGACGGCATCGATGCCGGCCTGCTCGAAATAGGGGTTGTAGATCATCGGCGACTTGAACGTGTGCGTCGGGAAGCCGATGTGCGCAATCAGCGCGGTCGTTCCGGTAATCATCGCAAGTCTCCGCGGCGGTGAGGGTGGTGGTGGTCGCAGGGGCGCCGATCAGGTGGCGCCACGCGCGGCAGACACCGCGGCGCGCAGCGCGAGCAAATAGCTGTCGACGCCGAAGCCGCAAATCTGGCCCTTCACGATCTCGGCGAATACCGAGACATGACGGAACGCTTCGCGCGCGTGGATGTTCGACATGTGCAGCTCGACCACCGGGCAAGTGAGGATCGCCAGCGCGTCGCGGATGCCGTAGCTGTAGTGGGTCCACGCGCCGGCGTTGATCAGCACCGCGTCCTTGCGCTCGGAATAGGCCTGGTGGATGCGCTCGCACATCGCGCTTTCGCTGTTCGTCTGGAAACTCTCGACCTCGGCACCGAGTTCCTTGCCCAGCGCCTGCAGTTGCGCATCGATCTGCGCCAGCGTGACGGTTCCGTACTGCTTCGGGTCGCGCTTGCCGAACATGTTGTGGTTGATGCCGTGCAGCATGAGTATCTTCATGGCTCGAGTCCTCGCAGAAAATTCGAAGGCCGTTTGATCGTCGTGCCCGGATTCGTGGCAGCGCCTTCGCTTCGGCCACGGCGCTGCAGGTCGTCCACGGTCACAGGGCTGCTGAGCCAGATGCGGTCGGTCAGGCCCGCCACTGCCCAGTGCGGCAGGCGGCGGTTTCCAGAGTTGGCGTTCCTACCGCACCTTGGCCAATTCGGCCTGCAGTTCTGCGACTGTGCTACCGATCGCAGCGCCGTGTTTGTCGACGACGGGCTTGAGCTTGTCGCGCAGCTTGGCCTGTTCGGCGGGCGAGAACTCGGTCACCTGCATGCCGGCCTTCTTCAACTCGGCGAGGTCGGTCGCGGCCTTGTCGCGGTTGACCTGGCGCTGGAACTTGGAGGCTTCCGCGGCGGCGTCCTGGAGGACCTTCTTCTCGGCGGCGCTCAAGGTGTCCCACACCTTTTTGCTGAAGATCAGCGACTGCGGGTTGTACTGGTGGTTCGTCACCGCCAGGTTCTTCTGCACCTCGAAAAACTTGTTCGCGAGGATCACGCTCAATGGGTTCTCCTGCCCGTCGATCGCCTTTTGTTCCAGCCCGGCGTAGACCTCGGGGAAGGCCATCGGCGTGGGGTTGGCGCCGAGCGCCTTGACCCAATCGACGTTGATCGCATTGGGGATCACGCGCAGCTTCAGGCCGGCGATGTCTTCCACGGTATTGATCGGCCTCTTGCTGTTCGTGAGGTTGCGAAAGCCCAGCTCGAAATAGGCCAGGCCGACGATGCCCTTGTCGGCCAGCATCGCGTGCATCTTCTGGCCGAAGGCGCCGTCAACCACCGCATCGGCTTCCTTGGCACTGGCGAACATGAAGGGGAAGTCGTAGACCTCGAAGGGTTTGACCTGCGAGGCCAGGATGCCCGAGTTCAACAACACGAATTCAATCGTGCCGCCCTGCAACGCCGACACGTTGGGGGCGTCGCCGCCCAGCGTGCCGCCGGGGAAGATGTTGACTTTCATCTTGCCGCCGCTCTTGGCACCGACGAGTTCGGAGAACTTCTCGGCGCCGGTGGCCAGCGGGTGGCCCTTCGGGTTCTGCAGCGCGAGCTTGAAGGTGCGTTCCTTGACGTCCTGCGCCTGCGCCGCGACAAACGGCATCATGGCGGCGAATGCGGCAACATGCACCACGACGAGTGCGCGGCGGGTCATACGGATCATGGTTTGTCTCCTGGACAAGAGTTGAAAAAAGCCGTGCGCATCATGCCTCAGCCCCCAAACCACTTGGCCGGCACCGTGACGAGTTGAGGGAAAAGGACCATCAGGAACAGGATCACGAACTCGGCCAGCATGAAGGGCAGCACGCCTTTCGTGACCTGGTCGATCTTCATGCGCCCGACTCCGGCCACGACGTTGAGCACGGTACCCACCGGCGGTGTGACCAAGCCGATCGAGTTGTTGATGATGAACAGCACGCCGAAGTAGATCGGGTCGATCCCGGCTTGCTTGACGATCGGCATCAGCACCGGCGTGAGGATCAGGATCGTCGGCGTCATGTCCATCGCCGTGCCCACCAGCATGCACAGCACCATGATCGCGATCAGCAGCAGCGTCTGGTTGTCCATGAAGGGCTTGAGCAGCGTCACCACCTGGTCGGGGATCTGCGCCACCGTGATCAGCCAAGCCGACACCAGCGCCGCGGCGACCAGGAACATGATCACCGAGGTCGTCTTGGCGGCGGTGACGAACACCGCGTACAACTGGTTGAGATGGAGTTCGCGGTAGATCACGGTCGAAACGAACAGCGCATAGACCGCCGCGACGACCGCCGCTTCGGTGGGCGTGAAAATGCCGAAGCGCAGGCCGACCAGGATGATCACCGGCAGCATCAGCGCCCAGGTCGCGTCGCGTGCCGCCTGCCACACCTCGGCGCCGGACTTGCGCGGCGGCGGTGTGAGCTTCTCCTTGCGCACCAGGATCATCCAGGTGATCCACAGCGACGCGCCGATCAGGATGCCAGGGAAGATGCCGGCCAGGAACAATTTGGAGATCGAAACGTTGGCGGCGACGCCAAAGATGACGAAACCGATCGAGGGCGGAATCACCGGACCGATCACCCCCGACGCGGCGATCAAGCCGGCCGAGCGCGCCTTGTCGTGGCCGGCAGCGACCATCATCGGCAGCAGCAGCGCCGTCAGCGCCGCCGCATCCGCCACCGCCGAGCCCGACAGGGCCGACAGCAGGATCGCCGCGACGATGGCCACGTAGCCCAGGCCGCCCTTGACGTGGCCCACCAGCGCGAGCGCGAAGTTGACGATGCGCTGGCTCAAGCCCCCGACGTTCATGATCTCGCCGGCGAGCATGAAGAACGGCACCGCCAACAGCGGAAAGCTGTCGGCACCGTTGATCAGGTTCTGCGCCAGGATCTGCGCGTCGAACAGGTCGAGGTGCCACATCAGCGCGACACCGCAGGCGAGCAACGCGTAGGCGATGGGAATTCCCAGCGCCATGGCACCGATCAGGGCGCCGAGGAAGATCGCGACAGTCATGGCTTCTTCCCTCCGGGGCCTTGCATGTGTGCCGGGATGTCGGCGTGGTCGTGCGCGAGTTCGGCCTGCAGGGCCTCGAGTTCGGCGGCTTCTTCCGACTCCTTGACCATCACCAGATCCTTGTCGCTGAGCTGGCCGCTCAGCGCCAGCCAGAGCTCATACACCAGGAATATCCCCGCCGAGACCGAAAAAACCACGCCGGCAGAGTAGAAGATCGCCATCGACGCGCCGGTGACCGGGGCCTCGACGTCGTAGTTGATCCTGGCCTGCTGCAGGCTGCCGGAAAAGATCAGCCAGGTGAAATAGATCATCAGTACATGGCCGACGACGAGCAGAGCCTTCTTGCCGCCCGTGGGCAGGCGCGACACCAGCATGTCGCTGCCCAGGTGGGCATGCTCCTTGAGCGCGACGATGGCGCCCAGGAACGTCATCCACACGAACAGCCAGCGGCTCACCTCTTCGCTCACGGTGATCCCCGAATTGAAGGCGTAGCGCAGCACCACGTTGCCGAACACCAGCACCACCATGATGGCCAGCGCAAGCGCCATCATGGCGTCGAGAAGACGGCAATAGCCGTCGAGCAGTCGGTTCACGTTGTGTCTCCTGCTGTTGTCGTGCGTTGCCGGAAGAGTTCGCCGGGACCGTCGGTACGCGAATTTGAACCGGACCGCCAGCGTCTTGACAGGTGGGTTTCCCTCATCGCAGCGCGCACCGCGGCGCGACGAATGGCTTCGCGGGCCGCGGCGGTGCCGCAGGGGCAGCGGTCAGGGCAGACCAGCAAGAATGGCCTCCATCTCCTTTTCGCCAAAGCCGCGCAGCGTCGTCGTGCGCAGGTTGCCCTGCAGGGCCAGGGCGAGGGCGGCCTTCGTCAATGTCTCATCGTCCGGCGCCTCCACCGTCAGCACAACGTCGTATTGACCCAGTGTAAAAATCCACTCGCGGGCGTTCACCCCCATCGCGGCGAAAAGTTCGCGCGCGAGACGCGAACGCTTGACGGTGTCCTTGACGTTACGAACACCCTGGTCGGTCCAGTTGCCCAACATTACGTACTTGCTCATGTCCACTCTCCTTTGCAACACTCAATGAACTCGCAGCCGACTTGCATACCCCCATCGGCGTCCCGGCTCGAGTCAGCGATGCTGGAACGCGGGCTTGCGCTTCGCGAGGAAGGCAGCCATGCCCTCTTGCTGGTCCGCGGTGCCGAACAGCGAATGAAATAGGCGCCGCTCGAAGCGAACGCCCTCGCCGAGTGGCGCCTCGAACGCGCGATTCACCGCCTCCTTGGCCATCATCACGCTGGGCAAGCTCAGGCTGCAGATCACCGCGGCGGCGGCGAGCGCCTCGTCCATCAGCTTGTCCGCCGGCACGACGCGGGAGACGAGCCCGGCCCGTTCGGCCTCATTGGCGTCGATCAGGCGCGACGTCAGCACCATGTCCATCGCCTTTGCCTTGCCCACCGCGCGCGGCAGGCGCTGCGTGCCGCCCGCACCGGGAATGATGCCGAGCTTGATTTCGGGCTGGCCGAACTTCGCGGTCACGGCAGCGATGACGAAGTCGCACATCATCGCCAGCTCGCAACCACCGCCGAGCGCGAAGCCGGCCACTGCGGCGATCACCGGCTTGCGAATCGTCGTCACGGTTTCCCAGTTGCGGGTGATGTAGCCCGTCTTGTAGACGTGCATGTGATCGAAGCTCGCCATGGCCGAGATGTCGGCGCCGGCAGCAAAGGCCTTCTCGCTGCCGGTGACGACGATGCAGCCGATGTTGTCGTCGGCATCAAAGGCTTTCAGCGCCGCGCCCAGGTCGTCCATCAACGCATCATTCAGCGCGTTGAGCTGCTTCGGACGGTTCAGCGTGATGACGCCGGTGCGCAACGCGACCTTGCTGCCGCTGTCACCATGCTCGGCAGTGAGGATGTTGTCGTAGTTCATGCTTTCTGGTCCGCTCTGACCTTCACATAGCGCCCTGGCGCCGGCTCGACGACGGGGTACTTCCTGCCGCCGAGCTTGCGCCGGGCGGCCACGGCCTTGCCGCCCTTCGGCGACAGCCACTTCATCCAGTGCGTCCACCAGCTGCCCGGCGTTTCGGTTGCGCCGGCGAGCCACTTCTCGGCGTCGTCACCCTGCTCGCCACCGGTCCAGTAGCTGCGCTTGTTCTTCGACGCCGGGTTGATGACGCCGGCGATATGGCCGCTCGCGCCGAGAACAAACTGCGACTTGCCGCTCACGAGTTGGGTGGTTTGGTAGGCCGATCGCCACGGCACGATGTGGTCTTCCTGCGTCGCCAGCACGTAGCTCGGCACGTCGATGTCGCCCAGGTCGACCTTTGTTCCGCACATCGTCAACTTGCCCGGCAGGCGCAGGTTGTTCTCGAGGTACATGTTGCGCAGGTACCAGGCGTACATCGGGCCGGGCAGGTTGGTGGCGTCGGCGTTCCAGTACAGCAGGTCGAAGGCCTCGGGCGACTTGCCCTTGAGGTAGTTGTTGATCACGTTCGGCCAGATCAGGTCATTGGCGCGCAGGGTCTGGAACACAAAGCCGAGTTCGCTGCCAGGGTAGATGCCACCCTGGCCAATGGTCTGTTCGCGTTGCGCGACGC